>DNDO01000096.1:0-211 GCA_003484265.1 Anaerolineae bacterium
AGTTGGAATAGATATTCGTATGTAAGAAATAACCCTATCAACTTCAATGACCCAAGTGGGCATAGGGAATGTGATCTTCAATTGGGTTGTGGAGACAATGTTCCGCCACAAATACCGCTTCCAGCATCTCCTCCTCCGGTTGACGAAGGCGATTACTGTGATACTCATCCCGGCGCTTGCGGAGATGGTGGATGAAATCGGAGAGCGCAAT
>DNDO01000096.1:476-1923 GCA_003484265.1 Anaerolineae bacterium
TGGTGGAAACCCAAATGAACAACAAGCAGACTCCGAGAGTATTGAAACGACATCAAATGGTACTTCCAAGAAATTTCCGTATTGCAACAGTAATTCCTGGTTCAATTGCGCTCTCCGATTTCAAAACTTTAATGGACCAGAAGTGGACCTTTTTTTCATCAGAATAAGATTAATGGTGAGTGGAACATTTATTACTGATTACACTAGCAATTCTCCATTAACAATCTCACATAGCAACATATCGTTTGGAGGAACTGGTATTTCGTTTGATAGTGTCGGAACATCTTTGTCAGGACCACCCAGCATTAACTATATTGGCGCTAATGCATCCGTTAGCACCAATACTGTTATGGGAACATCAGTGCGCTTAAAGGATTCAAAGCTGGGTTTGCCAAGCATAAGTCTTCTCATTGGTTCAGATAACAAATTAGCTACCAAAGATATCTACTATAATCAAAGTGTTCGTGCTGAAATTAGTTTCCGTCCAGTTGAGTTGGCACTTGCACCTTTTATTCTATACGTAACGCAATCCGGTAAAACACCAATCTTCGCACCGCAATATTAAATTGGAGATATATATGAATTCCCAAACTGACAACTCTAGGTCTGATGATTATTCAAATCATGAGTTTTTAGCAAAAAAATATTACCGAGAAAAAAAGTATAAGCTTGCGCTTAATGAGTGCCAAAGCTTCTTGGCTGTGGATGATAAGTCTGTAACGATGCATATACTCTTGTCAAAAATTTTCTTTTCGCTTGAAAATTATGCTATGGCTGAACAAGAAGCAAATATCGCTCTAGGCCTTGCCCCGTCATCAAAAGAAGCTCAGAATATGTTAGGTATTCTTCTGATACAAAAAGGAGATTTATTAGAGGCAAAATCTTTTTTGCAAACAGCTATCCAGGAAAACCCAAATTACTGGAGATATCATTGGAATTTGGGACTAGTGTACACATATGAAAATGCATTCCAATCAGCAAGAATTGCTCATTGGAATGCATTTTCACTAAAGCCAACATTGCTTTCATTGTCGGGACTCATATTAGCAATATATCGTGTCTACCCAACTCCTCTTGGCATATTATTTGCATTAGCCGTTTTATTTCCATTCATTAATAGAACCCCAATTAGCCTTCTAGTTACTCCAATTGCTATTAGTTATATTTGGAGTGTAGGTATAGTGCACGCAAATTCAATCAACAAAACGAGAGGGTATATCTTTATTGCTGCTGGATTTTTGACATTGTTTTTTCATATAATGATAACCATCATAGGAATCTAAGTATTTCCAGTAATTATATTTTCTTTTGCCTGCCAGTAGTAATATGTTGACCTGAATTGGTTGGGCTGTTGACTTCCTGCCTCTCTACAGTTCACACTCACATTATCTTTATACACAGTGTTACATAAATATCGTCGCCACAATAAAATGATAAACTCGGGGAC
>DNDO01000096.1:2120-11648 GCA_003484265.1 Anaerolineae bacterium
ATGATAAACTCGGGGACATATGCAAAACACCCAACGCAGCGCCATCCTAAAAGCCCTATTCTCCGTCACCGTTTGGGGCGCATCTTTTGTCGCTACCAAGGTCGCTCTACAATTTGCCGCACCGATCACGGTCGTTTGGCTGAGGTTTGCGATGGGCGTGGTCATTCTCGGGCTGGCGGTAAAACTGCGCGGGCAGTTCTCGTTTCCGCAGGGTAAGGACTGGGGCTATTTCGCACTGCTCGGCTTTCTGGGCATCACCTTTCACCAGTGGCTTCAGTCCACGGGTTTGGTCACCGCGCAAGCCACCACCACCGGCTGGATCGTCGCCAGCAGTCCCATTTTCATGGCGTTGTTGGGGCTGGTCGTCTTAAAGGAAGGTCTGCGTTGGGAGCAGGTTCTGGGCATCGCACTTGCAACCTTCGGCGTACTGCTGGTCGTCACAAAAGGGAATCTGTCCACGCTGGCGAACGGTCAGCTTGGCACCACAGGCGACGTTCTGGTTTTGATCAGCGCCCTCAACTGGGCGGTCTTTTCGGCGCTGTCACGCCCGGGCTTGAAACGTCACCGCGCCACGCACATGATGTTTTACATCATGACCTTCGGCTGGCTGTTCTCGTCCATTTTATTTTTCGCAACGCCAAACTTAGATCCGATCCGCGAGATCCCGCTCAACGGCTGGCTTGCCATTGCATTTCTCGGCATATTTTGTTCGGGCATCGCCTACATCTTTTGGTACGACGCCCTCCAGGCATTGCCCGTCGCCCAAACCGGCGCATTCCTCTACATCGAACCGATCATCACCGTCATCGTGGCGGCTGTCATATTGGATGAGCGCTTACTGCCCGCGACGATCCTGGGCGGAATAACGATCCTCGTCGGAGTCTGGATGGTGAATCGGACAAAGTCACTCCGGCCCATCATCGTGCAGAATCAGCCTCCGGCTGAGTCCGCGGCGGGTTTTCATCCGAAAAATCGCAGAGACGGCTAATTAAGTGGTTTAGCCAATAAGACCGCAGAGTTTTATTAGATTTTATCCATAAGCTGGGCGTTCACTGCGGCTGGGAAGGTATCACCCCCTCATAAAATGACACCTTATAAAAGTTTCCGTTGAATGGGAGTATAATTTCACCACTATATTCCCACGAAATGGAGGTAAGACCAATGGCAAGTGTAACATTCAAGAACGTGTACAAAAGGTACGGCGATGTTGTCGCAGTCAACAATCTGGACATCCGGGTGGAAGACAAGGAATTCCTTGTGCTGGTGGGTCCGTCGGGATGCGGCAAGACCACAGCATTGCGCAGTCTCGCAGGGTTGGAGGAAATTTCTGAAGGCGAAATTCTGATCGGTGACCGGGTAGTAAACGACGTAGCGCCGAAAGACCGTGACATTGCCATGGTCTTCCAATCCTACGCGCTCTATCCCCATTTATCTGTTTACGACAACATGGCATTCGGATTGAAACTCCGAAAAACGCCAAAAGACGAGATCAAGCGCCGCGTGGATGAAGCCGCCGACATTCTCGGCATTCACGACCTGCTCCAGCGCAAACCCCGCCAGCTTTCCGGTGGTCAGCGCCAGCGTGTGGCGGTGGGACGCGCCATCGTGCGCGAACCCAAAGTATTTCTGTTCGATGAGCCGCTTTCCAACCTCGATGCAAAACTGCGTGTGGCAATGCGTGCCGAGATCAGCAAATTGCACCAGCGTCTGCAGACCACATTTATCTATGTGACACACGACCAGATCGAAGCCATGACGATGGCGACCCGTATCGCCGTCATCAACAAGGGCATCCTCCAGCAGCTCGATACGCCGCAAATCCTATACGACCGCCCGAACAATCTTTTCGTTGCGGGCTTCATCGGCTCCCCATCCATGAACTTCTTCCCCGGAAAACTCCGCAGGGAGGGAAACAAATTGATGGTGGATACCGGCGACTTTACCGTTGTCATCCCTGAAAAATTTGCCAAGCCCTACGAAGCGCACGCCGGTAAAGAGATCATCTTCGGGATTCGCCCCGAGAACATCCACGACGCGGACTTCATCCCGCCGAACGTCGATGTCGAACGGGTTAACGTCAAGGTGGACGTTACCGAGTTGATGGGCAACGAAATATTCCTCTATCTCGTCAGCGGAAAAAACACCTTCGTCGCCCGCGTCGACCCCCGCTCAAAACTGCGTCTTGGTCAACAAGCCGCTGTCGCAATGGATATGGACTCCATCCACATCTTCGATGCCGCGACTGAAGAAGCCATTCGATAATTCAATAGTGTAAATAATAATAGGCGTCTGCCCATTGGCAGGCGCCTATTTTCTGTATTAATAATCATTCTCAGGCAGGCAACTGGCTCATTGACAATTCAATTTGTTAAAACACTTGAAAATATACAGGTGGTGTGCTAATATCCGTCCTAGTAAATTTCTGAAAAGGTTACTTTGAGCACATTTTTTTGGCTACCTGCTGGATATAATGTAAAGAGTTTTAACAAACACGCAACTCTTGACCTGATCCGTTTTTCTGGTGTTGGCTTGTCCCGCACAGAATTGGCAGACCAAATGGGGTTAACACGCGCCGCTGTCAGCTTGATCGTGAACGACCTTCTCGAAAGTGAAGTGGTTCAGGAAGCTGAAAGCCGCTCAGCCCCGAGCGGGCGTCCGCCGATCGTGCTCGAGATCAACCCAAACCGCGGGATAGTAGGCGCAATTGATATGGGGGCTACGCATACGAGTATCGCGCTGGCAGATTTCACTGCCAAAATTCTTCAAGAATCAGAATTCCCTTTCGATATAAAGAATGGCCCCAAAATTTGCATTGAAGAGGTTGACCGAAACCTGCAAATTATGATGTCGGAGCTTAATATATCCTTTTCAGACCTGACCGCTGTCGGCGTCGGCGTGCCGGGTCCTGTCATAACGGAGGCAGGCATGGTGATTGCGCCTCCGATCATGCCAGGCTGGGATCACTTCCCCATCCGTGAAACGCTGGAAAAAAAGTGGGGCTGTCCCGTCACGCTAAATAACGATGCCGAACTTGGCGCGTTGGGCGAGTGGGCATACGGCGCAGGACGCGGCGAGAAAAATATTGCCTATATTAAAGTGGGGAGCGGTGTTGGAGCGGGACTAATCCTCAATCAACAAATTTATGGCGGAACGACAGGCGCCGCAGGCGAGATCGGGCACCTGACAATAGATGAAAACGGTCCGCTTTGTAATTGCGGCAATCACGGGTGCCTTGAAGCATTTGCCGGCGGCCATGCCATCGCACGGCAAGGACAATCGCTTGCAAGATCGGGGAAAAGGACATTGCTTTCAGATTTACCAACAGAAAATATCACCGCTCTGGACGTAGCTGAAGCGGCGCGGCGCGGCGACCTCCATGCGCAGGAAATTCTTAGGCGCGCAGGCGAGTCGATCGGCATTGCGATCGCAGGGTTGATCAATCTATTCAACCCCAGCGTTGTCATTATCGGCGGCGGTGTGGCGCAGGCAGGAGACACCCTTACCGCCCCCATCCGCCAGGCAGTGCGCGAACGCGCGATGCGCGCCTCCGAACAAAGCGTTCATATCACAACGGGAATGCTGGGACGCCGCTCCCTGCTGATCGGTGCAACCGTACAGGCGATCAATGTTGCAATTCACATCGCCGCTGAAAATAAAAATTCCTTTTCTGATGCATCAGCCAAGGTTGAAGCATTGGAAGTGAATCAAACCAGTTGAAAAGGAGGTGATATACGTATCAGTAGGATCAGTTTAATGTCAATCAATATCGTCAATCAAAATATCATTAAGGAGAAGAAGTAAATGAAAACCAAAATCAATCTGCTGTTCAGCCTTTTGCTGATCTCAGCCTTCGTACTCGCCGCATGCGGCGGTGCAGCAACAGAAGTTCCCGCAACGGAAGAACCTGCTGCACCTGCGCCTGAAGAACCGGCTGCACCTGCACCCGAAGAACCCGCCATGGAGCCCAAGGAAGTCACCTTCTGGCACGCTTATGGAACCGGCTCTGCCGAGGAAGTCGCTCTTACTGCATTGCTCGAACAAGCGAAGACCGACATGCCCGGCTATACAATCAACGTCTTGCAGGTCCCCTTCAATGACATCTTCAACAAGTATCGCACAGATGTTGCTGCAGGCGGCGGACCCGATATGTTCATTGCCCCGAACGACGACCTTGGCAATGACGCCCGCGCGAGCCTGATCGCAGACATTACCGATCTCGCCGCAGGCAAACTCGACGGCGTCAGCCAGTTGGGTATCGATGGCATGTCCCTCGACGGCAAACTTTATGGTATCCCTGAATCCTTGAAGGCTGTTGCGTTATGGTACAACAAATCCCTCCTCCCGACGCCTCCAGCCACCACTGATGAGCTCAAGGCTCTCATGGAAGGCGGCACGGAAGTTGCGTTCAGCTTTGGCTGTTACCACCACTACGGCTACTTCAGCGCCTTTGGCGGCAGCATCTTCGATGACAACTGGACCGTTATTGCCGATCAGGGCACCGGCGTTACCGACGCAATGGTCTACCTGAACGATCTGTATCAGATCTCTGTTGCCAACGGCTGGGCACGTAATGACGGCGACGGTCTCGCTCCTTTCACTGAAGGTAAGGCTGCAGCCATCACCAACGGTAACTGGGCGATGGGCGATTACCGCAAAGCGCTCGGCGATAACCTGGCAGTAGCCGCGCTTCCCGCCGGTCCTGCTGGACCCGCAGCTCCGATGCTTGGCGTTGACGGGTTCTACTTCAACCCCAACGGCACCAACCAGGAAGCCGCACTCGAAGTTGCACTATATCTGACCAACGCCAACTCCCAGGTTGTGATGATGAACGAGGCTGGTCACGTACCGGTCCGCACGGACGTCAGCATCACCGACCCGCTTATCCAGGGTCTGGTGGACGCTTTCAACACCGGCTCCACCATCCGCCCGCAGGTTGCTGAATTGGGCAAATACTGGTCCAACTTCTGCGGTACTGACCAGGTCTTCGAAGCCGGCGTACCCGCCGCTGACTGGGTCAAGACCGGCACTGAAACAGCCAACCAGTAATTCTGTTCCAATGTAAGCGATGAGACCTCTCATCTATAACTAGCACGTTGACAAAGGTGAACAGGGGCTTCCCTGTTCACCTTTGTCATTTTAAGTCTATAATTTAGCGAGAGCGATCCACACCATCCACATACGGAGGCGCCCCATGGCCACTGCAATTGCGAAAAAGACCAGAAAGAAAAATACAGATTTCCGGAAGGCAATTCTGCCATACCTCTATCTGCTCCCAGCGTTTGCTGTGATGGCTGTCATCGTCTTTTACCCATTGATCTATCAATTGATCGTTTCTTTTACTGATTTCCAGACCAAGGACCTCAGGTTTGGGCTCGCTTCGCCGGAACTAAATTTCATTGGCTTTCAGAATTACGTCGATATATTGACCGGCAGCCTGCCGGTTCAAAACTTCGACTTCCTTCGAGTCCTTGTATTCAACTTTTGGTGGGCGCTGACGAATGTTTTACTTCACGTCCCTGCCGGTGTGGTCATTGCCGTCCTGTTGAACACGCAGGGCTTATGGTTCAAGAAAATTTATCGGGCAATTTTTATCCTGCCTGTCGTCGTTCCCCCGATCGTTGTCGCCACCGTATGGCGCAACATATTTGACGAAAACTACGGCGCGATGAACCAGTTCCTGACCGCCGCCGCTCAATTTCTTGGCTCTGCCGATCCGGTACGCATCCGCTGGCTCACAGATTTTACGCCGCCCATCGAATGGCTCCTACCGACCGGGGCGCTCACGCTTGCTTATTACGCCATGATGGTCGCAAACTTCTGGCTGGGCTGGCCCTTTATGACGGTTGTCGCAACGGGCGCCCTGCAAAGCATTCCCAGCGACCTCTACGAAGCCGCATCCATAGACGGCGCCACAGGCTCCCAGCAGTTCTGGAGGATTACGGTGCCTCTTATCCGTCCCGCCATGATCCCCGCTGCGGTCTACGGCTTCACGCTTTCATTCAACCTGTTTGCCTTTGTATTCTTTATGACGGGCGGAGGTCCAGCCCGCAGTACCGAGATCATGGTGACATTCGCATATGACCTCGTCCGCAATCTGCGTCTCTTTGGCGCGGCGGCGGCATTTTCAGTATTCATCTTTATCGTTGCGCTGATAGTATTCCTCATTACCAATCGGATCACACGCGCAACCGAAAGCTACACGGAGGCATGATACTATGTCCACAGTAACACAAACCCCGAGCAAGAATATATTCGTCCGCCTCTTGAATATGAATACATCCAGGGAAGTTGGTGGTCGCGACGTGCCTCTTTGGCGGCAGATTCTATTACAGGTCATCACGCTGATCATCGCCATCGAGGTGTTGTTCCCAATCATGTACATCGTAACGCTTTCGTTCAGTTCAAAGACCACCCGCCCCTCGTCATTGGAACTGATCCCTAAAGAAATTTCACTGACCGCCTACCAACAGGTCTTGGACCGCCCGACAGCCAACCCGGTTACTTTCTCCAAATTATTAACCAACAGTTTCCTTCTCTCCGCAGGCGTGGGTGTGGTGGCGTTGTTCGTGGCGGTCACAGCCGCCTACGCCTTTTCACGCTTCAAATTCAAAATGCGGCAGGTATTGATGATATTGGTATTCATCCCATTACTTATGCCCGCCGTCGGCTTGGCGACGCCGCTTTATCTTTTGATGAACCAATTCCGTATATTGGAGTGTGGCAATGAGATAACCGCCCTCTATCCATTGATGAGTTGTGCCGAAGGCGTCACCGGGAAAGTGGTCTTCAACCTTCGCGACTCCCTGCTTGGAGTTGGCATTGCACTGGTCGCAGGCGCGCTCCCCTTCGCTGTCTGGAATCTCAAGGGCTATCTCGATACAATCCCCCTTGAACTTGAAGAAGCCGCCGCCATCGACGGCGCGAACCCCAACCAAACATTTTTCCTGATCGTCCTCCCGCTCGCCATCCCGCAACTTGCCGTAACATTTTTCCTTGGCTTCATCGGGCATTGGCAGGAGTTCGCCCTCTCATGGCTCTTCCTCAGCAAACCGGAAAGTTACACGCTCGCAATGACCCTATACAATATGACGGGCCAATACGCGAACGCCATTCCTTGGAATCGTTTTGCCGCCATGGCGATCATCGTCGCATTGCCCGTGGCAATCACGTATATCGCCCTTCAAAAATACATCACAGGCGGATTGGTCACCGGAGCTGTCAAAGGATAGATTCCTTTGGGCGGTCAGATTGACCGCCCATTTTTTTAGAATATGAAAAAACTCATTGTTTTATTCTTAATGACATCCATAATTATTGGATGCGTTCCATCATCCCCGTCTCAGATCATGCCTTCGCCTGATTCTGTTCCAACAGCGAATTCTGCCGCTGAAACAGGATCAGCCAAATGGTGGAACGAAGCGGTCTTCTACGAGATTTTCGTCCGCTCCTTCAACGATTCCGATGGAGACGGAATCGGTGACTTCAACGGTATTACCCAAAAACTGGACCATATCGAAGGACTCGGTATCAACGCGATCTGGTTGATGCCCATTCATCCGTCACCTTCGTATCATGGGTATGACGTTCTAAATTATTATGGTGTAAACCACGAATATGGAAGCATGGACGAATTCAAAAATCTTCTCGCGGAGGCACATAGGAGAGATATCAAGATCATCATCGACCTTGTCCTCAACCACACATCCAGCCGGCATCCGTTTTTCGTGGATGCGAACAATGATCCGAACTCAAAGTATAGGGAATGGTATGTTTGGTCTGAAACGAGTGAGGGGAATCAGTGGCACACGGGAAACAACGGATACTATTTCGGATTTTTCTGGGGCGGAATGCCAGACCTGAATTACCGAAATCCCGAGGTGACGACCCAAATGAACGAGGTGACGCGCTTTTGGCTTGAAGACATCGGAGTGGACGGCTTTCGGATCGATGCCGCAAAACATCTGATCGAAGAAGGCACGAAACTCGAAAACACGGATTCGACTCACGAATGGTTCAAAGGTTTTTACACATTTTATAAAAACAGCAATCCAAATGCCTACGCGATAGGCGAAGTGTTTGGCGGAGGCGCATTTATCGGGACAACTTATACCGAACAGCTGGATCACATCTTCAACTTCGAACTTGCCAGCGGATTTATGAACAGCGTCAATGGCGAATCGAACACCGGCATCTTAAGCGCATGGAAGTTCACGCTCGAAGACAATACAAGCGGAGATTATGGGACGTTCCTTACCAACCACGACCAGAACAGGGTCATGAGCGTATTGAACGGCAGTGAAGAAAAAGCAAAACTAGCGGCAGTCATGCTACTAACCTCGCCAGGAACGCCGTTCATATATTACGGTGAAGAGATCGGCATGCAGGGCAAAAAACCTGACGAAGATATCCGCCTCCCCATGCAGTGGAACGCAGACGCAAACGGCGGGTTCACCACCGGCACACCCTGGCGCGCATTGGATGCGAATTACGCGCAGGTCAATGTGTCCAAACAAAACGAAGACCCTGACTCCCTGTTGAACCTTTATCGCGCACTAACAAACCTCCGCGCGGAACATGCCTCTCTGCGGACAGGGAACATCTCAATTCTTGAAACGGGAAATTCAGGTGTGTATGCGATCCTGCGAAGTAACGAGGATGAAATCTTACTGGTTCTTATCAATCTCAAAGGCGATCCTATTTCCGATTACGCATTAAGCCTGACCGATGCTTCCATCCCCGACGGTACACTAACGCTGCAATCCTTATTAGACTCGACCTCAGCCGAAATAGTAACGATCGAAGGTGGAATGTTCGAGAATTTCAAACCCGTACCCAATCTACCTCCCTATCAGGCGTATATCTTTCAACTTAAATAAGAATAAAAATTCATCACCTCTATTGCTGAAAAAAAGCAAGGAACAACGAATACACAATCGTCACCAAAAGACCCAATCCTGAAATGATCACACCGGCCTTCGCAGTATTACTATTATCAGCTTTCAAACTGAACAACCCGAACACAATGCCCAACAAACTTACAACCCCGCCGCAGACTGGAATAATGGCAAGGCATAAACTCATCAAACCCAGCGAAGCGGATGCCAGAGATAGGAATTTCGCGGTTCTTAATTCAGGGTCGAGACTGTTGGGGTCAACTTCCATAGTTAAATTATACCTGCCTAACCCACGCTTATAATATCAGCCCATGACAAAATCTGCCCGAACGATCTCATATTATCTTTTTTTCCTACTCGTGATCACAGTTGCGTTCGGATTGCGCTCCCACGCAGCGGATACGCTTGGGATTGACTACGATGAAGACGATTACCTGCGCGCCGGACAGGAATTCGCGCATCACATTCGAACATCAGATTGGTCCGGCTTTCTGGAATCGAACTATCGTCCCGAGCATCCCCAGCTTGCCAAGATCATGTTCGGATTAAGTATTCTTGGATTACCCGAAGAACCTCTCGTCGCAGACGTTCCCATCACTGCACAACCGGCGTCATCCCTCCCGCCTGAGCAACT
>DNDO01000053.1:0-975 GCA_003484265.1 Anaerolineae bacterium
CGTCCCGATAGAGTGATCGGGATGCACTTCATGAATCCCGTGCCGTTGATGAAGCTGGTCGAAGTCATCAAGGGACTCGCCACATCCGAAGAGACGCTCGCCACCACACTCAAGTTGTGCAAGGTCATGGGCAAGGAAGCGTGGGAAGCGAACGACTCGCCGGGGTTCATATCCAATCGTATTTTGTGCCCGATGATCAACGAAGCGATCTTTGCCCTGCAGGAGGGAGTCGGCACGCCCGAAGCCATTGACGCGGTGATGAAGCTCGGAATGAACCACCCTATGGGACCGCTCACGCTCGCAGACCTGATCGGGCTGGACGTGGTTCTGTTCATCATGGAGGTGTTACAGCGCGACCTCGGCGAAGACAAGTACCGCCCCGCGCCGCTGCTCCGCAAGATGGTGGATGCGGGTTATTTAGGGAGGAAAACAAGGAGAGGGTTTTATACATACGAATAAAAAAGAGCCGCCTCACGGCGGCTCTGTCCATTTCGCAAAACTTAAGCCACAGGCTGCGTCTTACGATACGGGCACAACATTGGCGGCTTGCAAACCTTTGGGGCCATCCTCAACGGAAAACTCCACTTTCTGCTCGGCGACCAACTTGCGGTATCCATCGGACTGAATCGCGCTGAAATGAACGAACACATCCTCGCCTTCCTCGCGTCCAATGAAACCATAGCCCTTGGTGGCGTTGAACCACTTCACGGTTCCGACAATACGATCTGCCATCTTTAATTCTCCTGCTTATAAAAATTTATGCCTGTTCGCGGCGCCTCAGCGCCACGCCCCAGGCACGACGCCCGCAAGGTTATCACGCCTGTTTTTTCATGTCAACCCTTCCGTACCTTTTTATACACCGACGCATATCGGGATGTGAGATGCACCCAGGGCGGGGACCATTTCAACTGTGGGATGCCTCGTCTGATGACGTTCCGCAATTCATCCGGACCCTCAAATTGCTCCAACAAAAGC
>DNDO01000053.1:1229-4606 GCA_003484265.1 Anaerolineae bacterium
CGCATCCCAATTAAACTTTGGATTCATGCAACGCGAGTTATAAACCTCAATTGCATCCACATCTGAAATAATTTCGAGCAGGTCATCCTCCATCCATCCACCTTTTCGCATCCTGTCAAACGGATGCGATACACTGATGAACGCGCCTTGATCCCTCAAACGTTTAATCGTCTCTCGCGGTGATAAATAGGGCGGCACTTCCTCGGTTACATAAGCGGCAAGGATCTCTCCTCGAGTGGTTAAAATCTCCTCACCGACGATCACCAATTCCGGGTCCAATTTTTTAGCCGCCTGCGCGCCTGCGATCCTATTGTGATCCGTGACAACGACTCGATCAATCCCTTTGCGGCGACAAACCTCCACCAAATCGAGCGGAAGCGTCAGTGAATCGTCTGAAATGATCGTATGGCAGTGAAATTCAACGCGTATCATTTCATGCATTGTACCGTGCTGTTGTTGGCGATTTGAAGGTTTTTGTTATACAATCAAGCCACATGGAAGACATCCCCTTCTATCGAAAACCCTGGTTTTATATTTTTTCATGGCTGACGATCCTGCTTGTCACGTATGGATGGCAGATCTCGCGCATGGGCGGGATTTTAGCCAGCTTATTCGACATTATTTTTGACCTGGCATGTATCTTCCCGGTCCTACTCCTGCTATGGATGGCATTTTTTGCCCAGTTCGTCCTGCCTGTTCACACCCTGCAGGACCGCCAGAAAGTTTTCAGCCGCCTGCTCACCGATCTATTCGGGGGTCACGGTCCTGCTTTGTTCATTGAAAACGGAGAGATAAAAGAACACTCCGGCGAACGATTGAAAAAAGGACCCGGCGTCATATGGTTGGATTCCGCCAGCGCAGCAGTCACACGGACAGCTGTAAAGATCAAACAGACATTGGGACCTGGAGTTCACTTCATAGATAACGGGGAATATATAGCCGGTACAGTCGACCTCCACATCCAGACACAAACCCTTGGGCTGAAAGAAAGTGACGACCCCTTCGCTGATGATGAAGACGAAATCTCTGATGGGTATGAGCACGAGCAGGAACGAAGGAAGATGGTCAGCGCATTAACACGCGATGGGATCGAGATCATCCCCACCATTACTATAACTTTCAGGGTGGATACAGGCTTCCCCAGGGAAGGCGAACCCGGCTCAAGGTTTGGTTATCGAACCGGCATCACGCGGAGAGCAAGAGAAAACGAAGAGAAGGATAAAGAGTCCATTCGAAAAGCGATCCTTGGAGAAGGGGTTAACCCAAATATACTCTCTGAGATGACCCGCAGACGTGTTGCCTGGAATGAACTTCCCGCATCTCTCGCTGTGGACGTCTGGCGCGAATATGCATCCAAATTCACACTCGACGAATTGTTCAAACCTGACAAAGAGATTCCCCCCTCACCTGCTCCCGTCCCGCAGCCCACTGATGAGGAAATAGACCCTCTTAGCCAACCCGTCCAAATCACGACAAATCAATCTGCGATGCAAAACAGACTCGCTCAATTACTTCGCGAAGTTAATGTGTTCCTTAATAATGCAATTCGATGGCTTGAAGGCGCGCCAAAAAATGAACAATCAAACATCCCTGGAACGATGACCTATATTCAATCGGAAACACCTGCAAAAAGTGAATATAAATCTGCAACAGCATTGCAGGTCATAAACGATATGGTTGGTGCGCGACTCAAAAACCCTGAGGTTGTGGTCATTGATGATCATGGCACACGCAGAAATGGTATGCTCGTCAGTCCTGAATACGACCTCCTCAAAAGAAGAGGTATCACGGTGCTTTCGGTGGATATTAATAACTTGCGCTTCAAATCCGAAATTGAAGAAGAGATCATTAAAAAATGGTCTGGATCGTGGCACAAAAACGCATCCACTGAGGCGAAGCAGATAGAACGCAGGCAAAATATTGTCAAGTCTGCCGGGCAGGAAAAAGCGCTCCGCCAATACGCGGATCGGTTGAGCAGTGACCTTGTCCGAAGGAAACCCGTCGGCGTTAAGGAAACGCTCAAGGCTTTGCTCATGCGCACGCGTACGATAATCATCAATGACGACCAACTGCGCAAGGACATGGACAATGAACAACAGACACTTGAGGATATCCTGCGCTGGATCGAGGTGGAGGAATGACTCTGCCTCACGAAACTGCACTGCAACGCGAACAAAGGCTTTTTCGCGAACTCTCAGCCCGCTTGATCGATACCATCTTAAATAGCATATTCGATCTCCGCCCGGAAAAAGCTGCGAGACGGTCGATATATCTTACGATTCTTTTCTTATTAAGCGGTTTTCTCATCAGCATCGTTTACTATCCCTTATCATTATGGACAAGCCGAATCGGTACTATATTCGTCTCAATGTTAAATACGGGCAGTTCTCCAACAGAATTCGGTACCGCAATAAATGAATTTTTATCCTTTCTGAGGGTGGTGTATACCGACCCCAGGATCGTCCAATATTTACCGGTATTTCTAGCGCCATTCTTTATTGCCATCCAGTCCGCCGCGATGTATCTCGCGGATGTATTCGAATTGGATGATGTCAGCGTGGCGCGGCGGTTCGTCAATGCAGTTGCATTAACTGGGAGCGATGAAACAATTCGCATCAGACATGGCGATATTGCGGATGAGCACTCAGCATCCTCGGCGTATTTGATAGGCGGTCCCGGCAAAGTAATGGTGGAACTCGATTCCGTCGCACTCTTTGAACGGGCAGACGGCACGCCCCACGTGATCGGTCCGACGGGTAATAAGCCGGGCGGCAAAGAATCGCTGGAAGGCTTCGAACGGTTTCGTCAGGCGATCGATATACGCGACCATTATATAAACTTAAGGGACCAGGATGATCGGTCAAAAGCAGTTGATAGCAGAAGCCGGGACGGTATCCCGATTAAAGCCACGGATGTGCGCTTGATGTTCAGTATATTCCGCGGCGATAATCCAAAGCCGTCCGCCGAGACTCCATACCCGTACGATGAGGAAGCGATCAAACAGATCGTCTACAAAGCCACATCCCGCGTGACCCCGCACCTGACGAGCCCGTCAACTTTTGAGTTTTCCTGGATAAATAAAATGACCGGCCTCATTCGTAGACAGTTGGGTCAATTTATGAGTGAGCACAACCTTGCAGAGTATCTTGCCAGCATAGGCATGCCTGAAATCGAAAAGTTACAGCAGCGCGAAGATAAAATTTCCCAGCAAATGCAGGAACTCACGCGCTCAGATGACGACCTGAACGAGAAACAGGAAGCCAAGCCCCTTCCAGACTTTCAGGCCCGTTATAAGATCAAAAATCTATTTGCTCAATTTACGGAAGGGTTTTCCAATCAGGCACGATCGAGCGGCGTGGAGCTGCAATGGATTGGTG
>DNDO01000093.1 GCA_003484265.1 Anaerolineae bacterium
AAGAGTTCAAGGTACTGTCACCTCACTGGTGACAGTACCTTGAACTCTTACTTCAACACTGCTCCGCTTCTTGGCGGGATCTTGAAATTGAGCCGGCCATTTATGATGGACATTTCGGATACTTCGCCAAATATGGGCTTTGGCATTTTCTTCGCATCATTCGTAACGTGGATCTGCTGAGGCGATTCTGACGAATTGATAGCCACGACAAATGTTTTCCCCTCGAACGAACGGGAAAAGGCATAAACTCCATTCTCGGACCATAGACGTTTGTAAGAACCGCGCCGCAATGCAGGATTCTTCCTGCGCAAGGCGATAACTTCTTTTGCGTAGTTCAGCAGATTTTTATCCCATTTTTTTTCATCCCAAGGGAATGACTTGCGGCAATCGGGGTCGTGCCCACCGTCAATTCCGATCTCATCCCCGTAATAAATGCAGGGAGCGCCGAGGTAAGTGAACATGAATAGCCATGCCAGTTGGAGCGAGGCATTGTCTCCATTTGCAATAGTGAGGAAGCGGGGCATGTCGTGACTGTCCAAGAGGTTGAGCTGTGCATAGTTGATATCTGGTTTGTACAAGCTAAGCAGCCGGTCGATCTCGTTGGCGAAACCAATGGCGCCGATGTGCGGGTTGACACGACCGTTCAAGCCACCCGCCTGTTTGACCACTTCCAGATTCAAGCGTTCGCCTGCTGTGAAACTGATCACTGCGGCGGTGACGAGGTAGTTCATCACTGCATCGAACTGATCGCCTTGCAGCCAGCGCTGTGACTCATGCCAGATCTCGCCGACGATGTACGCTTCCGGGTTGACTGCGCGAACGCGATTGCGGAATTCCTGCCAGAAGGCATCATCGTCAATTTCAGCGGCGACATCAAGACGCCAGCCGTCTATGCCAAACTTGACCCAGTGTTCGGCAACATCGAACAGAAACTCACGGACAGCGGGTGTATTTACGTTTAACTTCGGCAGGGCGGGCAAATTCCACCAGCCACGGTAACCGATGGAAGTGAGACTGTCTTCGTGTGCCAGTTGCTTTTGTTCCTGCGGGGATGGGTATGCCCCCCAATGTTTTTTCCCGGTCAATCGTTCATTATCGAAATAGAACCAGTCTTTGTACGGGGAGCTGAGTCCGTTTTCGAGCACATGATGGAATTGCCAGAATCCGCGCGAGGCGTGGTTGAAAACACCGTCTAAAACAATGCGGATGTCTTTCTTGTGCGCGTTATCCAGCAGGAAACGAAAAGCCTCGTTGCCGCCAAGGAGCGGGTCTACGTTGAAGTAGTCGAAGGTGTGGTAACGGTGGTTCGAAGCAGACGCAAATATCGGGTTAAGATAAAGAGCCGTGATCCCCAGATCCTTGAGATAGTCCAGGCGTTCGGCGACTCCGTAAAGGTCGCCACCCTTGAATCCGAATGTGGTGGGGGGTGAGTCCCATGATTCGAAGGGTAGTCCGTTGTTGGGGTTGTGCGCGCTGCGAGCGAAACGGTCGGGGAAAATTTGATAGAAGATCGCGTCTTGTACCCAGTCTGGTGTGGTGATGGTCATTCAGTACCTCGGTCTTGGATTAAATCAGGACAAGAAGTTATCTTGTCCTGTGTCTTGATTCTACTTCAATTTGGAAACTTCATCCGTCGATCGAGCCGAACATCATTCGCTCGATCAAAGTCCGTTGCAGGATGATGAATACGATGATGATAGGGATGGACATGATGATGGCGAGCGAACCCAGATAGCTCCACGGTTGTGCGCCGCCCGATTGTGTCATGGCATAGATCGCCATTGCTATAGTCACATTGTCGGCTTTGTCTACAAACAGCCAGCCCAGGGCGAATTCTGAATAAGCCATCAGGAACGCGATCAACCCAGTGACAGCTACAGATGGAAGCGCAAGAGGCAATGTGATGAAGAGAAAAGTTTTGAAGTCTCCCGCGCCGTCCAGGAAAGCCGCCTCTTCGATCTCTTTGGGTATGGCTTGGAAGACCGCGCGCATATTCCAGATGCAGAACGGCATGGCGAATGCGGAATAAACGATCACTAATGCGGCGAGAGTTGTACGGATTTGCAACAAGCCGAGGATGATATATAAGGGCGTCATGAATGCAACTGGCGGAAGAACGGCTGTTAGCAACAAGGCAAACAACCCAGTTTTACGCCCCGGAAAGCGGAAGCGCGCAAAGGCATACGCGAGACTCAATCCCAATGCAATGGCGATCAGCGCCGCGCCAATGGATACCATCATACTGTTTTTGAGGAGAACCAGGAAGTCCACCGACTGATAGGGCTTATCCAATACCTGCAGGAATGGTTCGAATGACCATTCCTTGGGGAAGAAACGGAACTCGGTGGGGCGGCTGCGCAATGACCCGTCGAATGCGAGACGCGCCATTCCCCAGATCGGGATGGCAACGAATAATCCAATGATGAGAAGCGCGGTTTGCGTAGCGATCTGGCGGACGAGGGATATATTACGCATACGTCACTCCCTCGCCAGCTTTGCTCAATCGATTGAATATCAGGACGAGGATCAACAAGACGATCACGGTGATGATGTTGATCGCTGCCGATACGGCGAATTGTCCCTGCGCGCCGAATCCGCCGGTGGGGTTGAAGATGTTATACGATAACGTGGCAAGGGTCGAATCGCTGAAGTAAAACGTTTGGAACAAATAGAATTGGTTGAATGAAAAGATGCCGCGCACCATCACGGCGGGGATGAGCAGGGGCAGTAACAGAGGCCATGTCACATAGCGAAAAATTTGTATGGGAGTGGCTCCGTCCATGGCGGCGGCATCGAACACTTCCAGCGGGATGTTTTTCAAGCCGACGCTCGATGCAAGCATCATGAAGGGGAATCCGTACCACATGGCGGCGAGCAGAAAAATGACCAGCCATAGATCCGGAGAATTTTCCCATTTGTTGAAAAATCCAAAGGGAATATTTTCTCCATAATCCTTTACCGCCAGCGCCAGCCATCCTGTCCCCGGGTTGAAAACGTTCAGCCACATCAACGCGCCAAGCATTTCGGGAATCGCCCAGGGAAGGATAAATATCGCCTGCCAGAATTTTCCGAGCCGCGCGCCTTTCTGCCAAAGCAATAATGCAGCACCCAGCCCAAGCGCGCCTTGCAATACAACCGAAAGCACCGTCCACATTATGTTGAAGAAAAGGATATTCCACGTTGTGAAGGAACCCGTAATGAAATTGAATACGACCGGGTAGGTTTCCAGCCCTGTGTAATTTACTTTGTTGGGGCGTGAAAAAATATCAACTTCAGTGGCGGGGGTTTCCCCTGTCAGTCCGCCCCAAATCGCACGCCAGATGCCGCCGTCGAATCCATCTCGCAGGGATGTGACGTTGAAGTCTGTCAGCGAGATGCCGAATTGGAAGACTAGTGGAACCAGAGTTAACAACGCAAATGCGATCAGGCCCGGAATAAGCCAGGGAATGGCGCGAACCGATTCTCCACGGGATGGCTTCGCCGTTTCTTTCCTGCGCTGATGCCTGCCTCGCCACCAATCAGCTATTTCCAAGACCCACGTCTTGACTCCCTCCGCCGCGAGGAATGAAAGGGGGACAGTTGCGACGAGAATATATTGCGCCCATTTTGTTCGCCAGATGAGCAGGAGGAATAGGTCAACAAAAAGCCAGATGGCGATGAATCTGTCTTTCTTCCACGTACTTGCGATTCCCAACATCGCAAAAATAAATATCAGTCCATCCATATGCAATATAAATGCATCTTCACTCCAACTCAGCGGCACAGACATGGATAAATGCATCAATTGCTGCCAAACCGGATAACCTGCATTCTCCACGTTGGGGTTTGTCGTGGTGGCAGTCACTGCTTCGTAGGTTGTCCGGATGCTTTCAATGGGATTCGCCCAATAGAAGGGATTGCAAATAAAGAAGACCGATATCGCGAGCAGTCCCCAAAGAAGTGCATTGCGAAGATATTTTTTGACTTCACCTGATCCTCTTGCGGTAAGGAACCAGTCAATCAGGATCGCAAAGCCAACTGCTGAATGCAGATACTTTGATGACGCGCTCATCCCCAAAAACACAGCAGATAAGACCAGCAATCCATTCTTGGCTTTTCCGCTTTTACGTTTGGAGAAATAATATGACAATGCAGTCGCTGTGCTCATCAAAGACGCGAAGCCGTCGAGCATTACTTGTGACGTGTACTTGATCGTAAAGCTATGAACTGCGAGCAACAATCCGCCAAGGGGATTCATAAAGGCGAGCAATCCTGCTGTGACCGTCCCCCAAATTACGGACATCATCCGCGCCGCGTTAAGTTGCTCAGGCGGGAGGGATG
>DNDO01000079.1:0-136 GCA_003484265.1 Anaerolineae bacterium
ATTCAATATCCTCGACTGATGATTCAGCGATGGTCTTGCCGCCGATCCAGCCGCCGACGAGATGGAACAAAGCGTGGACACTGCCAAATTTGTTCGCAACAGCCTCGGCTGAGTCTTGAACCGCGCCCCCGTCGCG
>DNDO01000079.1:344-21711 GCA_003484265.1 Anaerolineae bacterium
CTTGAACCGCGCCCCCGTCGCGTAAGTCCACGACTGAGGTGAAGAGCCTATCTTCGGGGAGATTAAGTTCCTTAACCAGGGAATCCAGTTTTGTTTGGTCGTTATCCAATAATGCCAGTGACGCGCCCATCTCGGCGAATGTTTTTGCTGTAAGACTTCCAAGGGCGCCAGTAGCGCCCGTAATGACGATAACCTTGTCCATGTGATTACTCCTGTATTGCGATCGCCTGTTCTTCGGTCATCCCTTTGATATAAGGACGGTCGGATTGCTCGGGCAGGTGCTGCTTTCCGCGGAAGTCGATCATATGCCCGGACTTGGCGGCTTTGGTCTCGAGGTAGAACTTGTTATGTTCGTTGGCATCCATGATATGCGGGATGCGCTGTGCAACCTCGATGCCGTATTGCGTAAGCTGGTTGATCTTCTTCGGGTTGTTGGTCATCAACTGTACTGAATCGATCTTGAGCGATTTGAGCATATGTGCCGCAACCGCATAATCGCGCTCGTCGTCGCGGAAGCCCAATGCGATGTTTGCCTCAACGGTATCGAGACCGTCATCCTGTAATTCGTACGCGCGGATCTTGTTTATGAGACCGATACCACGTCCCTCCTGCCGAAGGTACAGCACCATGCCGGTGTCCATTTTTCCGATGGCTGTCAATGAGGCTTCCAATTGATCGCGGCAGTCACAGCGTAATGAGCCAATGGCATCGCCTGTCAGGCATTCTGAATGTAGACGCACAGGCACATCCTTTGCGCCGATCACGTCGCCTTTCGTGATGGCAACGTGTTCCTTACCGTCACGGTTATTCTCAAATGCAATGATATGAAAATCGCCGAAGCGCGTGGGCAGTTCCGCCAGCGCTACGATTCGCACACAGACCTTGTCCTTGCCAAAGCCTTCGCATTCATGGTTTGGGTCCTGCTCGAGGAGCAGGTCGAATTTATTATGTATGGTTGTCGTCATTTTGACCTCTCTAATTTATAGTGTAACAAAACACCGCCTTCATCCCAGTTCTCAACATGGATCAATTTCAAGGGGACAGCTTCGATTCTTTCCAAGCCGACGCCTGCCGCCATCGTGGGAGCCTTTTCTCCCCCAAAGATCATCGGCGCCACATATGCGGATACTTCATCCACGAGACCCAATCTTATCAGTTCAAAATTGAGCGTTCCCCCGCCTTCGACCATCAGCCGTTTGATTCCCAGGCCCTGCAATGCCTGCATCATCTCACTTAAGTTCACTCGTTCACCGTCATGGACAAATACTTCCACGTTTTGCTCACGGAGTGACGCAAGTTCCTCTTTAGATGTGCGTTGTGTTGTGAATATTACTATGCGCGCGCCGCCCTCTTGTAAGAACTTTGAATGAGTTTTAAGTTTTGCCTCTGAAACAACCCCCACCTTGATCGGATTCGGCGCAAGTCCGCGCGCGATTCTCTCCTCACGCAACGCTTCTGACTTGACCGTCAACTTTGGGTCTTCATCGAGAAGGGTCCGTCCGCCGACCATAACCGCATCTGACTCTGCGCGCAGTCTATCCACGCGGTCCTTGTCACGCTGAGACGATATTCCCGCCCCCTTGCGCGCGAACGTGTCTATCTTGCCGTCGGCTGTCATAGCAACATTGATGAATACAAATGGGCGTGTCACCCTCTTATTGTAATTCCAAATCATGTCCCAGGAAAAACAGGAAGCGTGCAGGTATCAATGAACATCAATCCTTAGATAGATACAAACTCCATGAACTTTTGTATAAAATGCGTCTTTTCGAATCTTCGTGAATTCTGCACGAGATCGGGGACATGAAAATTGGTGTGGCTTCGTTCATGCCTTTGCAATGCATCGATCAGGCCTTCTGCCGATTGCTCTATAAAAAATATCCCGGTTTTTTCAGTGACCGTTTCTAATGCGCCGCCCTTCTCATATGCAATGACGGGGCATCCCGCTGCCTGCGCCTCGACAATGGCAATCCCAAAATCCTCCTCGGTGGCACAGACAAATCCGCGCGCTTTCCCAAGATATTCAGCAACCTTCTCATCAGGTTGATATTCCAGGAATCGAATGTTTGATTTCGCCATAGATTTCAACCGCGGCAATTCCGGTCCTTCGCCGATGATGACCAATGGCAGATTTAGTTGTGAAAAAGCCCTGACGATAATATCCACTCGTTTGTGCGCGACCAGCCTGGTCACCGTTATATAAAAATCATCACGCTCATGTGCTGGTTTGAACCTGTCCGTTTCGACGGGAGGGTAGATGACAATAGCATCGCGCTTGTAGGCATTCGCTATCCGCGTGGAAACTGCCTGGGAGATCGCGGCAAATTGATGGACGCGCGATGCGGCTCTTTTATCCCATGCGCGAAACCAATGCAACAATCGGCTGATGAGCGGATTGTTGCGGGAACGAGTCCCGTCAATATTAATGTCTGTCCACGCGTAACGCATCGGGGTATAGGTGTAGGAGACATGACGGGCGCCGTTGAAGTTCCGCACGCCGTGCGCCACAGCGTAGCTGAATGAGACGATGATCTCGTATTCTCTCAGGTCGAACAGTTCGACCGCGTGAGACATAAGAGGCAAAAACATACGATGATGTTTATGCGCCAATGGGAGACGGTTGATGTACGATGTTTTCACACTGCGATCTGCAATCGGCGTGCAGGAAAAAACATCCTTGTTGTAAACGAGCGTGAAGAGCTCCGCACTCGGGAATGCCTCGAGCGCAGTGAAGAGCACTTTTTCACCACCGCCAAGAGACGGCAGCGAATCGATCACGAATGCAATTCTAGGTTCAGATTTCATTTAAAGTGTTCCAGACCAGCTCTGCGGTATTTTGCCATGAAAAGTTTTTTACCCGGGCAAATCCCTTTTCTTTCAACAATAAGCGTATTTTATTGTCACTTAAACATTCTCGCATCGCATTGGCTAAACCATCGGGTTCTGATAAATCAAAAATCAAACCTGCATCTCCTATCGTTTCCGGTAAAGCGCCGCCATTGGAAGCAACAACCGGCGTGCCGCAAGACATTGCTTCGATGGCCGGCAAACCAAAGCCTTCATCAAACGAAGGCAGGATAAACATTGCCGCTTTTGAATACAAACCCGGCAGGTCCTCGTCAGTCACATAACCGAGAATCCGAACCCGTTCATCGACAGGAAAATTTATTTTGCCAAATACAGTTCCGACATCGCCTGCAATGACAAGCCACAGGTCCGGATATTCTTTTTTGATCACGCGCCATGCACTCAAGAGAGCTTGTAAATTTTTTCGAGGTTGTAATGAACCAACAAAGAAAATATACTGTTTTGGGAATTCATAGGTGCTTTGAACTGCATCAGGGTGAAAACGGGATGTGGCTACAGCATTCGGTGTCACGATCACGTCTCTAACTCCAAACCGTTTTATTATTTTTTGTTTCACATATTCCGATGGCGTGAATATGACCTGCACCCTGCCTGCCAGCATCGGCAGGAATAAACGATACCACAAGGCAAAACTTTTTCTGAACCATTCAGGATGTTCAAGCGGACTTAGGTCGTGGATGGTTAATGCCTGTCTGCGCACCATCAAAGGACCCGTGTTCGCAGCCGACCATAATACAGATTCTGATCTTAACCTTGCAGGAAGCACAAACTGCTCCCAGAGGTGACCAGTCAATCCATTAGCCCGCGTCTTCTCCACCTGATAATTGTTCCTGAACAATTGAACGATCTCCCGCCCATATCTTTCCACGCCTGTAACTCGGCGCGAGAGGAACCGTCCGTTGACAACGATGTTACGAGTCACGCGCCGCCTGCCCTGCCCAGAGACCTAGCGCCAGCCCAAGCATGATTCGTCCAGGCGCGAGTGTCCATAGGTAATGATCGAAGATACTGATAATCCCAAGCCCTGTAAGCGTTGCACCAACCATGATTGCTTTCGGGGTACGCGCCTCGATAATATTCATTGCAATAATAAAATAAAGACCGAGAAAAAGAAGCAGGCCAACGATTCCCAGTTCTGATGAGACAAGCAAAAAGAGATTATGCACCGGCTCGATGATCGCGCCTTCAATGGCATAGCCTGCGAGTTCGATGATAAATGACCCGATCCCAACCCCTGTTAGCGGATGAGCAAGAGTCATATTTAACGCCTGTTCCGTCAACCACGAACGGCCGAATGTGGATAGTTGTTCAGTGGCGACCGTCGAATTGCTGACACGAGTCAACACCAGCTCACGAAGGGGAAAAAGTGTGAGAGTGATTGTCAACGCACTAACTGCAGCCAATAAAAAGATTCGTTTTCGGTTAAGATATTTTGACTTCAACATCAACACGCCGAGGAATATAGTGAGTCCCAGCCATGCGGAGCGGGAAAATGTCAAACCAACTAGGATGATGCACACAACGAACAATAATAACGCTGGATAGTTTGGTTTATTACCTTTGAGAAAATAACTAACCGGTCCAAGCAGGGTGAGCAGGGCAAATCCGCCAAGGATGTTGGGATGTGGAAGTGTTCCATAGGCGCGGAGAATACGCAGACCGTTTTCCAATTGCACGACACTCGCACCGCGCATGGATGGATCGAGGAGTCCGGGCCATTTCATTTCCCATGGCTCGAGGAAAGCGGTTGACTGCATCGCAAACCCTGCAAAGCCTGCGGTGACCTGAATGCTCAATGCCGCACAAAGACCGAACATTGCGAACTTCCATGCTTCGTGCCAGTCACGCAGGGATAGGATGAGAAAAAAGACAAGCCAGAGGTGCAGGGATATATAGAGCGAGGTACGCCAGTCTGATGACCATACGGAACTGATGGAAGAAAGAAAAAAGATTGAGAAAAGAATCCATTCAAAATTTGAAAATTTTAATTGGTGAGGCTTGGAGATTTTGGCAGATATCCAAAGAACGACTGCCAGCAAGGCAAGCCCATCGCTTAGGAAGAACAATGCATTGTCATAGGTAAAATATACCCGTGCATGCGAGAAGTCCCCGACAGTGCGGTATATCCAAACACATAATGCGGCAGGCAGCAGGAATATCGCAATCGAATACATTTTCCATATGACCCATTCCGCTTGAATGGGATACAAACGCAACATACCCAACGCGGACGCGGTCACAAGCGCCAGCATCGGAAAAACTCCCCATGCAAATGATGCAATGGGTGGAGCAGCATAGGGTTCGACAGATTTAGGCAAAGATACGTTCAAATTCTCGTAAACTAAAACGCCATTATCCAGTGTATTGGTTTTCTTCCAGCCTAATTCTTCAAGAAGCGGAACGAAGGGGCTGCGATGAATTACGCCCCAACGAAACGCTATTTCTTTCAGTGTATCCGGGTTCACAAATCCCCAGCGGACACCGTAATTGCCAGATGCTTTGAGGATGGGTTCAATGCCGCGCATCCATTCGGGCGCCCAAAAGGCAGTGTCGATTTGCCCGACGCCGCTGGTGCGCAATTCAGGGAGGGTTCGCGCAGTGTGATAACTACCGTCTATTGTGGATGCTTCTGTAAGTAAATTTAAATAAGCAAACTGATCGCCAAAGCCGAAGGTGACATACCTCCATTGCGAGTTGTTGCCCTCTTTCAGGAAATTGACGATGGGGTCCATGTCAATGGACCTGGGCTGGATGGGAAACAGGACCGGCGTAAGCCAGACTCCCAAGGCTGTTATGGCAAAGAGGGAGAACGTCAGGGCTGGGAAAAAAATTATTCGAGGTGAAGCAGGTCCCGGTTTGGATGTGAGGCGAAGCCTGTTCTTAAGTCCGATCAAAAGAATTCCGAAGAACGGAGTCAATGTCAGGCTCGCCCAAAATGCGAAGCGGTCATAGGTCAGCCATAGCCAGGCGTCGCCGAAAAAAAGGCGCGGCAAGGGAGTTGTCCCGCCGAGTCCGAATAGAAAAAAGATGACGAATGATGCAAGCAGTCCGATGAAACGCGGATGCCATTTGCGAAAGAGTAAAGGTAGAACAAGAATCAGCGGACCATAAAGAGGGAAAAAGAAAATTGCAACCGCAAGCCCGTCGGTCAGAAAGTTATGGCGTGAGAGGTGGTCGATGGGAGTTTGCATGATCTGGTTTGCACCCCATTGCCAGAACGGGAAGATGACGAGGAAACTGGTTAGGACCGCGGCGATAATAAAAAGTATCAGCCTAACTACATACCTGCTCTTCGACTGTGGCTGGGCTCGATACGCTCCGCCACTCGACCCTCGCCTCTGCTCAGCGCGGAACAGAATATTTATAAAGACCGCAAAAAACAAAAACGGCTGCACCATCAGCGTTGCATGATGCATCGCGATGGATGTTGTGATCAGTGCAACGGACAATGTGAAGTTATGCATACCTCCATCGCGCAAATAACGGTTGAGGCTTGTCGCGGCAAATAACGCTGTGAGCGTGCTTGTCAGGAAAGGTAATTGACTGAAGACATGTGCGGAGACGTAGATCGGCATCAACAATGCAGACGCGAGGGCGGCATAGGATGCGGAGGTTCTGCCTGTAAATATCCTGCTGAATGCGTAGATGCCAAGCGGATACAAACTCGTGACAATCCATAGGATAAATGCAAACGCCCTCTCGAAACCCAGGATCGGTATAAACAACGCAACAAGTTGGTGTGTAAGCGGCGGGTATGATACGACGGTAAAGCCCGTGTACCAGCGCGTTTCCCACAACGAGAACCAGTTCTCCGCGTAGTGGTTGGCGAACAGCATGTGAGTGTACGCGTCATAACTCATGCGATAACGTGCGGTCAGGATAAAGATTCCGTGGCAGACGAATGCAATCAGAAAGGCAATGCGGACGCGGCGAGGAATCATGCCGGCCTCTTATTTACTGCCGGTAATGTGATCCGTTTGGGACTGCGCCTTTTCTCCAACGCCCGGTTGAAGGCGTGGATGTATTTCCGGCTGGTCTCTTGCGGACGTGTATGTTGAATGGCATTGAAGTTATGTAAAGCCTGCGCGCTTCTCTTTTCCTGCGAGTCGATCAACAGGCGGATCGATTCATACAAACTTTTGACGTCGCCGCTTTTAAAAAACTCCACCTGCAAACCGCTTTCGCGGACCAGTTCACGGATTTCTTTTAAATTTGACGCGACAACCGGGCGTCCCCATGTCGCGGCTTGGTACAGAACACTCGATGAACCCGTAGAGGCAATGTATGGAAGGACAATGATTTTCGCGTGGCGGAAAAGATCTATCACCTTGTCTTCGGAGGTTAACCCCAGCCAATTTATGCTGATCATCCCATCGAAGCGGGCTCTCAGTTCGCGCGCATAACGCGGGAAGCGCGCATGTTCCGAGCCGGCAATGGTCAACTTCAACTTTGGGTATTCCAAACGCAACATCTGAAACGCCTCGACCAGCAATTCCAACCCTTTGAATGGAGCGAGCGTTGTAAAGAATAACAATTCCTGTGAATCGGATTCTTCCAACAACTCCGGTTCATGGTATGCGCCGATCGGTATGTGGGCACAATCCACGTCGCGTGCCCTGAGCCAGTCCGCATAGTGACGCATGGTAAGGCACAACAGGTCGGCTTGCGTTGCGATCGTCGTCAGCAATCGCGCTCCCATTTTTGCAAACGGACCGCCCGGCGCGTCCAGCGTGCGCAAGTCTGTCAGTTCGATCAACTCGTGCAGCGTGACCACAGTCGGGTATCCCATTCGCTGGACTAGCATGGGCGTTATCAAGCCTGACAGATTGACCAATGGAGACTTCCCGAAGACGCTCGCTCCCACATTGAACCAAACCAGATCAGGACTCAAACGCTTCACACCGGACAGAATAGCCTGCCTCGCTTTCAATTGGCCTGGCGCCCAGCAATACTCCAATTCAGTCGACCCGAGATGGTTGGGATGTTCCCCGTTGATATAAGACCCTGCTAAAACGGTGATACGCGAAAACATCCCCGATTGCGCCAACGCGCGCGTGACATGATACCCATATTGTCCAATACCTGTAATAGCCGGGGGAAACGGACTGACGATGGTCAGATGCATGAATCGGTTTGACAGAACCTTTTGCGGGTTGTATAGTTCCATGAATTAATACGCTCGATTTTAATCGATTGGATTTTCATATGCTGGATCGTCCTTCAAACAAATTAGCACAGGCTGTCATGGAGACTCTTGTCTACTCGGACGTTTTCGAATTTCCCTTGACCGCCCATGAAGTTCACAGGTTCATAATAGGGAGTTCTGCATCGTTCGAGGAAACGCTTCACATCCTTAAAACAGACACCCGTTTCTCACAAGTAGACGGTTATTTTACTTTAGCAGGGCGTGAAGGTATCGCGGATATTCGCAAACAGCGCGAAGCGCGTTCAAAGAAACTGCTCCCTTACGCCTTGAAATATGGACGAATGCTCGGCTCATTACCTTTCGTCCGCATGGTCGCGTTGACGGGGTCGCTGGCAGTGATGAACGTTTCCAAAACTGCCGATTTCGATTATATGCTGGTGACAACCCCCGGAAGGGTATGGACCGCTCGTGCATTCGCCTTATTGTTGAATCGTTTTACGCGTTTATTCGGTCAAACACTTTGTCCGAATCTAATCATCTCCGAAACCGCTCTGGAGTGGCCCTTGCATGATCTCTACTCTGCGCGAGAGTTGGCTCAGATGATTCCCATCACAAGGATGGACGTCTATCAAAGATTGATGAAAGCGAATGAGTGGGCGCAGGAGTTTTTGCCGAATGCCTTCCCGTCAATACGAGATGTTGAGAAGCAGTCCCCCGCCCTGAAGCGGGGATTGCTTCGTCGCTCCTTTCACTCGTTCCTCGCAATGACAGAAAGTATTTTAAACGGCAAATTCGGTGACCGATTCGAGGTTTGGGAAATGACCCGCAAGATTGCGCGTCTTTCGAAACAGGAAGGTTTCGGCGAGGAGACGATTTTTACCGCCGAAGTCTGTCAGGGGAATTTCCATCACCACCGCAAATGGACGCAAAAGGCGTTTGAAGAGATGTTGGAGTCATTGCGTTCTGATTCCCCTCTCCCTATAGGAGAGGGGGCAGGGGTGAGGGTTAGATGACCCAAATTCTTCTCGGTCAATCCTATTACCTGCGTTTCGATCCCAAACTTTGGGAAGCGATGCAACCCTATCCGCCATTGGGGACGATGTACGCCGCGAGTTGGCTCCGTCAACATGGATACGAAGTGTCTCTGTTCGATGCAATGTTGGCTGAGTCAGAAAACGAGTGGGCAAAAGCTCTTGATGAGCACAAGCCGCAATACGCGGTCATCTACGAAGATAACTTCAACTATCTTTCAAAGATGTGCCTATTGCGGATGCGTGAAGCCGCATTCACAATGATCGAGATGGCAAAGTCGCGCGGATGTATTGTCATCTTGTGCGGCGCGGATGCGACCGATCATTATGCAGAATACCTCGAACATGGAACGGATTACTGTCTATTGGGCGAAGGGGAAGAGACTCTGCTCGAGTTATTGAATCAACTATCAGCGGGGAGGGAAGCGGGACAAGTCATTGGACTTGCCTCATCCAAAACAATCCATCCATCGCGCCGACCAGACATCACCGATCTGGATAAACTTCCATTCCCCGCATGGGATCTGGTGGACGTTGAAAAATATAAAAAGATTTGGGTGGAACGGCACGGCTATTTTTCGATGAACATGGTGACAACGCGGGGATGCCCATATCATTGCAACTGGTGCGCCAAGCCGATCTGGGGACAACGCTACAACTCGCGCTCGCCTGAAAATGTGGCGGCAGAAATGAAATGGCTAAAGGTAACGCATGCGCCCGATCACATCTGGTTTGCGGATGACATTCTGGGATTGAAGCCGAAATGGATAGAGTATTTCGCTGATTTACTTCTCGAAACAGATGCAGTGATTCCTTTCAAGTGTTTACAACGCGCGGACCTGGTCAACGAAAAGACCGCGTCCGCGCTTGCAAAGGCAGGATGCAAAACGGTATGGATCGGTGCGGAGTCTGGTTCGCAAAAAATCCTCGACGCGATGGAGAAGGGCGATAAAGTGGAAGATATTTACCGCGCCGCAAAATTGCTGCGTGAAAATGGAATCGAAGTTGGATTCTTCTTGCAGTTCGGCTACCCCGGCGAAACATGGGAGGATGTGCAAAAGACATTAAAAATGGTGCGCGAGTGCATGCCAGATGATATTGGCATATCGGTTTCGTATCCATTGCCTGGCACGAAGTTTTATGAAAGGGTTAAATTGGAACTTGGCGAAAAACAAAACTGGATCGATTCGGAAGACTTGGCAATGTTATATCGAGGTCCGTTCCCGACAGGGTTTTATCGCGTATTGCATGGAAGAGTCCATTATGAATTTCGAGCAAGGAAGGCGATACAAAAACCGTCGTTACGTGGAGTTATTAATATTCCGCGTAATCTTGCAGGTCTAATGAGAAGTGAAATACAGTTGAGAAATTTGAGAAATATGCCGGTGGTCAAGTAAGGCGAAGCCCGTATCGAGACCGCTTGCTTCAGGAGCAATATGACGAATAGTTTGATTGGTTCTTCGTTTGAGACCGTCGCCGAAGCCTATAACCGCAATGCGGACAAGTATGACGAGTTCATCGAGAACAACCCCAACCTGATGAGGATGCGGCAGAAGGTCTACGCTCATGCGACTGCATTACTCCCGCAAGGCTCGCGGATTCTTGATCTCGCCTGCGGTACAGGTACAGATGCGTTTTGGTTTGCCCAGCATGGATATTCCGTTCACGGCGTGGATATATCCGACGGCATGTTGAACCGCGCAAAAGAGAAATCAAAACGACTCGGGTTGGAAGCCCATGCCACCTTCGAGCATGTTTCTTACACGGAACTCGGCAAACTGGATAAAGATCAATTCGATCTCACGTTCTCAAACTTCGGTGGCTTGAATTGTGTCTCCGATTTAAAGGTGGTCGCCGATCAAGTCCGCCCGCTTCTCAAACCAAATGCTCGTGTAATCTGGGCGCTCATGCCGCCGTTCTGCCTGTGGGAGTCCGCCATGCTCCTGCGCGGGCGCATTCGTCTCGCCACGCGCCGCTTTTCTGGCAGGTCAACTGTTTTCAAAGAAGGATTGAATTATCCTGTTTACTATTACACTCCCAGGCAAGTCGCGCAGGTATGGGGAAAAGACTTTCAACTCGAATCCGTCCGCGCGCTTTCGGTCATCACGCCTCCCGCCACGAACAAGGACTTCGCGCTCAAGCGTCCGCGTATGTTTGAGACCTTGAGCAAGCTCGACGATGCGCTCGAAACGAAATACCCATTCAAGTATTGGGGAGACTTCACGATTGTGACTCTGAAACAGAAATAATTTTTACCACGAAGGGCACGAAGGTTTAAAGCCTTAAAAACTTTGTGTCCTTCGTGCCCTTTGTGTTTAGATGAATTCACTGCGACGCAACTCCCTCCATCTCCTCCTCGCCCGCGTCACCGCACAAGGACTCGCGATTCTTTTCATCGCCATTATTGCACGCAGACTCGAGATCGCGTCTTTCGGTCAGTTCACGGTCATTGGCGCGCTCGTACTCATCGGCAACACATTCACCAACTTCGGCACCGATACCTATCTCATCCGCGAGATCGCACGGGAAGGCAAAGTCGCTTCGCTTATTCATCGCACGCTCGCACTACAACTTCTTCTCTCCGCGCTTTGGGTGCTAATAACACTTATCATCGCACCCGGTTCTCCAATTCTCCTCTATTCATTCTCACTTTTTCCTCTCGCGATCTTTTCTGTCATCACAGCAACCCTTCGCGCCTTCGAACGCATGGATCTCGTCTGGACTCTCAGCCTCCTCAATGGCTTTATACAAATTATTGCGGGAGTTCTTTCATCGGATATCTGGACTCTCTGCCTTTTCCTCCTCATCGGACAGATCATCACTTCCGCGCTATCCTATTGGATCTGCTTCGCATCCATCCCAAACTTCAGCCTGTTACCCCTCGATGACCCTCGTCCACTCCTCAAGCTGACTCTCCCCTTCGCCGCGCTGACGTTTCTCCTCGTCCTCTCACAGCGGCTCGGTGTGTTGACCGTTTCTACGCTTTTGGGCGACTCACCAACAGGCATCTTCTCCTCTGTCGTCCGTATCGTGGACGGGCTCAAACTAGGTCATTACGCCATCCTCGGCGCGTTACTCCCAGTCATCTCGCGCGGGACTCAAGAATCAAAGCAAAGTTTCCGAAAAGGATTTATCCTGCTCACAGGATTAAGTCTTTTGATGGCAATCGGACTTTCATTGTTTCCCCGCTTCGTCATCCTCGTTTTATATGGAGACAGGTTTTTTTCAGCGATCAATTTGCTCTCCCTCCTTGGCTGGAGTCTGATACCCTACACCATTTCTTCCTTCATCTCCTACGATCTCGTTGCGCGTGGACGTGAAGTAACGCTGGTTAAAGCTACTGCAATTTCGCTCGTAATCTTTCTCGTGCTATATCTCGGGTTGATCCCTATATTCGATCTTCAAGGAGCCATTTACGCGGCACTGGTTGGTGAGATAATGCAAGCAGTTTTATTTGTCATAATTCAAAAACGTATGTGCTGCGCAATGCTCCGAACATACAAAGACAATTGAGCACCAAAATGAATAACGACTCCGACCCCGTCCTCAAACCCTCCGAACTTCTCGCCTACCGCCGCGCAAACGGACAGTTGCCAGACTTTCCGCCGCCGCGTGCTGTGATCTTCGCTCCGCAAAAAAGCCTTGCGGAGTATGTTTTGAAACGTCACGCCACGAAGCGAATCAGAGGCTTCCTGGGCGAATTCCACCTCCTCAAACGCACGAATGGTCAGATCGCCCTCTCTACAGGCTTTGGCATCGGCGCGCCGGTCGTGGCGGGTCTCACCGATGAATTCGCGGCATTAGGTGTTCGCCAATTTGTGTTGATCGGCATGGCAGGGGCATTGCAACCAGAACTAACAACCGGAAGCCTTGTAATTTCATCCACCTGCCTTCGAGGGGAAGGGACTTCGAGGCATTATCTCCCTCCACATCCAACCGTTGACTCGGCTGAAGCATTAGTCAATGGAATAAGCGAAATACTTGCAAAGAAAAACCATCCTCATGCCGTCGGCACAACGTGGACAACCGACGCGCCCTTCCGCGAACTGCGCAGGGACGTGATCTCGCATCAATCGAACGGCGTCCAAGCAGTGGATATGGAGGCCGCGGCGATGCTGTCGGTTGCGAGCTCGATGAACCTGTCAGCGGCGGCGATGTTCTCGATTGCGGATCGATTGTCGGAGGGTGAGTGGCGGATGGCGCAGGATTTGCGTCCTGCACAAATAGGATTATCCATTTTGTTCGATGCAGTGTTCGAGTATTTGAGCATCTAGCGCACTGCAAAAAGTCGGTGTGGTCAATATCCTCATCAATAATTGATATAATCTCTTTTATGTCTTTTGATGATTTTCACGGTCCCAATATTGGATACATCCTTGAACTTTACGAGCGGTTTCAGAATGACCCAGAATCTGTTGACGAATCTGCCCGCAAATTCTTCCAACACTGGTCGCCAACCATACCTGCCGGGACGGCGCTTCAACCCGCCCAAAACCTTATCCAGTTATCCAAAGCAGCCGACCTCGCTGAGGCGATCCGTTCGCGCGGCTACCTAGCGGCGACACTCGATCCGTTGGGTAGTACGCCCATCGGCGACCCGTCTCTAACAGCGGAATTCTACAACCTGAATGCGGATGACCTTCAACGGGTGCCCGCGGAGGTGGCTGGCTTTACCGGAGAGAACGCTTTTCAAGCCATTGAGAATTTGCGTTCGATATATTGCAAAGCCATCGGGTACGACTATGGACACATCCGCGTTTCCGAGGAACGTCAATGGCTGTATCAATCCGCCGAAAGCGGACGTTTCCGCACATCATTCGATGAAGCGGCTCTTCTTCAACGACTTACCCAGGTCGAAGCATTTGAACTTTTTTTGCACCGACTGTACCCCGGAAAGACCCGATTTTCCATTGAGGGTTTGGATATGCTCGTCCCCATGCTGGATGAGATCGTCGGCGCGTCGGCGCGCGCGAATATCTGCGCCATCCTGATCGGCATGGCGCACCGCGGACGTTTGAATGTGCTGGCACATATCCTTCACAAACCCTACACCCAGATCTTTGCGGAATTCAAAGATCCGAAGGGACGCGCCACCACCTGGGATGAACTTGGCTGGACGGGCGATGTGAAATATCACATGGGGGCTCACAAATCGCCTAAACAGGATCAGGAAGCAGACCTGGTCATCCGTTTGCCTGCTAACCCAAGCCACCTCGAGTTGATCGATCCGTATATCATCGGTATGGCGCGCGCTGCAGATGAAAAGGTGGATCACGCCGGCGCACCGATATTCTTTAAGAACGCCTCGCTCCCGCTTCTGATCCATGGAGACGGGTCTTTTGCAGGTCAGGGGATCGTGGCAGAGACGTTGAACATGTCCAGGCTGGCGGGGTATACCACCAGCGGAAGCCTGCATATCATCGCCAACAATCAGGTGGGCTTTACCGCAACCGATAATGAACTACGCAGCAGTTTGCACGCGAGCGACGTGGCAAAGGGTTTTGAGATGCCGGTCATTCATGTCAATGCGGACGACCCGCTGGCGTGCATCGAAGCCGCCCGAACCGCCATCGCTTATCGCCAGGAATTTCACAAGGACTTCGTAATCAACCTGATCGGGTATCGGCGTTATGGTCATAACGAAGGCGATGAGCCGCGTTTTACGAACCCGGTAATGTATCAGGCGATAGATAACCATCCGACCGTGAGACAGCTCTGGGCTTCGGGTTTGGAAGCGAAGGGCGTCGTGGATGAGAGTCAGGTCGAGGCGTTATTGCAAAGCCGCTTGAAGGAGTTGCAGGAAGTCAACGAACAATTGGATGCGGAGAAAGCTCTGCGGGAGCCTCTTCCGAAGGCACCTCCGCAAGGTGCGGCAGGTAGGGTCAAGACAGCTGTTCCGCTAAAGCAGTTAAAGGAACTCAATGCGGCGTTGTTGGAATTCCCTGAAGAGTTTCATCTCAACCCCAAGTTGAAAAAGTCTGTCGAACGAAGACGTACCTTATTCGACAAGCCAACCAAGGATGTGGATTGGGCAACCGCTGAAGATTTGGCATTTGCTTCGATCTTGCAGGACGGCATCCCCATTCGACTGACGGGTGAAGACAGCGCGCGCGGCACGTTCAGCCAGCGACATGCTGCTTTTTATGATGCCGAAAACGGAGCAGCCCATATCCCTCTACAGACATTCCCTCAATCGAAAGCCTCGTTTGAAATATTGAACAGTCCCTTGACGGAGGGAGGAACAATCGGGTTTGAAGTCGGCTATAACATGCAGGCTCCTGACAGGCTGGTATTGTGGGAGGCGCAGTACGGGGATTTCATCAATAATGCCCAGACCATGTTGGACGAGTTTTTACTTTCCGGTCGCGCCAAATGGGGATTAACGCCCTCATTGGTCTTGTTATTGCCGCATGGGAATGAAGGGCAGGGACCCGATCATTCCAGCGCGCGCATCGAACGGTTTTTGGGATTAGCCGCTGAAAAGAATGTGCGAATTGCCTATCCATCCATTGCGTCGCAATATTTCCACTTGTTGCGGCGGCAGGCATTATTGCTGGAGACCGATCCCCTGCCTTTGATCGTGTTTACGCCCAAGGGATTGTTACGGCATCCGTTGGTTGCTTCGCCGGTAAACCTTCTGTCGGAGGGCGGCTGGCAGGCTGTGATCGATGACGCTGAATTGCCGTCCAAAAAGAAGGATGTTGAAAACCTGATCCTTTGCAGCGGGCGCGTTTATTTCGATCTCGTCACCAGCGACCTGCGTAAAAGCAACCTGGACGATGCCATCGTGCGCGTCGAACAACTTTATCCATTTCCAAAGCAGGCGCTGGAAGATGTGATGGGGGCGTATCCCAATCTCAAGCGGTTGATCTGGGCGCAGGAGGAACCGCTCAATATGGGCGCGTGGAATTATTTGCGCCCGCGCCTGCGTCAACTGACCGATGACCGCCTGCCTCTCCACTATGTCGGACGTCCTGAAAGTTCCAGCCCGGCGGAGGGTTCATCGACGTTATATCGTATCAATCAACAGGAGTTGATCGAGCAGGCATTCGAATTTGAAAAACAGACGCGCACGCGCAGTGTGGTCAAGGAAAGAGGTTGATATGACAGTAGAAGTTTTGGTCCCTGAGATGGGCGAATCGGTGCTTGAAGCTACGGTCACTTCGTGGTTGAAGAAGGAGGGCGAATACGTCAACGTGGGAGACATCCTCGTTGAGTTGGAAACGGATAAGGTCAACCTTGAGGTGGGGGCGAAGAATGCCGGCAAATTGGCGGACATTAAAGTGAAGGAAGGCGGGGACGTGAAGGTGGGTGATGTGCTGGCCTTGATCGATGAAAAAGCAGGCGCGCCTAAAGAGGCTGCAGTTGAAGAAACTTCACAAGAAAAGGCAAAACCGGCACAAGGCAATGGACGTGAGAAGGAACGGACGGTTTCGCCGCAGGTCACGCCGGTGGCATCGCGGTTTGCAAAGGAAAATGGAGTGGATGTCAGCGCGATCACCGGAACAGGAAGCGACGGGCGAGTGACCCGGTCGGACGTGGAAGAGTTCCTTCAGAGGAAGGATAAGGTCGCAGAAATGAAGAGTCAGGTTACGCCTGGGAAAGAGGCGAAGATGGAAAGATCCGAGAGCAACGGGTCATCGTCACGTCCCGAAGAACGGATACGCATGTCGCGCCGCCGCCGCACCATCGCCCAGCGGTTGCTGGAAGCACAACAGACGACCGCCATGTTGACCACGTTCAACGAGATCGATATGAGTGCGGTGATGGATCTGCGCAAGCGGCGCAACGATGAATTTCAGCAGAGGCACGGCATCAAAGTGGGTTTCATGTCGTTTTTTGTGAAAGCATCGATCGGAGCGTTGAAGGCTTTCCCTCAGGTGAACGCGGAGATCGCTGATGATGAGATCGTATTGAAGCATTATTACGACATGGGCATTGCGGTCGGCGCGGAGGATGGATTGGTGGTGCCGGTCATCCGCGACGCGGACCGGTTGGGCTTTGCCGATATCGAAAAGCGGATTAAGGAATATGTTACGAAGACCAGCGAGGGGAAACTTTCGATAGAAGACTTGCGCGGCGGGACGTTTACGATCACGAACGGAGGGATATTTGGATCGATGCTGAGCACGCCGATCTTGAATCCGCCGCAGGTTGGGATATTGGGCCTGCACAAGATCGAGGAACGCCCCATCGCGATCAACGGCGAGGTGGTGATCCGCCCGATGATGTATGTGGCGTTAAGCTACGACCACCGTATCGTGGACGGACGCGAAGCGGTGCAGTTCCTGGTCAAGGTGAAGGAATTGATCGAAGACCCCGAAAGGTTGTTGCTCGAAGGGTAATACTTACCGGATCACCTGCGTGCTGATCTTATCCAGCAGGAAATCAACAAGATAATGGTTAACTTCCTCCGCCGCGTCGAGATGCACCCAATGTGTGGCTTCGGGAAAGAGAATCAAGTTGCCCTCATCGACATAATCCATGCTGGGTCGCGCCATGCGGTGTGTAAGCGCGAAGTCTTTCATCCCCCACATCATCAAGGTCGGCACTTTGATGCGCAATTCTTCAGGCAGCTTTGGCGGGCGCCGGACAAATGCACGATACCAATCGAGCATGGATTTAGCTGCTTCAGGCTGTGACCACGCTTCCTTGTATTTGACGATATCTTCATCGGTGAACGAACCAAGTTTACTCGTCATTTGCAAGGAGCGCACATTTTCAGACCAATCTTTGCGTTTCATCAAAGCTTCGGGAAGGCGCGGGATTTGAAAGAGCATCACGTACCACGAGCGGCGCATCTGCTCAAAGTCGCGTAGTAGAAACTTTCGCATTACGGCAGGATGCGGCGCATTCATGACGCTCATCTTATGCAGCCGTTCGGGATATTTGTTTGCCAATATCCATGCGACGATCGCGCCCCAATCGTGCCCCACCACATTGACCCTTTCGTATCCCAACGCATCGATCAAACCGATGATATCTTCAACGGTTGTATAAATGTCGTAATTCTTTATGCCTTTTGGCTTATCGCTTAAGTTGTATCCACGCTGGTCAGGGGCGATGACTCGGCACCCCGCCTCCACCAGCGCGGGGATCTGTTTCCTCCACCCGTACCAAAATTCAGGAAAACCATGCAGGAGCACGACAGGCACGCCGCTTTTCGGTCCCGCCTGCACGACATGCAGGCGGATTCCGTTGGTTTCGATGGTGCTGTGTTCCAATTCCATTTCTGTACTGCCTCCAAAATCGAGGCGGGATTTTACCAGAGAAAAGGAGTGAGCAATAAATCCTTAGCAAATATTTAGACTATTTGTATGATCCGTAGAGAGGACGTATGGGAGGAGTAGAAATAGCAGGGATCAATCAATACCCACCCCTAAAATACGCTGCGACCAAATCTGATATATCTGCGGTGGTATTCTGCCTTGCAACGGCGAAGAAATCATGCGCAGTGGCGTAACCTCGTCCGTAGCGGGAGGTGTAATCTTTCAGAAAGGCGAAGAACGCGTCGTCGCCCATACGATAGTGCAGGACCTCCATGAAGTTCGCGCCGTTGAGATAGGATGCGTTGACATACGCGCGGAAAGTAGGCGCTTCATAGATGCTCGTATCCACATACCCCGACGGACCAAAATAATTCACGCGGAACTGCCACCACCAATCGAGCGAGTTGGGATAAATATGACTATAGAACAACGCTTCACTGTATACGCACAACGCTTCATCGAGCCACGGCTCCATCGCCTGGTCGCTGCCCACCAGCCCGAACCACCATTGATGCGCGATCTCATGCACGCCGATCGCCACCAGATTACTGCGCGCCGAACCGCTATACTCATTATAGAATTTGGTCGCCAGGAAGACGAGACCATCATACTCCTGCCCATCATTCAAGTCCGCTTGCACGATGCTCAGACTCCCATACGGATACGCCCCAAACTGCGACTCGAACAGCCCGACCGCGCGGACCATCGCATTCAACGCCGCAAGCCCCTCATCCTCATACCCTGGATAATAATACGAGCGCATCACCGCCGCCCCGACGCTTGATTCCACTTTCAGGAACCTGTCACTCGCAGACAATGCAAACGACCGCGCGCCTTTAAGTCGAAACCGGGTCCAATCGCCGTTGGGCTCCTCGACTCCGCTCGCCGCGATGATGACATTCGCATCAGTTAACTTGATGTTCACCTCAAAGTCCGCCGCGTCGTAGACAAGATGTTCACCGAGATAATATTCATCGTGCAACACCCAGCCGTTACGATAAGGCACAACGAACGGATACCAATCCGTCAGGTTGACCTGTTTGTTGCCGTCATAACCGTAAGGTTTGTCCTGCACCTTCGCAGGGATGTCAATGCGGAAGCGTATCGCCAATGTTAATTGTGAGTTGGGGGCAAGAGGCTGTGAAAGATATACGGTGAGTCTATGTCCGTTGATATCGTAGTTGAGCGGATTCCCATTAAGTAGAATATGCTCCACTGTAAACCCGCCCCTGTGGACAGGTTCGACTGCCATGACGATCTCATTCAACGACACGCCCGTTTGATTCGTGTACGAAACAGTCTCGTCCGCTGCGAGTTGATGTCCGTAGTAATCGAGCAGGGCATAAAGCGTGTATTGTGTCCGTGACGATTGCGGAGGCAACGTCGGTTGCGGAAGAGACGTTGCCGTAAACTCGAGAGTGGGCAACGGGGTATTTGTTGGCGGGAGCGGTGTGAATGTCGAAATCAGAGTCGGCAGTTCAACCGGGACGGAATTCAGATCGGACGGTTGAAAAGGTGTGGGCGTAGGTGAAGCATTGGGATTTTTCGTAATAAGTATGGGCGTGGGAGGAAGCGCCTGCCCGGGCGTGGATAAGTTGCAGGATGTGAGAAGTAGCAAAAGGAAGAGGAAGGTGGGCCGGTGAAAGAGTCGCATAATATGGTTCCCCCGTCATTGCGACCTTCGGGAAGCCATCCCGCAAGAGACTGGTATCTCCATCATCGTGGTGGAGATTGCTTCGCTCCGTTCGCAATGACGGACGGTGTTAATAACTATTCTGAAAATACTCCGCCATCAGATCGGATATATCCGCTTTGGAATGTTCGCGAAAGACGCGGAAGAAATCGGCGGTGGTGGCGCGCCCGCCGACGAACTGGGTGTAATACTCTTTGAGGAAGGCGAAGAATATTTCATCGCCAACCTTTTCGCGCAGCGCTTCCAGGAAACGCGCGCCCGTGAGATAGGTCTTATCCCAATACGGTCGTTGACCGCCGCCATCGTAAATTTGCGTATCAACATAGCCCGCCTGTTGGAACTCGAAATAACGATACGCCCACCAATCGTCGACGCGGTCGGGATGCACGCTTTCATAATAGATGCGCTCGCTGTAGGTCGCCATCGCTTCATCGAGCCACGGCTCGAGCGCCTGGTCGTCGGCGACGGCATCGAACCACCATTGATGCGCGGTTTCATGCGCGGCGATGATGACCAGGTAATTGATCGGTGTGTTGTCGTATAGGTTGAAATAATCGCGGCTGATGAAATAAAAACCCGAATACTCCATGCCGTCGTTGAAATCGCCCTGCACGGCGGTCAGCGACTTGTGGCGGTACGGACCGAATTTTTCGCTAAAGACCTCCAGCGCCTCGACTGTCGTTTGCAGCATCGCTTCCCCCGGCGTGTCGTAGAATGCAAAGTAATAACTGTAGACGGTGACATCGCCGACCTGGCGCTGTGCGACCTTGAACAACGTGCTGATGGAAAGTGCGAAGGTGCGCCCTGCTTCCATCGTAAACCGACGACTGCCTTCTGTTTCTGAAACCACCTCCGCCCCCGACGCCGCGATCTGCGGACTCGACCCGTCGGTGAACGTGACCGTCACATCGAAGTCTGCCACATCGTAGACGAGATGTTCGCCGTAATACCATGGGTTGTGCAGTATCCATTCGCCATTTTCATACGGCACAATGAACGGATACCATTCCACGAGGTTGAGTTGCCGCTCCGAAAATCCGTAGATCTGCGGACGGACTTCGTTCGGGTTGCTGTATGCCTGCATCTGCGGGAGGATAAGTCCGTAATTTATCGTAATCATGGTCATCCCGCCTGCTGGCAGAGGTTGCGGTAAAGGGATTTCGAGTCGCTGACTGAGATTTTCAATTACATAATTCGTAATTGGTAATCCATCTATTGCCAATGACTTTAGACTGAAACCGCCGCTCCATAAATTCGGCTCCACTGCAAGGACGAGGCTCGTCAACGTTTCACCGGTCCAGTTGGGATAGGTGATGGTCTGGTTTACGGTCGCAGACTTGTTCGAGTAATTCACTCCCAC
>DNDO01000222.1:0-320 GCA_003484265.1 Anaerolineae bacterium
AAGCGACGCAAAACTTGAAGGTTTGATCCAGTTTGACGCGGCGGCAAACCCCGGCAGTTCAGGCGGTCCGCTAATGGACAGGTATGGGAGGGTGGTTGGTATCGTGACCGGGATCATCAGTCCGAATGAAGACAGTCTGTTTGCTGGCATCGGTTTTGCCGTACCGATCAATTTCGCGGCTTCGGGGGGCGGCGGGTCTCCGCCATATTAGGAAGTAGAGAATAGAGACTAATCAAGGAGTGATAAATGACTCTTAATAAGAATTCTGAAAACCGTACGCCAATGGAAAAAGTATTATATGAAGTGAAGAAGGTCATTGT
>DNDO01000222.1:576-724 GCA_003484265.1 Anaerolineae bacterium
GGGCAGGATCACCTGCTCGAACGAATGATCGTTGCGCTTCTTGCAAGGGGGCACATCCTAGTGGAGGGCGTGCCGGGACTTGCGAAAACGATGGCGATCAAGACTCTTGCTGAGGTCATCGGAGGGGAATTCAAACGCATCCAGTTCA
>DNDO01000222.1:1023-6306 GCA_003484265.1 Anaerolineae bacterium
TGCAGGAAAAACAGGTCACCATTGGACGCGAGTCGCACCAGGTACCGAATCCGTTTCTGGTGCTGGCAACACAGAACCCGATCGAGACCGAAGGGACATATGCCCTGCCCGAAGCGCAGGTTGACCGTTTCATGCTGAAAGTACTGATCGATTACCCGACCTCGACTGAGGAGTTTGTCATTGTCGAGCGGATGACCGGCATGTTGAAATCTGTGCAAAAGGTGTTGACCATCGAGCAATTGCTCAAATTGCAAAAAGAGACAGACAAGGTATACGTGGACCCGGCTTTGATGGAATATGCCGTCCGCATGGTGACCGCCACCCGCGACCCGGCCTCTGTGGATTTGGGTGATCTAAAGAAGTACATTATGTTTGGAGCAAGCCCGCGCGCTTCGATCAATTTGATCTTGACCGGAAAGGCTCTTGCTTTTGTGCGCGGACGCACCTACGCCCTGCCGCAAGACGTGCTGGATATGGCATTGGATGTGATGCGGCATCGTGTTGTCCTATCGTATGAGGCGTTGTCCGATAATATTACCAGCGACACGATCCTCGAAAAAATTCTCGACCGAATTCCCATCCCTGTGGTGCCTTTGCATGAACACGCCAGTATCCGCAACAGCGCCTGAGAGTATCCTCCTGCGGTTGGATTGGAACGTCATCCGCCGTCTGGATGGTTTGTTGCAGGGTGATTATCGTTCCCTGTTCTATGGCTTTGGCGTAGACTTTGCCGACCTGCGCGAGTACCAGCCGGAGGATGATATCCGTTATATTGACTGGAACGTGACGGCGCGCATGGATACGCCGTATGTCCGTCAATATCACGAAGACCGCGAGATCACGGCATGGTTCCTGCTGGATATGAGTCCGTCTGTGGATTTTGGGATGAAGGACAATGAGAAGCGGACGATGCTTATTGACTTTGTTACTGTGCTGGCGCGGTTGTTGACACGGCACGGGAACAGAGTAGGGGCGATGATGTTTGGGAGCCGAATTCAGCATACAGTTCCTGCAAGAGGCGGTAAGGTGCAGGTGTTGCGCATGATCAACGATATGCTCAAACAGCCGCGTTTATCGAACACGCCGCGCACAAATCTCAAATCCTTTTTTGAGGGCGCCTTATATTCCATGAAACGCCGTTCGCTGGTGTTTGTCATATCAGATTTTTTATCAGAACCGGGCTGGGAACGCCCGTTGAGCATGTTGAGTCAAAAACATGAGGTGATCGCGATACGCCTGTCTGACCCGCGCGAAATGCATCTGCCTGATGTGGGCATGGTGATGATGGAAGACGCGGAGACGGGCGAGCAGTTGTTCGTGGATACGCACGATGCGAAGTTCCGCAGGCGTTTTGTGGAGGCTGTCGAGAAGCGCGAGCAGGAATTGCAAAGCGCGTTCAAGCGGACGGGTGTAGATGTACTGTCGCTTTCAACGCAGGATGATCTGGTGAAGTCAATTATCCGTTTTGCGAAGCAGCGCCAACTGGCTCGCACGAAGCTGTAAATTTTATTATGTCATTTATCTGGTATTCCATGCTTGGATTGTTATCGATCGTTCCGCTTTTGGTGGTGATCTATTTCATTATGCAGAGGCAGCGCAGGAAGATCGTCGAAAGTTCGGGTTTTTCATTTGCGCAGGACATAAAACATCAAACGGGATTTCGCCGTCACATCCCTGCGTTGATCTTTCTGGTGGGAATCACTGTCCTACTTGCTTCGCTGGCGCGCCCCAAGGCGACAGTCAGCTTGCCAAAATATGAGGGGACAGTCGTTCTGGTGTTCGATGTATCCGGCAGTATGATGGCGGATGATGTCGCGCCCACGCGTATGGAAGCAGCAAAAGCGGCTGCGCTTGCATTCGTTGATAACCAGCCTGCCAGCATCCGCATTGGGGTTGTCGCGTTCAGTGATGGCGGCATAAGTGTGCAGGCTCCCAGTCCTAACCGAAACGCGACAGTTGCCACAATTGAGAGGCTCGTGCCCCGGCGCGGCACTTCACTAGGGAACGGGATATTGGTCGCGCTTAATGGGATCGCAGTGGACGCCGGCGACCCGCCGATCGTCAATACCAGCAATCTTTCAACATCTGATGATGTGATCGTCGCGCCGCAGGGATGGTATCCATCCGCCGCAATCGTCCTGTTCAGCGATGGTGAGAACAATGAGTTACCCGACCCGCTCCTCGTTACCGATCTGGCCGTGGATTTAGGTGTCCGTATTTATACGGTAGGGGTTGGGAGCGCGGCAGGCACAACCATCAATGTGGACGGTATGAGTATCCATACCCAGTTGGATGAGCCGTTGTTGATGCAGATCGCCGGTGTCTCCGGCGGGCAGTATTATCCCGCCAGTGATCAGGACCAGTTGGACCGCATCTATAACGACCTCGAACCGACCCTCTCCATCAAGCCCGAAGATATGGAGTTGACATCGCTATTTGCCGGGCTGGGTTTGCTCGTTTTTTCTATTGGTGGCGTCTTATCGTTCCTTTGGTTTGGACGTGTACTGTGAAAATGGCAAGGATAAATAAATGAGTTTGCTCTGGCCTGGATTGTTGATCGTATTAATGATAATTCCACTTGCTGTCGGGGCATATATCATTCTCATGCGGCGCAGGCGCAGGTTCACGATCCGTTATTCGAGCCTTGCCATCGTAAGTCAGGCTGCATCGCATCAATCATGGCTGAGGCGGCACCTCACATTTCTCCTATTCCTGATTGCGCTCACAAGCCTTGCCTTTGCGCTGTCACGCCCTCACGCAACCGTCACTGTGCCATCGAACAAAGCCACAATCGTCCTTGCCATGGATGTTTCGCGCAGTATGTGTTCCACAGACATCGCTCCCAACCGTCTCGAAGTGGCAAAGGACGCGGCGCAGGCATTTGTCCAGAATCATAAGTCGGGCAGGCAGATCGGCATCGTGGCATTTGCCGGGTTTGCCGAATTGATCCAGCCTCCCACAACCAACACACAGTTGTTGATAGACGCCATCGAAAACCTGACCACTGCCCGCAGGACAGCCATAGGAAGCGCCATCCTGCGCTCCATAGATACGATTGCGGAAGTGGATGATCGCGTCGCGCCCAGTGATAATGTCTCCGCTTCACCCGGGACGTTGGAACTGCCTCCGTCGGAACCAGAACCGTCGCCTCATATCATTGTCCTCCTGACAGACGGCGCAAGCAACTCCGGTCCCTACCCGTTGACGGCGGCTACACAGGCGGCGGCGCGCGGGATTCGCATTTATACGATTGGGTATGGGACTGCCAGTAACCAATCTCTTCTTAATTGCGGCGACCTTTTCCGCGACGAATTCGATTTTCAAGGGTTCGGCTTCGGCGCCCAGACAGGCTCGCAAGACTTCCGCTTGCAGATCGATGATGAAACGTTAAAACAAGTCGCAAATCTGACCGGCGGCACCTATTACTATGCCGCTAGCGCCGATGAACTTGAAGGTGTGTTCCAAAACCTGCCCACGTTTTTGGTTGCCACGCGAGAGACAATTGAAATAAGCGTCTTCTTTACAGCTTTTGCGGCGATCATGATCCTGCTTGCCATCTACCTGTCGTTCCGTTGGTATCCGCTTTTGTGAACAAAGTCTTACGCAATGTAATATTTGCGGGGATGATGAGTTCAAAAACTATAATAAAATCAAACAGGAGAAAGATCTTATGAACGATCCCAAAGTGACCGTGTACGGCGCGTACTGGTGCCCCGATTGCCGCAGGGCGAAGAAGTTCCTAGGCGAACAATTCATTCCCTACAAGTGGGTTGATATCGAGCAGGATAAGAAAGCCGAACAATATGTTCTTCAGCGAAACGACGGCAAACGTATCATTCCGACAATTGTGTTCGAGGACGATTCGTTCCTTGTCGAACCTTCGAATGCGGAACTTGCCAAAAAGCTTGGACTCAAGACCGAAGGTAAAAAGACCTACTACGATCTGATCATCATCGGCGGCGGACCTGCCGGATTAACGGCTTCCATCTATGCTTCCCGCGAGGGAATTGATACGCTTCTCGTTGAGCGTTCTGGCCTGGGCGGGCAGGCGGGGATCACAGTTGGGCTTGACAATTTTCCCGGCTTCCCCGAAGGCATCAGTGGACAGGAGTTCTCGGAGCGTGTGGCACAGCAGGCGCGGCGATTCGGGGTGGAAATGTTGCAGGCAGTGGATGTCGAACGACTCGAAATGGAAGAAGGCTATCATGAGGTATATACATCAGATGGCAGGCATTACCATTCACGAGCATTATTGATCGCCACCGGCGCGACATATCGCAGACTTGAAGTGCCCGGCGAGGAGGATTACATAGGTGCCGGCATCCACTTCTGTGCCACATGCGATGGTCCGTTCTATAAGGACTCGAAACAGATCGTGGTGATCGGCGGAGGAAACTCTGCGGTGGAGGAAGGTCTGCACCTCACCAACTTCACCGAGAAAGTGACCCTGCTCGTGCGCGGCGACAGCCTTACTGCAAGCCAGATCGCTATCGAAAAGGTCAACGAACCGACATCCGGTGTAGAAGTAAAATTCAATACGGTTGTCGAATCCTTTGAAGGCGAAGACTCGAAATTGAAATCGGTCAAATACAAGAATATGGTAACCGGAGAATCTGAAGAACTACACCCCGCCGCCGCGTTCGTATTTATTGGTCAAATGCCGAATACAGAATTCATGAAAGATTATGTCGAATTGGACGATTACGGTTTTGCATTGACCGGGCACGATGTACAACATAGGTTAAAAGGGATGCCCGAACCGCTCCCGTTCGAAACAAGTGTGCCGGGCATCTTCGTCGCCGGGGATGCAAGGCATAATAGCACCAAGCAGGTTGCGTCCGCAGTGGGTGAGGGTGCAGCGGCGTCCATTTCAATACGGGAGTTTTTCAGAAGAAGCGAGTAGTCGCTAAACGAGCAAGCCGCCGTCCTCGGCGCTGTAATGGTATGGGATACCTTCGAGTACAATTTGGTATCCCGTATCTCTTTAATGAGCGGGATACCATCCCGCCCCGCGATATTTATCAGGTTATTTATGAGTCCAAAAAACAAAACAGTCACGATCATTGGCGCCGGGCTTGCCGGTCTTTCTGCCGCGTTTGACTTGCATCGCGCAGGTTGGAAAGTCATGGTTTTTGAAGCACGGGATCGTGTAGGCGGGCGCGTATACAGTCTGCGGAGTTTTTCAAATGGATTGGTAGCCGAGGGCGGCGGGGAATATATCGAAGAGAATCACACCCGCATGGTGGCACTTGCAAAACAATTCGGGTTCAAATTAGCGTCATC
>DNDO01000222.1:6639-7683 GCA_003484265.1 Anaerolineae bacterium
ACTTTGCCGAAGAGATCGAACGCGCGTGGCATGCGCTGTCAGAGTTGGGTCGATTTGTCCCGAACCCGAATCAGCCTCAGGCGTCGAAAGAAGCGGCACGACTTGATTCGCAATCCGCCATGGATTGGCTCCAATCGCTTGACGCGCATCCGCTTGCAAAAAAATATTTGATCGCGTACATCCGCTCGGAATATACGGCCGAACCTGAACGGTTTTCACTGCTCGACCTTGCCCGAAATGCCGCGATGTATTATTCAAAAATTGAACGCCCGCCGAGCATGCGCGTGATGGGCGGCAACGATCAGATCCCGTTCGCGCTTGCAGATGCATTGCCCGATGTGCGCTTGAACTCGCCGGTGACATCGGTGCGCGTCCATCCCGACAAGGTATCTGTTACCGTCAACCAGAACGACTCTCATCTGACATTTGATTCCGATTTTGCGATCCTGGCAATTCCGCTCACAACTGCCCGACTGATTGATTTCAATTCATTACCCGCCGCTCACCGGAAAATGGTGGACGAAGTTACCTATGGCGAGGTGACAAAAGTGATGATCGAATACCGTAAACGGTTTTGGAATGATGCCCGTTGGAACGGGAGGCTCGCCACCGATGCGCCCATCGTATATACGTGGCATGCAACGAGTCATTTTGACCATGAACATGGCATCCTTACAGCGTACACGGGCGGTGATAACGCGGCAAAACTTTCCTTGTTAACTGATGATGAGAGAATTAAACTGGCTGTCAACGAGATCGAAAAGATCTTCCCAGGCTCATCCGACTTTATCGAAAATACAGCGACAACGGCGTGGCTCAATGAACCCTACACGCGGGGCGCATATATGGCGTTGGCGCCCGGCGAAGTGACCGCGCATTGGAAAACGTTGCAGGAACCCGCAGGGCGTTTATTCTTTGCAGGCGAACATGCCACACCTATTCAGGGATACATGGAAGGCGCGGTCGAGAGCGGTCAGCGTGCCGCACAGGAGATCATTGGAGTTGTATGAAAGAACAAGCGAAATATTTCTGGGCGGGAGTACG
>DNDO01000222.1:7865-9828 GCA_003484265.1 Anaerolineae bacterium
CTTGCGCTCAACGCAGGGCTTTCACCTTCGGCATCGCAAATGATGTCATCTATCGTTTTTGCTGGCTCGGCGCAGTTTATAACGACACAACTTGTGCACGCCTCGACGCCCGGCTTTGTGATCGTGTTGACGATTGCCGTCGTCAACCTGCGGCATATGCTCTACTCCGCTTCACTCGCCCCGTATCTTGCCTCTGTGTCGACGCGTTGGAAAACGCTGTTGGCTTATCTCCTCACTGACGAAGCCTATGCCCCGACCATCATCAAATATGAAAGAGACGGAATCACCCCTTACAGCCATTGGTTCCTGTTGGGCGCGGGTCTTGCACTGTGGACGAATTGGCAGTTGAGCACCGCGTTGGGAATCTTTCTCGGCACCGCCATCCCTGCATCCTGGTCGCTTGATTTTGCCCTGCCCTTGACGTTCATTGCGATGGTAGTGCCTGTGCTGAAGAATCGACCTGCCGTTGCGGCGGCGCTGTCTGCGGGAGTTGTTGCATTGGTGGCGTATCATCTGCCATATAGCCTTGGATTGATCCTTGCCGCGTTGGTTGGAATTGCAGTGGGAACTTTCTTGGAGGGGAGAAAATGAATAATATCTGGCTGGTGATGATTTTCGGCGGGTTGATCACATTTGGGATGAGATTCTCCCTTATTTATTTACTCGCAGAGGGCAGGTACCAGGTCCCGGCAACCATGCGAAAGGCGTTGCATTATGTCCCGCCTGCAGTGCTGTCAGCGATCATCTTTCCTGAATTATTTTTGCGCGAGGGTGTCCTGAATATTTCGCTAGAAAACTTCCGCCTTCTGGCTGGGCTGGTCGCCATCCTCGTTGCCTGGTTTAGCAAGAACACACTTCTCACGATCATTGCAGGGATGCTGGCGTTATTCTTGTTGCAGGTTTTATTATTGGGTTAAATAAAGATCGTGTGAACCTGATTGTCCCCGCTCTGTTTGGCGCGCGCGACTGCTTCTATCGCCTTGTCGATCAACATCTCGATTTCCATGGAAGCCGATATGCGCTGGGATGATACAACGCCGGTATCCAGCTTCAAGTCGAGGGCTGTACCGTCGAGCAGGGATATGTTCGTGTTCAGGATCCCCTTAACAATGCGGCTTACGATTTTTTCCGCGTCCTGCCCAATAACGCCCGGCAGGGGGATGAGAAAGATACCTTCTTCGTACCTACCCACGCTATCGTAGGGACGGCTCTTCTCGCGGATCGCTTGTGCGAGAAACACCAGCACATCATCCGCGATGACATCTCCATGCTTATCTTTAATGCCGTCGAAATCGTCGATTTGCAGGGCGACCAGGCTCAAGGGTAATTGTGCGCGTCGGGCGCGTTCGAGTTCTCCGCGTGCAAGAGCGATGAATGCTGTTTCATTCAGTGTTTTTGTGAGCGGGTCGAATATGGCTGTCTTTTCAAGAGAGCCTTTGGCGTTGACGAGATTATCTCCCAGCCCGAGCATCCGTTGACCGATATGCACTCGTGATTTTAATTCCAGCGGCACGATCGGTTTATGCAGGTAATCGTCCGCCCCTGCGCGCGGGGTGGTGATGTCAGTATCCTGTACTTTAGATGCAATGAGAAGAACATAAATGTAATTGGGAGTATCGGCATCCCGCAGGCGTTTGATAAATTGCTTTTCATCCGCATCGGTCGAGTTGCGGTCGACAATAACCAATCGGATTCCACCCTCCTGGATGATTTGCATGGCATCGTTGGTGTTGCCAGCCATGATGATCTCATGTCCGTTATGCTGTAGGACCTGCTTAATGACGGAACGATCCATTTCGTCATTGTTGAGGACAAGTACTTTCATTAAGATGCCTCCGTCATTAATTATATCCCATGCCATTCAATTCATCCTTCGTGTTGACAAAGACATACTCCCATAGTAATATTTTGACCGCTCTCCCCATGCCGAGGTAGCTCAGCGGTAGAGCAGGGGAATCATAAT
>DNDO01000069.1:0-1701 GCA_003484265.1 Anaerolineae bacterium
TCGGCTTCATCGGGTTTTAAATCCGGGAAAACCTTGGCAGCCCATGAAGGTGAGCTTGACGCAACCACGCACCAGTTAATGGCGTTCCGGCTGACTTCGATTCCGATAGGGGAATAATTTTGGAGATGGCTTTTTTGCATCGCTCCCACGCGCTCGGGATCAAGACCAAGATAGGCATCCGGGTCGTTTGCGTAGATGGAAAGAAGGGCGTCTCCATTTTTGATCATGTCCATAATGGCGTTAACATGGAACTTGGGATATTCGTCGAACGAATCAGCAGGTGCATTTTTCAGGCGAATACGGTGCATTTCTTCATCGCCCCAGATCGTTTCCACGTATTTTGCCCCCGCCGCATATGCAGCTTTAGCCACTTCGTGGACAAGCGCGCGTCCTGCCGGCGGTACGCCGCGAGCGGTGGCGTTTGTGATAATAAGGCGTTGTCCTTCGCGCAGGTTCAAGCCGACTCTAACGATGGCTTCAGCATATTTCTTGAGCAGGTCCTGGTGTGAATTGGATGTCATGTTGCTTGTCCCTTAACTCTTTTTTTCAAGTATAGCACGAACCAGTACACTTGAATTTGTGTTATATAAGGTAAGTTCTTACAGGAGACCTTATGCTCGACATCGAAAAAATTGACACTGAAATCAAATCACAGGTCAGACGCTTTGTCCATTTGCCGCATAGACTTTATCAAGACTGCCCTCAATGGGTGCCGTTAATTAACATTGACGCATACGCGTATCTAAACCGAAAAAAACATCCGTTTCATGAACACTCAGACGTGGATTTCTTTTTGGCGGTACGTGATGGAAAAGATGTTGGACGGATTGCTGTTATTGAGAACAAGCCCTACAACGAATATCACAATACAAAAAAAGCAAATTTCTATTTCTTTGAATGTGAAGATGATATTCAATCCGCAACCGCCTTGTTCGATGCAGCTTTTGAATGGGCACGGTCGCGCGGGTTGAATGAAATAGTTGGTCCCAAAGGGATGGGTCCGCTTGATGGATACGGTATTCTTGTACGTGGTCATGATCTCCGCAACACCATGACGATGCTCAATTACAACCATGCGTATTATCAATCACTTGTCGAAGCCCAGGGATTTGATAAAGAAGTGGATTTCGTCTCATGTTTTTTACCAGCCGACAAATTCAAAATCCCTGAGCGAGTGGAGCGCATCACGCAGCGTGTTATGCAACGAGGTGGCTTGGGTATCAAGAAATTCAGGAACAAGAAGGAACTTGTCTCGTGGGCGCCGCGCATCGGCAAAGCCTACAACAAAGCGTTCGTCAACAATTGGGAATACTATCCGCTTTCACAGCGCGAGATCGATTTCGTCGTGGATAACATCATGACCATTGCAGACCATCGCCTCATCAAAATTGTTACACATGGCACAGATGTGGTCGGATTCCTGTTTGCCTTCCACGACATCTCTGCCGCGCTTCAACGCTCTAAAGGACATCTGATTCCATTTGGAATCATTGACATACTACTTGAGCTTAAACGCACTGATACTGTTTCGGTCAATGGCATGGGTATCCTTCCCGAGTTCCAAGGGCATGGCGGCAATGCCGTCTTATATTCGGAGATGGGACATTCGTTGTTGGAATTCAAACAATTCAAGCATGTAGAGATGACCCAGGTTGCCGAATCAGCCGGGCAAATGCGCGCAGATTTGAAAAACCTGAACGG
>DNDO01000069.1:1884-4820 GCA_003484265.1 Anaerolineae bacterium
AGATTTGAAAAACCTGAACGGTGTTGAATATAAGAACCACCGCGTGTATCGCAAAAGAATATGAGATTTTTATCATCCCACGAGTGCGAAGTGTATTATGCGCGTAAAATCTATTGGATAACCATTACGAGACTTGCACTTTTACTTCATTACTGAGCGTGATCTCCTGCCCTTTGTCTAAACGTAAAGGAAGGGCGATATGGAACTGACTCCCGGGAAGTTTTTCTTCATCGTAACCATCGCTCTCCACCCAGATTCTTCCTCCGTGTACTTCGACAATACCCTTGGATAATGCAAGCCCCAACCCTGCGCCGCTGCCTTTGAAGCGGGTTTTGCTGGTGGAGTGTTTTGAGATCGCGCCTGGCTGATAAAACTTGCTGAAAATAATATCGCGCGCATGAGGGTCGACCCCCACGCCTGTGTCGCTGACAATGATCTCGACACCTCCATTCGGGAAGTCCGCGTTCTTTATGGTAGATGATTTTGATGTGACTGTAATCTTCCCCTTATTTGGGGTGAACTTGATGGCATTGGCCAACAGGTGTTGGAACAGTTTTTCGATCAGGTTCGGATCAGCGTTGATCATGGGGAGAGGAAGGAGATCAAGCGATACGGTTTGCTGACGTTCCTTGATGGTCTTTTCCAGCCGGGTCGTTACTTCCTTGACAATGGTATTAACGTCGACCTGTGTAAGATGCAACTGCAAAGCGCGCGCATCGATCTGGGCAATGTCGAACATTGACTCTACGATCTCATGAAGGCGGTTTGATCCCTTCGATATGCCCTTCAACATCATAATCGCCGATTCGGGAATATCCTTGTCCTCAATCAGCATTTCGGTGTAGCCGATCATTGTCGTGAGCGGTGTCCGTAGTTCATGCGAGGCAATACTTATAAAGTCTGACTTGGTTTGATCCAAGCGTTCAAGATTCCGATTTGCTTTATCGAGATCACGGTATGCCTGCCGCAGTTCGTTATTGAGTTGGATCAGATTCTCAACGAGACGGGCATTCTCGAGCGCAACCGCTGTCTGATTTGCGAGTGTGGATAGGGTGACAAGATCTTCTTCAGTGTACCGGTTGCCGTTGATCTTTGCGCCGAGGGCTAACATACCTATCCACTCACGTTTGGAAAATATTGGCAGGTAGACTTCTGCTTCGAGTCGTTGGAACCACTTCCGGTCAAGGCTGGGAACAGGCCGGTATACAGGGAGCAGGTCAAAGTCATACTGGAGAAGCGGGCGTTGGTCCTGTAAAAAATGTTTTACGATCGGGTTCCCTTCCTCCAGCGATACGATCTTGATCTGCCGTTCCCCCGGATTGCGAACGGCGCGGATGCGATAGGTCTTATCCCCGTTGCCGGCATGTTCTGTATCGACGAGGAACAGGAAACCGCGCGTTATTGCCATGGACTCGATAATCAACCCCACAGCTACATTGGCAAGTTTTTGCATATCGAGAATGTTGCTGATCTGTTGGCTGTACGCATGTAGGGTTCTGGTAGCTTGGATTTCCTCAAGGCTCAGCCAGCGGCTCACCAGCCTGCGGATGAGCGATAGGAGCGGTGTAAAAATAAAGGAGAGTACTGCCGCAATTCCCGCACCGATCAATAACGGATTGAAGTTAGGCTGTGTATCGAATATGGTTTGGGAGATCGAAAATCCTGCAACGTAAACCCCCACAATAACAAGTGTTGTGATGATGTACGTGAGTACTCGCCGCGCCACCTGCCGCAGGTCTGGCGGATCGTGAGTGATGATGATGAACGCCGCCATGGCCCCCGCCGCCAATCTTAACGGACCGCCGGGGATAGGTCTGCCAGCAATCAATAGAATATCGTTGAGGAAGGCAAATAAAAAAACAGGTGTCCAGTAATTGAGCCGGTTTCGTAATAGCGGCTGGCGCGAACGGGCATACGCCGAGCGAACACCGACAAGCCCTCCTATCGTTAAAACGAACCAGCCCAACGCAGCCCATGCAGGACCAAGGCGGTCACGCAATAGCGATGCAGTGCCATTCGTCCAAACAACTTCTCCAAAATTAAACACATTTAGGACAATCAAAGCAATGCCCAAGCCCCAAAACGCGCAGAACATGAGCCATCTCCCCATCTCTTGCCGTGTAAAAGCAACGACAGTTATCGTCATTAATGCCGCAAGACCAAACGCGCCATAGATCATGGTGTCGTTAACAGTTTGTGATTCAACCTGCCATTGCCCGCCGAGAATCAACCCTTCGCCAACCACGAAAATCATTGCTACGAGAGCATACACACTAAGCATCCCTGCGGAAGTCTCGTGCCCTTCGTGTTGCCGATATATGGAAACAACCACGGGCAGATAAATCGCCGCGAGCACAAAGAGCAGAATCATGCTGATAACTACCTGGGACATCGCCGCAAAGTATACTCGAAATCAATCGAGACATCGGGTATGATTGCTCTATGCGAATCACAAGGGCCTCCCGCGATACATATCAATTCAATTCAGATTTCTTCCGACCGGACGGACGTATAACGTTCGACAATTTTGCAGTCGCCCGAAAATTCGCCTCCCAAATGTCAGCGGTTCGGACCCGGCCGGTGCCTGCCTCTGACCTGTACGCGTTATCCTTAATTGACGAAGCATTGCGCACCATTGTGCAATATTACGCACCATCCACAATACTGAATGAGGCAGTTGCTTCCGTCGATGCTGATCTAGGCGCAGATTCGATCACCTCCACAGAAATGAAATTTGTGTCCGAGTTCCCCCCCGAAAACATCTACCGCGGGGACGAGAAGATCGAAGATTATCTTTCAAAACAAACGAACAGGCGTGTGAAGACAGTCGAAGAGTTGATCTATGTGTTTACGCACAATGCCAACCCTGCCATCAATCCCTTGCTGGAGCTTGTTGACGACGAGCCTCTTGAACCGACAAGCTACAAAGACTTGAT
>DNDO01000069.1:5058-8995 GCA_003484265.1 Anaerolineae bacterium
GCAGTGGGGAATCGTTGTTCGATATTTTGCGCGCGCCGGCCGACGCCTCCCCAGAATCGCTCGAAGGGCAATTGCAATTCATCCTTGCAAAATGGGGCAATTTACTGGGCGAAACATTTGCTTCGCGCATAATCCGAGGTATTGACTTTCTGCGCGAGGAAATCATCCATCAAAAGCTCGCGCACGGTGATTTCGTGCCTGACGTACCTGTCCAGTCCTATAGCGGGGGTGAATATACCGAATATGAAAGATACAGCCCCGACAAAGAATGGATGCCTCGCCTCGTCCTTATCGCGAAAAATTCCTACGTGTGGCTCGAGCAACTTTCTCAAAAATACGGACGCTGGATAAAAACCCTGGACCAAATTCCAGACGAAGAACTCGACCTGTTGCGGGATCGCGGCTTTACAGGTTTGTGGCTGATCGGTTTATGGGAGCGTTCGCGCGCCAGCCAGAAGATTAAACAACGCATGGGCGATGCGGACGCGGTCGCCTCAGCCTATTCACTTCATTCGTATGATATTGCCGGAGATTTGGGGGGTTGGGGAGCTTTGGAGAATTTAAGGATCCGTGCTTGGGATCGCGGGATTCGTCTCTCGGCTGATATGGTCCCCAATCATATGGGCATAGACTCGCAGTGGGTCGTGGAACATCCTGATTGGTTCCTGTCAATTCCTTATTCCCCATATCCTTCATATTCGTTCCGTTCCGAAAATCTTTCCGATAACATTCGAGTGGGCATCTACCTCGAAGACCATTACTACGATAAGACAGATGCTTCTGTCGTCTTTCAACGCCGAGATCATCACACAGGCGATGTGCGTTATATCTATCACGGCAACGACGGCACATCCTTCCCATGGAATGACACAGCGCAACTCGATTATTCACAGGCAAAGGTACGCGAGGCAGTCATTCAAACGATTCTGCATGTGGCGCGTAATTTCCCGGTCATCCGGTTTGATGCCGCAATGACTCTTGCCAAGAAACATATCCAACGTTTGTGGTTTCCTGAACCCGGCGCAGGTGGCGCGATCCCGTCCAGGTCGGAGCATGGCATGTCTCGGGCGGATTTTGACGCGGCAATCCCTGAAGAGTTCTGGCGCGAGGTTGTGGACCGTGTTGCAAAAGAGGTCCCTGACACATTACTTCTTGCCGAAGCTTTCTGGCTGCTAGAGGGATACTTCGTACGTACTTTGGGGATGCATCGCGTGTACAATTCCGCGTTCATGCATATGCTGCGGGATGAAGATAATGCCCAGTATCGCATGGCGATCAAGAACACGCTCGAATTTGATCCGCAAATTCTCAGGCGTTATGTCAACTTCATGAACAACCCCGACGAGAAGACAGCCGCCGAGCAATATGGCGATGGTGATAAATATTTTGGTGTAGCAACAGTGCTCGCGACGTTACCCGGCTTGCCCATGTTTGGTCACGGGCAGATCGAAGGTTTTCGCGAAAAATATGGGATGGAATTCCGCAAGCCCAAGATGAATGAGTACCCCAATGAAGGCCTCATCGCAGGACATGAGTGGAAGATCTTCCCGATCCTTCACCACCGACACCTGTTCGCTGATGTCGAGCAATTCTTTTTGTATGATTTTTACACTCCAAGCGGAAACGTTGACGAAAACGTATTCGCCTACTCTAACGTCCACAACGACGAGCGCGGACTTGTCCTTTATCACAATCGCTTTGCCGATACAAAGGGATGGATCAAAACCTCAGTAACCTATCTCGATAAAATGACAGGTGATATGCGCCAGAAATCTCTCGCCGAAGCATTGAGCCTGCCATTTGAGGGATATGTTATCTTCAAGGATTACATCACGCGCTTGGAATATATTCGCTCATGCGATGAATTATGGCGGAAAGGTATGTATCTTGAGTTATTCGCCTACCAGCATCACGTGTTCATGGATTGGCGGTTTGTGGATGATGGTAATTGGCAAATGGTAAATACCGAACTGAAGGGCGCAGGCGTTGAGTCTATATCCGCGAAATGGGATGAAATGTTCGGCGCGAAAGATGGAGTTGTGGAAGAGGTAAAGGTCAAGAAGCCTAGAAAAAAAGCGACTGGAAAGACATCGTCCGGGAAAAAGAAGGCTGCTGTGAAGAAATCCGTAACGAAAAAACCTGCTCCGAAGAAAGCGACTTCTAATAAAGTAAAGCGATCTGTAAAGAAGACTGTCAAAAAAACTACTTCTTCAAAGACCACTACCAAAAGCACGCACAAGAAGACCATCGCTGGAAATATTCGTTCAAAATCCGATGCAGCTAAAAAATCAAATGCAAAGAAAAAAACATCTTCTCAGAAAGCCAAAAAGGGCAAGTAGATGCTAACGGTTGTTGAGGGAGGATAAGGTTGGCAACGAGGATATTCTTGATGCAAAAAATACAACGGGAAAGTATTGTATTTCTTATAGTATCGATATTTATGTTTGCTGCTTTGGCGATTTACGGTTATCTAGGTATCTTTACGCGCTACATGGCAGACGATTATTATACAGCAGCCGCTTTAAGAGAAAATGGTTTTTGGGGAGCACAGCAGTTTTGGTGGCTAAATTGGTCTGGGCGATATTCGTTCACATTTTTAGTATCTCTCGTGGAATTGTTTGGATTGAGGATTGTTCCGATACTGCCAGCCTTGGTCATTTCTACCTGGGTGTTTGGCATTATCTGGGTGTGCCTGCCTTTCCTAAATGGATTGAAGTTTAATAATCCTGTTGGTGTCGGCATATTTATTGCAAGTGTTACTCTCTGGATGTCCTATCGAAGCGTGGATGACTACCCACAAATCGTTTTTTGGCAGACGGGTATTCTTACGTATCCAATATCTCCGATATTATTTCTACTTGGGAGCGGAATGGTTGTTCGGCGCTTGGTCGTTCCCGCCCGAATCCGCTGGGTGGAATTTGGTTTATGGCTATTGTTTGCTTTTCTCGGTGGCGGATTCTCTGAAACTGGTGTTGCTATCCAGGCAATGTTGCTTGTTACACTTATGATTCTTGTCCCTGTTATAAAAGTGGATGGTAACAAGAGGAAAAACCTCTACTCCATTCTGCTCGCTTCACTCTGCGGATCACTTGCTTCTCTGCTCGTAATATCGATTTCACCAGGGAACCTGATACGTTCGGGCTCGTTTCAGAATATTCCGCCCCTGGGAAGTTCCATCATGGGCTTATTGGTCGAAACTTTATTGTTTATTCCCAAATTGATCGATGGACATACAACAACTTTTGCCTTAGGTTTTCTGTCTGGTTTCTTCATAGTTTATTTTTGTTTGCCAGGAATATTTCAAATGAGCAAATTATCTTTTGTAAAGATTCTGGCTGCGTCATTGTTGTTCGTCGAAGCTGGGATTTGTGCAGGGATTATGCCGGCGTATATTTTGAGGGGTTCGATTCCGCCGGAGCGGGTGTTGCTGTTTCCATATTTCCTGGTAGCTTGTCTGGTATTGTATTGGGGCGGACTTGGAGCGGTGTACTTCCGTTCTGCACTGCCTAAATTAAATCATTTTATTAAGTGGATGTCATTGAGTTTCCTTCTGGTCATTATGAGCATAAGTGTTGTTCCATATTTTCTTTCGCAGCTGCAATTGATACTGCCTTTGCGAGAATATTCGTTGATATGGGACGAACGGCACCGTCTCTTAAATTCCGCGTCGACCACTGGTGTGAAGGTTTTCGTAGTGGAGGACTTGAGCAGAGTTCAATCGCTTCGCTTATTAAGATCAAGATTATGGATAACAGGTGATTTTGAAACCATCCCGGACTATTGGATAAATCACGGCGCGGAACTATATTATGATGTCGATCAGATCATCGCGAAGTGAATTCACGATAAGTACGACCACTAAAACACACCTAAAAAGACAGCACTTAAAAATGCGTTCGGAATCGGCTGAGACTATAACCGACCGGGTGCATGAGTT
>DNDO01000069.1:9211-9354 GCA_003484265.1 Anaerolineae bacterium
AATCGATCGGGCGCATGATTTAACAATAGTTGAACTAATTTTTGATTAACAAGGGCGCGAGAAACTTGGTTGGATGGTTATTGTCCTTAATAGTAGGACGTGTGCAGGTTCATCGCACGTGATTTTATGGTAAAAAAGAGGTA
>DNDO01000158.1:0-150 GCA_003484265.1 Anaerolineae bacterium
TGATGAGCCGCATCGAGGGAGGCAGGCTCGACGGCTGTGCAGGAAGTTGCATTCACGCTTGCCAACGGCATCGCCTATGTCGAAGCGGCTTTGAAGGCAGGTCTCAAAGTGGACGACTTCGCGGGGCAGCTCTCGTTCTTCTTCAACGCG
>DNDO01000158.1:278-10282 GCA_003484265.1 Anaerolineae bacterium
TCAGCGGCTATCACATCCGCGAAGCCGGTTCGACCGCGGTGCAGGAAGTCGCCTTTACGCTGGCCGATGGCATCTGTTACGTGCAGGCCGCGATCGAGCCCGGCCTGCCGGTGGATCATTTCGCTCCCCGCCTCGCTTTCTTTTTCAACGCGCATAACAACTTCCTCGAAGAGGTGGCGAAGTTCCGCGCGGCACGCAGACTTTGGGCAAAGATCATGCGCGAGAGATTTAAAGCGCAGGAGCCGTCGTCGTGGCAGTTGCGCTTTCACACACAGACGGCTGGCTCCACACTGACCGCCCAACAACCAGAGAACAACGTAGTTCGTGTCACCGTCCAGGCGCTATCCGCTGTCCTCGGCGGGACGCAATCCCTGCACACTAACTCAATGGACGAAGCCCTCTGGCTGCCGACGGAAAAGGCTGTGCGCGTGGCGCTTCGCACGCAACAGATTCTGGCACATGAATCAGGCGTCGCTGATTCGGTCGATCCGTTGGCTGGTTCATACCTGATCGAATATCTGACGGACGAGATCGAAAAAGGCGCGCAGGAATACATCGCCAAAATAGACGACATGGGCGGCGCGTTGGGGTCCATTGAAAAGGGATTCATGCAGAACGAGATCCAGAACGCCGCCTACGCCGCTCAACAGCAGATCGAAAGCGGGGAGCAGGTGGTGGTGGGAGTCAATCAATTCCAGGTGGATGAGGAGATGACGCTCGAACGGCTGAGCGTGGACCCTGCCATCGAGTTGGGGCAGCAGGAGAGGTTGAAGAAGTTGCGAGAGAACAGGGACCAGAAAATAGTGGATAAGTTACTCGGCAAGTTGGCCAACGCCGCCAAAGGAACACCTGCCCTGAGCGGAGGCGAAGGGGAGAACTTGATGCCGCTGTTCATCGAGTGTGTGGAAAATGACATCACGCTCGGCGAGATTTGCAATACGTTGAGAGGTGTGTGGGGAGAGTACGTGACGGAGGGGTTTTGATTTCCCCGAGACTGTTGTATGGTTAGCCTGTTACTGGCTAAAATCCACCGTGAAATATCCGCCGTAGTCGCTGCACGAATTGTAGGCATACCCAACACCGAACTGGTTGAAACTGCCGAGCACATAGTCCCAATGCTCATCCATCCGCCATTGGTCCATTGCATTTTGAGGCGTGCCAATGGCAAGGATCTCGCCTGTGATCTGTCCTCCGTAGGTCTGGCTAAAGCCTACCATCCTCTGGCCAAATACACCATCTGATCCGTCATGACTGAGAAAATTGTTGTATGCCATATCTTCGGCATGGCTTTGAGCAAAGGCAGTCAGTTGCGCATTGATCGTCAGCGCGTTCAAGCCGGCCTTTGTTCGCTCGGCATTGATCAAGGATACGATCTGACTCACATAGTTCCCATTTGGGCCGTACGTGCAACTCCCTGATGGGGGGACATTGGTGATCGATGCGGCCGGAAGGCTGACCACTTCGCCGACAACGAATTTCACCCAGAACGTTTTTTCCGTTCCGATCAGGATGTTTTCGCCGTTTGCGTCAGTCAATGTAAAGTAGCCTGCGTATCGTCCATCCGCTGCTGGTGCGGTCAATTCCATGGAGATTTGTACCGTCCCGTTGGGTGCAGTTTCAGGTATGGGAGTGGAAAGAGGCGCATTTATTTGGTCGCCTGTGGAAAATTTCACTGTGTAATTGGTCCAGGTGCACGTCCCCGTGTTTTGGAATTTCCAGGTCTTTGTAAATTTCTGGCCCGCATTGACCTGTGTATTATCGGGAATCGTCACATCGGTCAAGAGGATGGCGGCATCTTTGCAGCCTGGAGGTGCGGTGAGCTTGGCGTTGGGCGTTGAAGGCGATTCTGATGGCGCTGCCAGGGTTGGAGTCCGTGTTGCCAATGCGAGTCCTGGTTTGGTCGGCGGCAAGGTTGCTGTTAAAAATACCGGTTGGGGGGAAACTTGCGGCTCGACATCAACGGTAATACAGGATGTGAGAAGGATTATGGTCAAAAGGAAGATCGTTATTTGGTAAAGCGGGATCGATGCATTTTTCATTTCGACTCCTTAATAATATTGGGACGTGAAACTGCGGTAATTGGTTCCTTTATGAAAATGCGATCATGCACCTTGACCCTTTTCCAGATACTCAATCGAGCAGGCTTTGGTACGTGCAAGGAAAGGCGGGGAGCGAGGGTGAGGTGTTGGTCATGATGAGCAAGCAACCATAATGAATGCTTGATGGGTGGGGCTATAATAGAGACATGCTAAAAACTCTGTCCATCAAACTCTATACGCTCTCCAGCGGAACCATAACATTGATCGCCCTGGTGGTCTTCGCACTCGTTGTTGCCTTTGTCCTGCCTGCGCAAGCCGAACGTGCCGAGGCATCTTCAGGCGGCGCGGATTCGCCCGACACATCCTTTTTCTATACCAGCCAAGACCTGTACGACATGGCAGAAGCCTATGGCACGGAGGGGCGCGCTGCGTATGTCCGCGCGCGCTTCACATTCGATCTGGTCTTTCCGCTAAGCTACCTTTTCTTCCTCGCCACGTCAATCAGCTGGGTAATGCAACGCGCTGTCCCTGATGCGGAAAGCCGCTGGCGGCTGTTGAATCTTTTTCCCGTCTTTGGCGCATTATTTGATTACCTTGAGAACATCTCCGCTTCAGTGGTGATGTTGAATTATCCGCAATACACTCCCATATTGGATTGGCTTACGCCCGTTCTCACTCTGATCAAGTGGTTTTTTGTGAATGGCAGTTTTGTGATCCTGGTCCCTGCTGTGGTGGTGGCTGTCATGAGGAGGACACACTCTCAGCCTTGACTGAGCTTGCGAGCCATAAATCTTGATCCGTTTATATGACGGGGAAAACCCCTCCAGCGAGGGGTAAATGGGACAAATCGATTCCGTCATTCTCCTGTTAAATAAATCATGAAAACTCGATTTTCGAAAATTGCCCAACGGCTCTTGATAGTTCTAACGATTGTTGGAATTCTATCCGTTTCCATGCAGCTTGAACTCCCCGCGCCAAGCGGACCCTACCCGGTCGGCAGAATGATCTTTAGATGGGTGGACGCATCCCGCCCGGAGGTTCTCACGGATGATCCCACTGATCTTCGTGAGGTTATGGCAATGGTCTGGTATCCAGCCGTCCAAGGGACGGGCACTGACTCGGGATATGTTCCAGACCTGTCCGTGATTTCAGACGCCATGGCGGAAAGCGGTGAAATCGAAGCGTGGCAGGTACTTGGCTTAAGGTTGATCCGTTCAGAGAGCAGACTCAACGCTAAGCCTGTGAGCGATGCGGGTTCTTTTCCAGTGGTGATACTGTCGCCTGGAAATGGCACAAATGTCGAGCTTTATGCCAGCCTTGCCGCTGAGATCGCCAGTCACGGCTATATCGTCATCGGGCTGAACCATCCCTATGATGTTGCCGCGGTCAAATTGTCAGATGGTCGCATTGCGCCGTACAACAAGGATCAGTGGCTGTTGGATATGAACGCTCATCAACAATATACGATGGAGCGTATCAAGGTGCGAACTCTTGATGTGTTATTTGCATTCGACCAACTGAAGCTCATGAACGCCGACCGAATGAGTCCCTTTGCAGGGATATTGGATTTGGACTTGATCGCAGTGGCGGGACATTCTCTGGGCGGGATCACCGCCTCAGAGTCCTGCATAGCGGATGCGCGGTTCAAATCATGCCTGAACTGGGATGGATTGCGGGCGGGCAGTCCTTTTTCAACTGATTTCGAAGCGACGCCTCCTTCACAGCCATTTCTGTTTCTTACAAAAGAGTCTCAACTACACCCTGTTCAGATCGCCCACTTCGATTCGACCACAGAGAGTTATTGGGTTGTGATCCACGCCGCATTGCATGATAACTTCACAGACGGACCCTTGCTCGAACCATCACTCCTGCCATTTCCGAATCGGGCAGATCGAATCATGGACTTGATCCAGGAATTCACACTGGCATTTCTGGATAAAACCCTGAAAGGGCAGACTGAATCTTTGCTGACCAGACCGCTCGACCAGAAAGACGTAACAGTAAATATTTATTCATCTCCGTAACAGTTATTATTAATAGCTTGAAATGGATTTTCACCATGTTCTCGAAATGCGATGAATGGCGTGGATCGATGTGAAGTGAACCCGCTCCATTAATGGAACAAATGAGATTAAGTTGTCGTCGTTCCTATGTTTGAAATAATCTTGATTTTCGATAAAGGATAGATGACACATGAACGAGAAATTAAAAAACGACTTATTCGCTGTAATACTTGTCCTTCTCCTCTCCGCCTGCGGAAGTTTGGATACCATATCCGCGCCTGTAGACACGCCTGAACCTGCCATCAATGTTACAGAAAGCCCGACCGGTATCCCGGCAACTGTCCCATCCGATGGGCTGGCTCCTGAAAGTCCCAGTCAATATATTGGGTTGGTCTACCCGCCTTCACCAGAAAATCTCACACAGGTTTTCAGTATGCTCATCCAGGATCATGATGGATATAGCTTGATGATGGTGCTGGATGGCGGGAGCAAAATGTTGTGGTTGAGCAAATTGTCCCATTACGATGAGAGCGGCAGCGCGTTTTGGGAAGTCAAGGATGTTCTGCCCGTCTCGAATTTGGAGGCTGGACTCACCCTGCTCCCTGACGGGTGTTCCCTGGCCGACGTGCCTGATAGCGGGATCTTTGTCGCCGGGCGAAATGGGGTGATCCGCTTTGCCTGGCGCATCGACACATCTTTGGACAGGTTTGAATCCATCCCCATCGACGGCATCAAATGCAATTCAGATAAGCCGGTGGCTTTAGATTAAAACGTAAACAGCTTCGCGAGGACGATGGGAGGAGTAATGGGGGATGCTTGGTACGGATCATTACAGTAAAATTTCGTGAAATTGCAGCGAAGCCTGATATTCATATCATAATTAAGTTGTAATAACAGGGTGGTTTATAAGACTTGAACGGGGGTTTCATCTTCATATCTTTTGCCATGCCAGGAAATTATAAATTGCATAGGGGTAACAACACAGGGTACACAAAGGTGATGAACGATGTTGCCGAGGTGATCTCGCTGGTCGTATCGCTTGAATGGAGGGTAATCGCCTAATTTCACGTCAACGTCGATATCAAGGGAGAACAATATGATAAAGCAAATCCGTTTTCTAATAATTGCAATGGTAATGATGGCACTCACCGGTTGCAGGCTTGGGAGAGGGGACAATCAAAAACCAGCTGTCGATGCAACAGTGACGACTGCTCCAGCCGCGACGATCACCGCTCCTGTGGACACTTCCACGCCATCCCCTGAGGGGATGTATGTTACACCAGTGATATACGAAATCAACGTCTTCGACAACTACGAAGTCCACGATACCGTGCGTGACCGCACATTCCCGATCTTGATCCGCTATCCCGTTGGCGCGCCGAGTCCAATGCCGCTGATAATCTTTTCACACGGCGGCGCGTACAATAACTCCGGACATCGCAGTTACGAAGAATGGGGGATCGTACTGGCACGCGCTGGGTATGCGGTGATTCACATCGGGCATGTGGAATCAGCATACAACTCGCATTGCGCCCCTCTGCAAATTCCTGCGGACGAATGCGAACCGGATGATATCCGAAAAGAGGTTTCGGAAGGCGGGACACTTCCAGCTTTTGCATATGAAAAACCGCTCGATGGCATAGCCGTACTGGATGATCTGGACTCTATCGAGCGTGCATCAAACCTGAGCATTGACCGGGATCGCATCGGCGCTGCCGGGCATTCCGGGGGAACTATTTTGGTATTGGCGATGGCAGGTTCAATTCGGGATGTGTCACCTAGCATTCACAAACTCACATATCCCGACCCGCGGATAAAGGCATTTCTGGCGAATTCGCCACAGGGTATCGGATACAACGGGTACATTGAAACTTCCTGGAATGGTATCTCCAGCCCCGTGCTGTTCGCCACAGGCACGAGTGATAATACTCCCAATGAGCAGGCGCGCGGGAGATTGGATCCCTTCCAGCAAATGTCCGGCCCCGATTTGTATCTACTTTATGTCAATTCTCCTGATGCCACTCACACTACATTCGGTCTCGGACCGGACGGTACACGGGAACTACAGCCATTCGTCGCAGTTTCGGGAATCGCATTTTTCGACGCCTACCTGCGCGGCTACCCTGAAGCGCTAGCGTGGCTCAACTCGGATGGCATTAGTACGTGGAGTAACGGAGTCGCAACGATAACAGCGAAATAATCTTTATATTCCAGGAGGGATAGATTATCAAATCGTGCTGGGTAATAAGAAAAGGTCACCTGTCAGGTGACCTTTTCTTATTACCCTTTCTTCAACGCCGCCTCGATGATCTGCTGCACCCTAGGCGCGATGCTCGATGGGTCGGGGTGCAACCCCTCGACCAGCATTGCGCTGTCATATATTTGCTCAATGATGATGTTTTGTAACTCTGAGTCCCTCTCAAGCCCCAGAAGGTTCTTCAAGATCGTGTGTGAAGGATTCAACTCCAGTACTTTCTTCGGAACTTCATATTCCTTGCCAAGATATTTATACACACGCTGTAAGTCGGGGTTGGCGTTGCTGTCCGAGTCTGCCAGCCGCGCAACGGAGTGGGTCAGGCGGTTGCTGCCGCGCACATCGGTCACGCGTTCATCCAATACTTTCTTGAACTGTTCGATCAATGAGTTGAAATCCGGATCGGGAATGTTTTCTTCAACAGATTGGTCATCTGTTTTCTTGCTGGTATCCACTTCGGCTTGTGAGACGTTCTTCAATTCGAAGTCCTTATACTTGCGCAAACCCATCAACATGAACGAATCCATCGGGTCGGTCAGCAGGAGTACCTCCGTGCCTTGCGAGTGGAAATAGTCCAAATGCGGGCTTCGCAAAACAGATTTCGGATCCTCGCCGACGATATAGAAGATTTCCTTTTGACCGTCCTTCAAGCGCGCAACATAGTCATCCAAAGATGACCACGTTTCAGGATTCAAATTAGTTTTGAATCTCAGCAATGGATTGATCGCATCCGCGTCTGACGGGTTGGCGGCGATTCCCTGTTTAAGATACACGCCGAACTCCTGCCAGAATTCGTTATATTTTTCCGCCTTGTTTTTTGCAATGTTCTCCAACTCGCGCATGACCTGGTTTGTCAGAACCTTTTTCAGCTTGGGCATCAGTCCACTTGATTGAACAGTTTCCCGGGAGACGTTGAGCGGCAGGTCTTCCGAATCCACAACGCCCTGCACGAAGCGCAGAAACTCGGGAAGTAGATCCTTGTTGTATTCGTCGATCAAAATGTTGCGTGTGTATAATTTCAAACCGTCTTCTTTGCGCAGCGAGAACATATTGCGCTCGGCCTTGGCAGGAATATATAACAGCGCGTACAACTGCACGGGCGCATCCGTGACCAAGTGAATATGCGTCAGCGGGTCTTCGAAATCCAGCGTGGTCTGTTTGTAAAATTCCTTGTACTGTTCCTCTGTCACATCCTGTTTCGATGTGCGCCACAGGGAGGTCTGTTTGTTGACGGGCTTTTCTTCCTCGCCCATATAAATCGGGAAGCCGATGTAATCGGAATGTTTGTGGATGATGTTCTTAAGACGGAATTCCTCAGCGAATTCAGACGCATCCTCCTTGAGCTTGATCTCGATGCGCGTCCCTCTTTCGCCCATGTCTGCTTCGCCGATAATGAAATTATCCTCGCCCGTGGCATACCAACTGACCGCCTTCCCTTCAGGTTGAAACGAACGCGAGATCACCCGCACCGATTCAGCCGCCATGAACACTGAATAGAATCCCACTCCGAATTGCCCAATGACCTGGCTGACATCGCCGTTCTTCTCTTTCGCAATCTCCAAAAAGTTGCGCGCACCAGATTGCGCGATGGTGCCGAGATTTTCAACGATCTCATCGCGTGTCATGCCGATTCCTGTGTCGGTGATGGTCAGCGTACGCTTATCCTTGTCCGCTTTGATGTGGATCTTCAACTCAGCATTGGAGTCGAGTACATCTTTGTTGGTGACCATCTCGAAACGCATGCGGTTCAACGCATCCGATGCGTTCGAGAGCAGTTCACGCAGGAACACTTCTCGGTCTTTGTAGAGCGAATGTATAAGAATATTTAGCAGTTGTTTGGTCTCTGCTTTGAATGAAAATTGTTGGGTTTTTTCTTTCGTCTTGCTCATGTTGCCTCCTGAAAAAGATCTTTGTGCTGAATATTAACAAAATTTTATATCGAACTCATCCGTGTGACGATAAGAGTTTTGTAAGAAAAATATTTCTGATTGTAGAGGTGACCCATCCGGACGAAAGAAAAATCAAGTCGATCCTGACGGGTCGCCCTTAATGTATTCGTTTCTCAAAGACAAATGACACCAGTCTTGGTAGCTTGCCTGCATCCTCCTCATGCCAGTATTCGTTGAATTTCACCAGATCCAACCCGTTGGCTGACGCGGTTTTTGTAAAATCAGAAACATGATGTACGAACGCGTCCACTTCGATAGTGGCAATCCCGCTCTCGAATCTCGCCTTCGATCCAGTATATTGTTTGAACGGATGCAGTTCATTGATAAGAAATTTTCCGTTTAAACGTAAAGTCCGCGCCGCTTCGGTGAAGATGTGGGAAAGGTCTTTGATATGCTCCAGAACGAGATTGCATGAGATCAGATCATGCACGCTATCGTCACAAGGCCAGCGCCCCGTCAGATCTGCCATCTCAAAGCGGACATTTTTTGCCTTCACCTTTTGTTTCGCTTTCTGTATCATCCCTTGCGAAAAATCCATCGCATGGACCCATCCCCCGATTTGCGCGAGAAAAACGGTGTTCTTGCCTGTCCCGCAGCCCAGCTCAAGAATGGAGTCGAAATGTTGTTCGGTGATTAACTCCCTTGTGATCCTCGCATCGAGGTCGCGGGTGAGGTTGCTGTCCGTGTCATAGATGTCCGACCATTGGTTGTATGCATTTTGAATATTCATAATGCCATTATATTTTAGGGTATCATCGACTTCAAGGAAAACTTTTATGGACCTATCAACAGCCATTCGACTATTGGGTGACATCCTGGGCGAGGTAATCACAGAACTCGAATCGTCTGCTCTATTCGAAACAGAGGAACGCATCCGTCTCGCCGCGAAGGATCGTCGGGCAGGCGATGCCGGGGCAGCGAAACAGCTTGAGCAGGAGGTCGAAGCGTTAACTGTCGATGACGCACGCGCCGTCTCTGCCGCATTCACAACATACTTCGATCTCGTGAATCTTGCTGAGGAATATCATCGCGTTCAACAACTGCGTGAGCGTGAAAGGACACAGCATTCCTCGCCGCTTGGAGAGTCCGTCGGCGATGCCGTTGCATCGCTGAAGAACGAGGGGGTGACGTCGGCGCAAATGCAGTCCCTGCTCGACAACCTTTCGGTGGAACTTGTGCTCACGGCGCATCCCACTGAGTCGCGCCGCAGGACAGTGGTTTCAAAACTACAGCGCGTTGCGCGTTCGCTCGAACGTCTCGCGGACAATCAACTTACGCCGCGAGAACGTGAAGGTACGCTCTCCGCCATACGCGCTGAGGTGGTGGGCTTGTGGCTCACCGACCGCACGCGTACGATCAATCCTACCGTTACAGATGAAGTGCGCATCGGCTTGCATTTTGTCGAATCCGTTTTTTGGGATACGCTCCCCGCGCTGTATGCAGATCTGGATGAAGCGGTCGCTTCGCACTACCCCGAAGTTGCTCCGCCTTCGAGCTGGTTTCGTCTTGCATCATGGATGGGCGGCGACCGGGACGGCAACCCCAATGTGAGCCATGAAGTGACCGCCGAGACTCTGCGCCTCCATCGCGGGCTGGCAGTTGAAAGTCATAGAAAGACATTGCAAGATCTTGCCCGCCGATTGAGCATGAGCAGCGAACGCCTGCCCGCGTCGGACGAGATCAACGCATGGATCGAATCGCGGAGACCGCTCCCGCCGCATGTGGAAAATATCGAGGAACCAAGTTCTCTACTTTAATA
>DNDO01000166.1 GCA_003484265.1 Anaerolineae bacterium
AATGCCCGTCTGGGGTGATGGTTCCCCGACGCGTGAATTTTTATATGTTGAAGATGCCGCCGATGGCATTATCACCGCCGCCGAAAAGTACAATGGCGATGAACCCGTAAACCTCGGCTCTGGATTCGAGATCTCCATCAAAGACCTTGTTGAAATGACCGTCAGGATGACAGGATTTGAAGGTAAACTCGTCTGGCAGACGGACAAACCCAACGGACAGCCCCGCCGCGGACTTGACGTCAGCCGTGCGAAGGAATATTTCGGCTGGAGCGCGCAGGTCCCGTTTGAAGAGGGGATGCGCCGCACGATCGAGTGGTTCAAGGCTAATCGTGAAGGAATTGAGAGCAGAGAGCGGACAACTAGTCCCTAATCATCCAGTCTCTAATTATCTTATGACCGAATTAATTAAGAACGAGCCAACTACCATATACATCAAACCATCCAAAGGACTCGCCGCACTCAACCTGCGCGATCTGTGGATTTATCGCGAACTGATCTATTTCATGATCTGGCGTGATGTCAAAGTTCGTTACAAGCAAACCATGCTTGGCGCGGCGTGGGCGATCATCCAGCCTGTGTTGACTATGATCGTTTTTACATTCCTTTTTGGAAGAATTGCCAAACTCCCGACGGACGGCAATATCCCCTACCCGATCTTTTCGTATACAGCGCTTCTCCCCTGGGGATTGTTTGTTGCTGCACTAAATCAAGCCTCTCGTTCGCTGACATCGAACCAGAACATGGTGACGAAGATATATTTTCCGCGGTTGGTGTTGCCGCTGGCATCCATTCTTTCAGGGCTTGTGGATTTTGTCATTGCGTTCGTGATCCTCATTGGCTTGATGATCTATTACGGCGTAACACCGTCCATCAATGCGATTTGGGCGCTTCCACTGTTTCTATTGTTGACGATCATATCCGCGTTAGGGGTGGCACTCTGGCTCGCGGCGATCAATGTGCAATATCGTGATGTGAACTATGCGCTTCCATTCATGACCCAATTCTGGCTTTTCATCACGCCCGTTGCCTACTCCTCAAACTTGATTTCCGAACAATGGCAGCTCGTCTACTCCCTAAATCCAATGGCTGGAGTCGTAAACGGATTCCGCTGGGCATTGCTCGGCACAAACACGGGACCCGGACCCGAGATGGCGGTCTCGGTCGTGATCTCCATCATTATCCTGATAGGCGGCTTGTTCTACTTCCGCAATATGGAAAAGACCTTTGCGGACACGATCTAATGACAACAGCCATCAGCGTACATAACATCAGTAAACAATATAAGATCGGCGCCGCGCAGCAGAAGTTCCAATACAACATGTTCCGCGACGTGTTGATCGACACCCTTATGACACCCGTTCGCGTCGTCCAAGCCCTGCGCGGAAAAGGCATGCGCGGCACGACAAGCACATCCACCATATGGGCGTTGAGCGATGTGTCATTTGACCTCGAAGAGGGCAAAGTGCTAGGCATTGTTGGGCGCAACGGCGCAGGGAAAAGCACTCTGCTCAAGATCCTCTCGCGCGTGACCGAACCCACCAAAGGGACAGTCTCCGTGCGCGGACGCGTCGGCTCATTGCTCGAAGTCGGCACAGGTTTCCACCCCGAACTGACAGGTCGCGAGAACATCTATATGAACGGCGCGATCCTTGGAATGAAACGTGCCGAGATCGACCGCAACTTCGATGAGATCGTGGATTTCTCTGAGGTTGGTCAGTTCATTGATACACCTGTCAAACGTTATTCCTCAGGCATGTATCTGCGACTCGCATTCGCGGTCGCCGCTCACCTCGAACCTGAAATCCTCGTTGTGGATGAAGTCCTAGCAGTGGGCGATGCGGAGTTCCAGCGCAAGTGCCTCGGGAAGATGAACGACGTGGCGCAGGAGGGGCGTACCGTCCTATTTGTGAGTCACAATATGTCTGCGATACTGCGCCTGACGAACGAAGCCATCGTCCTCAACAAAGGACAACTTATCAAACGCGCGCCCACGGCAGAAGCGGTTGATTTTTATCTTTCCTCGGGGCAGGCAGAGTCAGGTCAGCGCGTTTGGGGGGCAGACGAGATCCCAACGGCGAGTCAGCCTTTTAGACCTGTGGCAATTCGAATTAAGGATAGACGCGGGAACGTCGTCGATACCGTCCGTTCCACCGAGCCGCTTATCATCGAATGGGAATATCAACTCGATGGGCCCGTTACAGGTTTGCGCGTGGGCATGTATCTCAGCACGATGCGCGGCGAATATGTGTTCACCGCTTTCGACACCGACGACGCGGAACAATATGAGCAGTTCGGCGCACGGCAGGCGGGACGTTACATCAGCAGTTGCGAAATCCCCGCCGACTTTTTCAACGAAGGTCGTTATTCGCTCGGCGTGAATGCCAGTTCGTTCGGCGTGAAGCGATACTTCATGGACGAGAACGCGCTCTCGTTCAGCGTGGATATTTCAGGCGCGCCCGGCACGCAATGGCCCGAGGTTCGTCAGGGCCCCATCCGCCCGCGCTTCGATTGGAAGATCGAGAAACTCGATTAGCTAAACCTTCGCCACAGAGAATCTGAGTTTTCTCTGATAACTCTGTGCGCTCTGTTACTAAATACTATGCTCAATAAAAACTCCCTTCGCAACTTTCTGGGCGAACTGCCTCTAGCCGCCGAACTGGATTACACACTTCGGCAAAGGAATCGTGCCCGTAAGGATCACTTCAATCTTTCGCGGTTGGAGAGGGAATTGCCGCATGGGGTTGCGCAGGCTAAACCTTATATCGAGAATGCTGCATCTGGCAAAAAAATTCTCTTCTTCGCCACCCTTCATTATTGGATCGAACAAGCCGCATACCTTTCTTTGACCCTCGCTGGGCTCGGTCACAAAGTGACGTTGCTGACACTGCCCTACTCCGAATGGCATAAAGAAAAGGATAAACTGACTCAGAAGCAACGCGGACTTCACACGCGCGATGCGCTCTCCTCACTTGCTCCTTATGTGACGCACGCCTCCTTCCTGGAGCTGAAACCTGCTCATGACTTGCCCGCCTCTTTCCACGCTGAGATCGAAGAAGTCTCCCTTTGGGACGCGCAATACACACTTATGCGCGAAGAAGTGGACATGGCCAATGCGGGCGACAAAGCCCT
>DNDO01000208.1:0-22042 GCA_003484265.1 Anaerolineae bacterium
TAAAACGGTTCCAATCCAAAGCCATCGGGTTGATCCCGGCTAAATGAATCAACTCCTTGATTTGAGCGGATTCTGATTCACGCGCGGGACGAAGATTGTAATTTGGCATACTAATTCTGAGATAGCTTCATGAAGTCCGCAATGATGTTACGTCAACCCCGCCGCAACAATGATAATATACGTGGCGATAAACCAATGGATGAGGAAGGGCCAGACAAACGACTTTGTCCTGTAAGCCACCCACCCGAACGCAAAGCCTCCAAAGATCGTGGATAGCGTCTCCACCTCGGGCTTGCCGTTATGCATGAGCGCAAACGGGACGGCTTGTAACCACAGCGCTTCCGGTCCAAATTTTCGGACGTACCCAAACAATATCCAGCCGCGAAAAATAAATTCCCAACCGATCAAATCTAGGAATGTCGTCCACGGCAGACCGCGAACAAACGGCATGTAATACGCCTGCATGGATGCATCACCGCTCCCCAAGTAATAAATGATCGGCGCCATGAACAGGATGCCGATCCCTGTGATCGCAAGCCCCGCCTTCCAATCACCGAAAGAGAAACCATACTCCTTTGGGTTTTCTCGAAAAAACAGGACAATGATGATTAACGGGATGACAAGATATAAGATTACCCGGTCCCAATACTTGTGCGCCGTGAACCTATGATAGAAGTCCATCATCAACAACAAGGTTGAGACGATTGTGATGGTGACAATTTTCCAGTCAAATTTTAGTTTTTCGCCAATTAAGTAGTTCATAGCAACCAGTGATCAGTATGGGAAGTAGGATTGATTTCCGTCAGGACCAAGCAATTGCGCAATTTTATCCCAGTCGCGAATTAGTTCAAGTCCCCAGTTGGACAATAAATATATCGCTATGGAAAAGGCAAAGACCACAAGCACTTTACCTGATCGACCCTCTTTCCAACGAGCAAACAATCCACCAAGGCCCCCGTCCCAGAATTGCGCGGCAAGTATGGCAATATACGGCACAAGCGCCAAATGGAAACGATCTTCTGACAAGATAAACACATGCGGAAGAATATAACTGACGAATAACAAGCCGAGCAAAACATGACCTGGTTTCCATCGAAGCGCGAAAAGCCCCAACGCGGCAGATGTGGAGATAAAAACGAACGGCAGCAACAAAATCGCGGATATGGTTAGCAGCAACGGCAACGGGACAAAGCCGATAATGTTATTCCCGTAAAAATACATCAGCACGCGTTTCTCAAGACCGAAGAAATACCCAAGGCGGTTAACTGCGAGCGGAATAAATCTCTCAGGGCCAGACTTGATAAACCCGATCGCCTGCTCCGTGCCAACCTTATCTCTCTCTGCGTCGTCAAGGATGGGAAGTAACTCCAGCGACGGTCCAAAGATAAATGAGCCATTCCCTTGCGGGTGATATCCAAGGTGGAGGTTATATCCCATGGAGGTTTCGATGCCTGTCAACTTATTATGCAATAATGAATTACGAATTATCCAGGGAGTGATCGTCAGGGTAAGCGCGAGAGCAATAAGCATTGCACCGCGTCTTTGTTTGAGGGATAACCAAACCCAGAGAATCGCCAGTCCTGCAAACGGGAGAATGACCGACCGTGTGAGAGCAGTCAGACCGAGGAATAGACCGGAGAGTAAGAAATTAATTGTGGTTGGTTTATCGACAGATACAGAAAGAAAGAAGAAAGATGCGAGAAGTAATACAAAAAAGGGATTCTCCGTTCCAAGCCCGAGCGGATAAACAAGCAGCATGGGGTATGCAGCGATAATCCATGATGCAATACGCGCAGTGCGCTCTTTCTTCTTTCGTCTTTCCTCATCGTCTAAAGAGGAACCAGGAAAGAGTTGTTTTGCAACAAGATATGTCAACGGCGCGAGAGGCGCGCCAAGAAAAATCACTTGTGCGATTCGCGCGGCAAAGAAGCGGGAGAAATCTGTCCCGTTGATAAAGTATACGATGGCGAGAAAGGTTGGATACAACGGAGCACGGAACGAAGTGGGAATCCCAAGGTGTGGATCATAGTCTTTAACGCTGGTCAGGTCAAAGTCCACGTAGGAGGCAAGTTGAGTCATATCTGCCTGTGCATACCAGCGGAACCCATTCCCCTCCGCAAGACTGCGCGCGAGCATATCGTATTGAAACATGTCGTCGAGTCCAATCCCCAATCCGCGTGCGAGGATGACGGGAATCAGTCGAAGGATGAGTGCGACAAGATAAATTCGGAATGCAAATGACTTAATCATAAAACGGATTGCACAATTGTACCGTGCAATCCGTTTTGATTTCGTTTGGTTATGCTACGCAAGGATATGCGTTTTGGCTTTGACCGCTTCGATACGTCTTGCGAGATACGGCATAAAATAACCGTCGTACTTCTCCCACAGTTCGGGGAGCGACCAATCACTGCCTTTGATGTTTCCACGGCATTTTTCACTGCCGCAATAACATCTGAATTCGTCGTAGGATGTGCCATCGCACATGGCATAATCAAAATTGAGTTCCTCACCTGTCCTGATATCGCGCATGGCAACCAGACCGATTTGCCCCGAGAACCCGACGTTGGGTTCGCAGGAATGGTTGAAACAATCGGTCGGCTCAAGCGGATATGGAGCTTCGAGGTACAACCCTTCTTCGATCTGAAGAATACGCTGTGTGAAGAACTCCATTTTGGGATCGAGTTCATCTTCTGCCACGATACGTCCCCCCCACAGGCAGATCAACTCGCCCTTTTTGATCGGCTCGCGGGCAAATACCCCACATCCGCCTTTCTCTTCGAACTCGCCCGAATCACATTTCGGGTTTAGATAGGAGTGAAACTGTCCGGTCATTCTTTCCTTTCTTTTTGTTCCGCAGGATCGCTGCGCTAATGAAGGCATTTTGCCCAGTATGATCCTTGGCAGTGATTGCCAAAGTAAAACACTTATAAGACTTGCAATTAAAAACAGCCAAAGCACAACAGCTTTTAACTCCTTGTGTTGACTGCACTTGCTTAAGCAGTCCCGCCGCCTCACCAAGTCTAAGTTGGAGGGCGGCGGAAGCCAGATATTATTCTTGGCGTAAATTAGAAAACGGGCACAAGTATCTCTTCATTCAAACTCGTGCAGATCTTGGAATAAGATTCTCCTTTAAGAGGTGTTAATTGCTATTGTAACGGGATTTGACGTGATGTCAATATAATTGAGTTATTAAATTGGGATTGAAAGCCCCGATTCGCGCCTGACTGGCAGTTGAATCTGGTTTTAAGAGTGGCAGTCACCTTGAAGGTGACTGCCACATTATCCGATTTACTTAGATCCGCCTTCAATATCCGAATTCTGCGCGGACAGCCTTTGCGCAAAAAAGATCGGGAAAAAGGTGATGAGCACCACCAGGATTGCAACAACATTCGTCACTGGCCGGTCTCTAGGGCGGGACAACTGGCTGAATATCCAGATCGGAAGCGTGGTCTGTTGACCGGCAGTAAATGTCGTAACTATCACTTCATCGAACGAAAGTGCAAATGCCAGCATCCCGCCTGCGAGAAGAGCGGTGGCGATATTGGGGAAGACAACATATCGAAATGTCTGAAAGGAGTTGGCACCCAAATCCATAGAAGCCTCGATTTGCGACCCCTGCATTCGACGGAAGCGCGCCAACACATTGTTATAGACAACGACGACACAAAAAGTGGCATGACCGATCACGATCGTCCAATAGGAGAATGAGATGTCATACGTCCCGAGGGCTGTGCGCAGGGCAATACCAGTTACGATTCCAGGCAGGGCGATCGGTAGAACAAGGAGGAACGAGATCGCCTCCCTGCCGAAGAAATTACTGCGATACACAGCCGCTGCGGCGAGGGTTCCGAGCACCAAAGCAGCTAGTGTGGCAACCGCTGCAACCTGCAGAGAAAGTGTCAACGCGCGCCAAAGGTCAGGGCGCTGGAGCGCAACGCCGAACCATTTAAAAGTAATACCTGGCAGAGGGAAGGTAAAAGTCTGCTCGTCTGGCGTTAGTGTATATAAGAAAATGATTAGGATCGGGACATGCAAGAACAGCAACGCCGCGACGGAAGCGAGTTTCAATCCCCACGATGCCCTTTGACCTGAATAGGATTTAGAGGGCATCGAAAGCTCCAAGTCTGCGTGCGACCAACAAATAAATAATCATAATGACAACAGGCCCCATCGTCATTGCGGCGGCAAGCGGAATGTTCCCTGCTGTCCCTTGGTAGGAATAAACGGCCTGACCTATGAAGAATTTTGAATTACCGAGAGCCAGAGGCACAATGAAATCACCAAGCGTCAACGAAAAGGTAAAGATGGACCCCGCCACCACACCCGGGAATGACAGCGGCAATATCACGGTTCGAAAGGTTTGCAACGGCTTGGCGCCCAAATCGCTGGAGGCTTCCAATAATGAATTAGGCACGCGTTCCAACGCAGTTTGAATCGGAATGATCATGTACGGGAGCCAAATATAAGCAAAGACAATAAACATCCCGATCGGTGATAATGCAAGCGAAGACCCGCCAATGCTTTCAAAACTCAACAACCATTCCAGCACACCATCCAGTCGAATCAACCTAATGAACCATGAGAGAATACCTTCCTGTGCAAGTATCAACTTCCACGCATAGACACGCACAAGATAACTTGACCAAAGAGGAATGGTCACGGCGATGATCAGCCAGGTTTTGAGACGCGGAGAAGAAAACCGGGCTATGTAATATGCCAGAGGAAATGCGATTAACGCATCAGCTATTGTCACAGCCATTGCCATGCCTGCCGTACGGATAAATATATCGCGGTTGGCAGGCTCGAATATTTGGGCGTACGTGCTTAAAGTAAACTCACGAACAATAAGTCCGGTAAAACTTTCAAGATAATAGAAACTATACACAAGCAGGTTGAACAACGACCCGAGGTAGACCACAACCATATAAATCAACGGCGGACCTAATAATAGCGATAATACAAGCTTTGGACGTTGATACAAATAAGTAGACACACGGATCAGCATCTTAGCCTCCCACCTCATGTGTGTGTTCCTTCTTCCAATGCAGTCGTGCGCGTTGTCCTTTAATCTTCAATACATCCATGGATGTGGTCTTCAGGTTTTGTTCAATCACCATTACTTCGCCACCGCCATCAAGCTGGACGAGATACCGCGTGTACAAACCAAGATAGATGACGTCCCGAACCACTCCATCTGCCGAATAACTATCGGGGGATACGTTCACGTCAACGCTCCCGAGGTGAATTTTTTCCGGGCGGATGGAAAAGGTGCCCATCTTCCCGGACACGCGCTTTGCCAGTTCACCGCTTATCAAATTTGATGTCCCCACGAACCCGGCAACGAATGCGCTTGCAGGATGCTCGTATATTTCCGAAGGCGAACCGACCTGCTCGATCCTTCCCTGGTTGAACAAGGCGATGCGGTCACTCATCGTGAGGGCTTCTTCCTGGTCGTGAGTTACGAAAATAAATGTGATTCCAACGCGTTGTTGGATGGCTTTCAACTCCACCTGCATTTGCTGTCGCAGTTTGAGATCGAGGGCACCAAGCGGCTCATCGAGAAGTAAAACTTTGGGATGATTGATCAGGGCGCGTGCGAGAGCGACGCGTTGACGTTGTCCGCCTGAGAGTTGGGATGGTTTGCGGTCCCCATATCCTTTAAGTTGAACGAGGTCGAGAATTTCATCCACGCGCTTTAATCGTTCAGGCTTGGACACACCCTTGACCATCAAACCGTACGCTATGTTATCTCCCACGTTCATGTGCGGGAACAGAGCATAATCCTGAAAGACCGTGTTGACATTGCGCTCAAAGGGAGGCAGGTCTGAAACGTCCTGCCCATAAAGATAAATGCGGCCCTCTGTTGGTTTATCAAAGCCCGCAATCATTCGCAGGCAGGTTGTTTTTCCAGAACCTGAGGGACCCAACAGGGAAAAGAATTCGCCGTCGTGTATCTCGATATCCGCGTGATCGACTGCTTTAACTGCACCAAAATGCCTGCTTACATTTTCAAACTGGATTGCCGGCTTTGATTGATCGGTCATGTTTTGATGTCTCGTTGGAATATGGATGAAAGACATCAGGCGGGACGAATGCCCCGCCTGATGCAGTAATTATAAACCGTGGTCTAGCGTCCGCCGATAACCGCGACGTAGTTGGTGACCCATTCATGATAGGGGACACATTCCATTCTGCCGTCACCACAGTCGGTCGTGGGAGTGCGCCACCACCAGATCTTGTCGAAGTCGTTCAGACCATTGTTCGCGCAGCCGTCCGCGCCAAGCAATGCATGAGTTCCATCGCAAGCTTCCAAGCGGACAGGCACATTTTGGAACCAAGCCGCAAGATCACCCTGCACTTTCGGTGTCAGCGACCATTCCATCCATTTGTAAGCACAGTTGGGATGAGCGGAATCCACATGCAGCATGGTGGAGTCTGCCCAACCGGTCGCGCCTTCCTTCGGAACGACCTTATCGATCGGTGCGCCACCGCCCTTCAACAAGTTTGCCTGGAAGGGCCATGAACCGGAAGCCGCAACACCTTCGTTTGTAAAGTCATCCATCTGAATAAAGGCATCGTGCCAATAGCGATTGATCAACGTGCGCTGTTGACGCAGGAGTTCGATCGCCGCATTGAACTGCTCACGGTTCAAGGCATACGGGTCGGTAATGCCAAGTTCTGGTCGCGCGCTCATGAGATAAAGAGCCGCATCGGCAACATAGATGGGACCATCATAAGCCTGAATACGCCCCTTGTTGGACTCACCGTCTGGCAGGGTTGTTTCTTCAAATACAACAGACCAGCTATCCGGGGCGGCACCGGCAAAAATATCCGTGTTATACATCAACACATTTTGACCGGAGGAATACGGCACGCCGTAATGTTTGCCATCCACTGTATGCCAGGGAGCGTTTTGCAGGCGCGGATCAATCTTGCTATAGCTGGGGATCAAATCAATATTAATCTCCTGCACACGTCCACCGGAGATCAGGCGATTGGAGGCGTCGCCGGAAGCGGTCACGAGGTCAAAGCCGCCCTCGTTCATCAACGCAACCATTTCGTCAGAAGTAGCCGCCGTTTTCACGCTGACCATACAACCGGTCTCGGCTTCGAATTGTGTTACCCAGTCGAAGGCCGGGTCAGTCTCGCCGCGCTCGATGTAACCAGCCCACGCAACGATGGAAACTGCGCCTTCCCCGTCGCCCACAGACTGCAACGGTCCGCCGGCTGAACCGCCGCCGCCACCGCCACAAGCGGAAAGCATCATGCTTGCCGCAATCAACAAACTAGCCACTACGTACCATTTGGATTTCATAACTCTCTCTCCTTTAGGAATTGTTGGGTTGGCAATACAAAAAGATGCAAATTCTCGTGCAATAGCACCTCCTTCCGAAGATTGGAACACCGCAAGCGATATTAAGTTGTGAACAACCGATTATAAAAATCTGTTGGACGAATCGTCAATCAACGCTTTCCGTATAAGACAAAACATGTTGTGTGGACAAGCTCCGCAGCTTTGATGACCGACGGCTGATTCAGTCTAGAAACCTCTTTTTCTCCCTTACCCCATCGCCATCATTACCATCGAGCGGAAACCGTTATAAGCCGAAGCCATCTCCTGCGCCGAGAAAGAGACGCGGGTCCCTTCACGCTGTGTAAAGGGGACCTTCTCCGCCTTATCTGCCATATCGGAAGTGAAGAACTCCACAGTCACACGGATGGGTGAATCGAGTACGAACGGGTCCGGCACATTCCCCTCCTCCAACCGTCCCACCGCCCGCTCCGCAGACATATAAATCATCTCATGCGCCACCTGCGGAGCCAGACATTCCGCCGCAAAGCGTCCTGTCGCTTGTTTCACTACAGCCGATTCAATATCGCCCAGCAGTTCTATCATTTGCGCGCACGCTGTCTGATCACCAGATGCCATGATCACCGGAACACCGAAGTGACCTGCCAACGCCGCATTCAATCCATATTCACCAGTGAGAATATCGTTCAACCAAACATTCGCAACCGTCTTCGACGACCAGGTATGATCGAGAATTGCATTCGGCGTCCCGTTGCGCGCGTGATATCCAACGAAGAAAACACCATCCACTGATTCATCGATCCCCTGCATCATCGAAAAAGGACTGGGTGAGCCAGTGTTCAACCTCGCGCGCGGGTCAAGTTCCTCGATCAAAATATTTGACCCATTCCAATGTCCGTCTGCGACAACGATCTCGTCCGCGCCTGACTCAAAAGCCCCGCGGATCGCCGCATTCACATCCTGTGTCATCAATCTGCGAAAACGCCCGTACTCGGCATGCCCCGGCGTGACGTGGTCCCATGTCGTTACGCCCGTAATTCCTTCCATATCGGTTGCGATCAAGATCTTCATTGAGATGTCTCCTCTAATTGCGGATTTGATTTTCGCGATGTCCATTTCTCAACCAACCTCCCTGCGATCGGATAACGGTAATCATCGCCTTTCAAAATGCGGTATCCAGCCCACTGCCCCATAATGTGCAAAAGCGGTATCAATAAAATGATAACAGCGGCACACAGCATCGACCCAAAGAAAACAACGATTCCCAAAAGGCTGATCGGCGAAAGGTCGTTTGAAAATCCGGAGACTCCAATGGATAAAAATAAAATGGCCGCCCCGCCAAAATACAAAATACCGGACACCATCGAAAGAACCAATGTCCCTGCCTGAAAAACAACCGCCTGAACAGACTGAAACTTTAAAAACGCGCTGCGGTTGCCCTGCATGATCCACGCTGTAACCGGCGCCAACATCCCCCAGAACAATATGATGACCGCAAAATGACCCATAGACGAGACCCAGCGCTCTTCATGCTCCTCGTCCAACCACGCTGGCTCTTCAATTGACTGTGAATCGTCATAGCCCAGGTATTTCGCTAAACGATTTCCCATAATCGGGTAGCGGAAATCTTTTCCAAATGCGCAGGTAAGTGCTCCAATGATCGGCAGGAGAAAGTAGACGCCGATCAAACCAAACATAAGCGTTGTATGTGCAATGACGATTGCCATTATCTCTTGATCCAGGTTATCGATGGTAGTAATACTTGCTACCGCAGTGAAGCTTGTTATTATCACAACGATCAAAGTGACAAGGATCCAGATCGTGTATCCCAAGGATTGATACCCCAACGCTTGCAAACTTTGGAATGAGGTGTAATTCGATTTCCGCCTGCTCTCCGACCAGCCGATAATGGGAAGAATCAATCCCATCCCCATGGCTATTGCAGAAAGATGGGCAATGACTGCCCAAACACGGTCTTCAACTGGAGATCTGTTATTCATGGGGTCAACTCACGAGTTACAAGATAAGTTATTCGATTGTCCGATTTTATCAGACGGACAAGGCACAAATGCGGTACCGTATACACAAAAGGTCATGCGTACCCGACAGGGTATAATCGCGTAATCACAACCGGAGGATCGAATGACCGAACTTGCCATATACCCCCTAAGCAATGAACACAAAATGATACGGGATGCCGCCCGTGATTTCGCCCAAAACGAGATCGCGCCCATCGCCGCAGAATTTGACGAAAGTGGTGAATTCCCGCTTGCAACTATAAGAAAAATGGGCGGGATGGGATATATGGGAATAGAAGTCCCAGAGAAATACGGCGGGTCAGGCATGGACACGCTCGCTTACGTCCTCGCCCTCGAAGAGATCTGCAAGGCAGACGCATCGCACGGCGTCATCATGTCTGTAAATAATTCTTTGTATTGTCACGGCATCATGAAATTTGGGACAGAAGAACAGAAAAAGAAATTTGTCACGCCGATAGCAACAGGAAAAGCCATCGGCGCCTACTCCCTGACCGAACCTCAATCCGGTTCAGACGCAGGGACGATGAAATCCCGCGCTGTGCTTGAAGGCGATAACTACATCCTGAACGGGCGTAAATCCTGGGTCACCAGCGGACCTGTCGCCGATTATTTTGTCGTGTTCATGATGACCAGTCCCGACAAAAAGCAAAAAGGCGTCAGCGCGTTTATGGTCGAGGCAAATGCACCCGGTCTCACGCGTGGAAAGAAGGAACCAAAACTCGGCATCCGCGCTTCGGCAACGAGCGAGTTGATCTTTGATGATTGCCGCATTCCCAAAGAGAATTTATTAGGCAGGGAAGGTGAGGGCTTCAAGATCGCAATGACTGTGCTGGACGCCGGACGCATCGGTATCGCAACACAGGCGCTTGGGATCGCTGAAGCGGCTTACGAAGCGGCGCGCCAGTATTCAGTTGAGAGAGAAGCGTTCGGTAAACCGATCGGGTCATTCCAGGGGACAGGGTTCAAAATCGCAGACATGAAAACACGTATTGAAGCATCGCGGCTATTAATTTATAACGCCGCACTAGCGAAGACACAATCCAAAGAAAAGGGCGGCCGCTATTCGCTCGAAGCTTCCATGGCGAAACTGTTCGCGTCGGAGACGGCGATGTATGTGACACATCAAGCGGTGCAAATTCACGGCGGCATGGGCTATAGCAAGGAACTCCCCGTCGAACGATACTTCCGCGACGCAAAGATAACCGAGATATACGAAGGCACAAGCGAGATACAACGACTGGTAATATCGAGAAGCGAAATGGGATTGAAATGAACAAGGAATGAAAGCAGTCCTGTTTCATAAACACGGCGGACCGGAAGTCCTTGAATACACAGACCTCCCTGTACCCGAACCAAAGCCCGGCGAAGCCCTGGTCCGTTTGCATGCCGCAGCGCTCAACCGAGTGGACATCATGGTGCGCAAAGGCTGGCCCAACTTGATACTGGAACTTCCCCATATCAACGGCGAGGATGGCGCAGGTGACATCGTCGAGTTTGGCGAGGGTGATAGTAGCGGATTGGCAACCGGAGACCGGGTTGTTATTAACGCCAACCTCGGTTGCGGGGAATGTGAGTATTGCCGGGCTGGCAAAGATAACTTGTGCAGGAACTGGCACATGATCGGTGAAACGATCCGAGGCACTTACGCGGAATACATTTCCGTTCCGGTAAGACAATTATATAAATTGCCACAGGATTTCGATTTCCATCATGCCGCGGCCGCCGCTCTCGTCTATCAAACGGCATGGCATTCACTTATCAAACGCGGGAACCTGCAAAAGGGAGAAATCGTTCTAATCGTCGGGGCGGGAGGAGGCGTCAACACCGCCAGTGTGCAGATCGCCAAATTAATCGGAGCCCAGGTTATTGTCGTAGGCTCAAACGCGAAGAAGCTGGAAATGGCAGAGTCCATCGGCGCAGACGTCCTGGTCGACAGGTCGAGAGAGGCGAACTGGTCAAAGACCGTTTTTTATGCGACGAACAAACGCGGTGTTGATGTTGTCGTGGATAATGTCGGCACGACCTTTATGCAAAGCCTGCGGACGCTAAGAAAAGGCGGAAGATTATTAACCGTGGGCAACAGCGGCGGGCCGAAATTTGAGCTAGACAATCGTTACATGTTTGCAAAACACCTGAGCATCATCGGCTCGACCATGAGCACGATGGATGATTTCACAGAAGTGATGAACCTCGTCACTGCCGGAAAACTAAAACCGATCATGGATAAGACCTTCCCCTTGAAAGATGCCGCGCTTGCACAGGAGCGGTTGTGGAGGAACGAAAATTTTGGAAAGATCACATTGGATATTGAATGAAAAGATTTTCCTGGTTTGAAATATTACTTATTGTTGTGGTGACGTCTACAAGTTTGTTTGCGGCCTTGTCAGACGCACAGAATCTTTCGATGCGCTGGTTCGTTCGCGACGACGCTTATTATTACTTCAAAGTCGCGCAAAACATCAGCGAGGGACATGGCTCCACGTTTGACGGCATCAACCAGACGAACGGATATCATCCGCTATGGCTTTGGATCTGCGTACCGATCTTCGCTCTCGCGCGCTTCGACCTGGTCCTGCCGCTCCGAATCCTTTTCCTCGTGATGAGCGGCCTGTCGGTTGCGACAGGCATCCTGTTATATCGATTGATCGGCAGGGTCTTCGTTCCCGCCATTGGGGCAATTGCTGCCATCTACTGGGTCTTTAGCACGGACGTATTGGAGCGCGTTTATCAACAGGGATTGGAGACCGGCATTGCAGCGTTTTCCATCGTCCTGTTTATTTACAAATTATATTATTTTGAAAGATCGTGGCGTAACAATCCGGTTACAAAGAAGCAACTGGCAACCCTGGGCATCCTCGCCATCCTCGTTACATTCAGCAGGCTTGACCTGGTCTTTTTTGCCGCTATGGCGGGCATATGGATCGTTTTCCGCAGGCATCCGATGAGGTATTTTGTCCCGCTTGATATTGTTGCTATAACCGTTACTGTCCTGCTGGGATTCATTATCCGTGTATCGTTCGACGAATACCTGAAATACTCCAATGCGGCTGTGACCATGATCGCGATCAGCCTCGTAGTTAAGATCATTGGCGCGTTTTTGTTTGGCCTGTACCAACATCCATATGCATTTACACGTATAAAAATGGCGAAGTCACTGATACTTTTTGGATTATCCACGGCGGGGTTGACGGGCATCCTTATGACCGTTGTTACCCCTCTTGCTAATTTTGAGGGCTTTCCGCGCACGATAATTGTCTATGATTTTGTGCTGACAACTTTGGTTTTCGGTTTCACACGGTATGCCGCACTGGGTCTGAAATCTGACATCAGAAATACGCATCACGAAGTATCCCCGATCAGACAAATTGCAGAAAACTGGAAATATTGGCTCGCCGACGGTCTAACATATTTCGGGATACTCGGCGGTGCGATGTCGCTTTATATGATATGGAACAAAGCAGCATTTGGCACATCCTCCCCAGTAAGCGGGCAGATCAAACGCTGGTGGGGTTCCCTTTCCGGGAAGGTCTATGGCGGGTCGGCGCAGACACCTTTGACTTTTTTCGGCATTGACTATCTCGGAGAGAGTAATACTTGGCATCCGGTTTCTAGTATCCTGGGTTACTGGGCAGAGATCGTTTATAAGTTTGGCATCCTTGATGTCTGGCGATATTTGATCATCCTGACATTATTTGCGGCATTTTTCTATATTGTTCTCATGACTAACAAAAATTTCGCGAAAAATGCCATCGTTAAGTTAGGTATCATTCCCATCTTCTGCGGCGCGTGGATTCAAGTGTTGTCTTATCACGTCACCGGCTATTCCGCCTTCAAAGAATGGTATTGGATCAGCCAGCTCGTTACGGTTGTTCTTGTGCTCAGCCTGATCGTCGGAATTCTGTTTAAAATAATACAAAACCAGAAGCTCGCACTGCAATTTCTATGGTTGGCGACGGCGGGCACATTCCTGGTCATGGTGTCTTCATATTGGGGCTTCGTCCAGCATAAAATGCCTTACAACCATTGGGCGGCAAATGAGCCTTATAACGACCTCGCCGCGTTTCTTGAAGAACACACCGACCCCGGCAGTATCATCGGAATGACTGGCGGCGGCAACGCGGGATATTTCATAACCGACCGAACCGTCATCAACATGGATGGATTGATAAACAGCCATGAATATTTTGAGCTTCTGCAAAACCGCGAAGCGGGCGCATTTCTAGCAGAGATCGGTATGGACTACATATTGGCGAACCAGACCCTGTTGGATCAACTGCCCTATAAAAGACAGTTCAGCCCTTATATACGCTGGATGAATTTACGTTATGGCGGCAAGGAACTTGTGAGATACACAACGGATATTCAGGAGTGACAAGAGCGGCGCTTCATACCGACCTTGAGCCTGATACGGTCTCGAAGAAAATAATCCATGCCATTGCGTAGACCTTTCGGTGTAACCCTGCTCCTATGGATGGTGTTAATATTATCAATATGGGGCGCAACGCGATTCGTCGCCGCCTTGCGCGCATGGGAACTACTGTTCGAGTTCGGATCAAGCCTCAGCCCGTTGTACCTGTCCATAACGGGAGCAGTCTGGGCCGCGGCGGGTAGCGTCCTCCTGTTTGGTATTTGGACGAGGAAAACATGGGCGCGTCGAGTTGTTATCATGTCCTTAACGGTTTGGCTGATAGAATACTGGTTGGAACGGATCCTATTCCAATCATCAAGGGCAAACCTGCCCTTTGCAATTGCCTGCTCCATATTTATCATCATCTTATTGTGGACCGCATTGATATTCCCGGGAACAAAATCATTCTTTACTAGAAGCGAGGAACATGAGCAACCATTCGAAAATCCATATTCTGAGTGAAAAGCGGGCGCAATCGCGTCTGGGCGGCGGAGCCGAGCGGATCGAGACCCAGCATAAAAAGGGACGACTGACCGCACGCGAACGCATCGACTTATTAATGGACAAGGGATCATTCCGTGAAGTGGATGCGTTCGTCAAGCACCGCACCCACGACTTCGACCTTGACAAACAAAAATTCATGGGCGACTCTGTCGTCACAGGCTGGGGAACGATCGAGGGGCGGCTCGTTTACGTCTTCTCTCAGGATTTCACGGTTTTTGGCGGGAGCCTGGGCGAAGTGCATGCTGAAAAGATTTGCAAGATCATGGACATGGCGATGAAGAATGGCGCACCCATGATCGGTTTGAACGATTCAGGCGGCGCGCGCATTCAGGAAGGCGTGGTGGCGCTGGCAGGGTATTCTGATATCTTTTTGCGAAACACAATGGCATCCGGTGTCATCCCTCAAATCTCTGCGATCATGGGTCCATGCGCAGGCGGCGCGGTGTACTCCCCTGCGTTGACCGATTATATTTTTATGACCCGTAACACATCCTATATGTTCGTAACGGGACCAGATGTAGTCAAAGCCGTGACACATGAGGAAGTAACACAGGAAGAGTTGGGTGGCGCAAGTGTTCATTCAGAAAAATCGGGCGTGTGTCACGTCGCAGCGGACAGCGAAGCGGATACGCTTTATCTCATTCGAAAAATGCTGGGGTATCTCCCGCAGAACAACATGGAAGACCCGCCCTTCATGCCGGGGGACGATCCCTTGCGTATGGACGAGGGGTTGAACAACCTGGTCCCTGATGATGCGAACAAACCATACGACATCAAGGAAGCAATCCGAATGATCATGGATAATGGTCAGTTCTTCGAGATCCATGAGAATTACGCCCAAAATATCGTCGTCGGCTTCGCGCGGCTCGGCGGGCATTCCGTGGGCATCGTGGCGAACCAGCCTGCGGTACTGGCTGGCGTGCTGGATATTGACGCCAGCGAAAAGGGTGCGCGCTTCGTCCGTTTTTGCGATTCGTTCAACATCCCCATCATTACTTTCGAAGATGTGCCAGGCTTTCTCCCGGGCACATTTCAGGAACATCATGGGATCATCCGCTCCGGCGCTAAACTGTTATATGCTTATTGCGAAGCGACTGTCCCCAAGTTGACGGTGGTGACACGCAAAGCATACGGCGGCGCGTATTGTGTGATGTCGTCGAAGCATATCCGCAGTGACGTGAACCTTGCATGGCCCACGGCCGAGATCGCTGTAATGGGACCTGATGGCGCAGTCAATATCATCTTCCGCAAGGAACTTGAAAAGGCAAAGGACCCTGTCACTCGAAAAGCGGAATTGGTGGCGGAGTATCGAGAGAAATTCGCCAGCCCTTATGTGGCGGCTGAACGCGGTTATATCGACGATGTAATTGAGCCAAAAGAGACTCGTCCGCGTTTGATCAATGCGCTTGAAATGCTTGGGAATAAGCGCGATACAAGCCCTGCAAAAAAACACGGGAATATCCCCCTATGATGAACGAAAACCAATTTCAGCAATCTGCTTGTCAATTGTGTATGGGATTCCAAAATTCGCGAGGAGTTATGGAAAATGCTTAATATCAATAAAGTATTGATCGCGAACCGTGGAGAGATCGCTGTCCGTATCATTCGCGCCTGCAGAGAATTAGGTATCGAAACGGTCGCGGTATATTCAGAGGCGGATCGACGCGCTTTGCATGTACGGTATGCTGACGAGGCATATCTGTTAGGACCCGCCCCATCCCGAGAATCCTATCTGCGCGCCGACAAGATCATGGATATTGCAAAAAAAAGCGGCGCAAACGCGATCCATCCAGGATACGGATTTCTGGCGGAGCGTGACGATTTTTCGGCCGCTTGTGAAGAAAACGGTATAGTATTCATTGGTCCAAAACCATCTGCTATAGCGGCAATGGGCGATAAAGCCGAGGCGCGGGCTACGGTCATCAAGGCGGGAGTCCCTGTCGTGCCCGGAACCGAGGACGTGGGCAATCGAACAAATGACGACCTGCTATCCATTGCGCCGAAGATCGGCTTTCCCTTGTTGATCAAAGCAACAGCGGGAGGCGGAGGCAAAGGTATGAGGGAGGTAATGTCAATTGAGGAGATGCCAGCCCTACTTGAGTCTGCGAGACGTGAAGCGGAGTCCGCTTTTGGTGATGGAAATGTCTATCTCGAAAAACTTGTCGAGGGAGCGCGCCACATCGAAATCCAGGTCCTTGCTGATACACACGGAAATGTCATCCATCTTGGCGAACGCGAATGTTCACTGCAGAGAAGGCACCAAAAATTATTGGAGGAGGCGCCTTCATCTGCGCTGAGCGAAGAGTTACGAGACCAGATGGGATCGGTGGCGGTCAAAGCCGCGCAGGCGGTCAACTATGTTAATGCAGGCACGATCGAATTTTTGCTAGATAAGGAAAATAATTATTACTTTCTAGAGATGAACACCCGTTTGCAGGTGGAACATCCCGTGACGGAAATGGTGACAGGCATCGATATTGTGAAGGAACAGATCCGCATCGCGCGCGGACGCACCCTGAGCTACAAGCAAGAGGATGTGAAATTTAACGGTCACGCCATCGAATGCCGTATCAACGCCGAAGACCCATTCAATGGTTTTATGCCTTCGACCGGCCGCATCACACACAGCCTGATCCCAACTGGACCGGGCGTGCGGGTGGATACCGGTGTGTATCCCGGTTTCGAGATCACACCATTCTATGACCCGATGATTGCCAAATTGATCGTGTGGGGCGAGACCCGCGCGCAAGCCATTTTGCGGATGCGCCGCGCACTGGAGGAATATCGAATTATTGGCGTCCGGACGAACATTCCATTCCATCAGACGATGATGGATTCGCACCGCTTTATGGGCGGGCAGTATGATACGCGGTTTGTTGAGGAACGTTTCTCGATGGAAGGCGCGGAAGAATACCGCAAGAATTATGCTGAGGTGGCTGCGATCCTTGCAACTCTAGTCGCGCATGAGTCAGCCGAGCGCTCCGCGAACATAGTCCAGCGCAACGAACGCGACACCAGCAACTGGAAATGGGTCGGGCGCTGGGAAAGAATGCACAGGTAAAAAGCATGAAATATATCGCGACGATTGATAACAAGGAATTTATTGTTGAGCTATTGGAAGACAAGCGCGTCGCCATCAACGGCGACACCTACACGGTTGATTTTGAGTCAGTCAGCGGACAGCCTGTCTACTCCCTCATTGTGGACGGAAAGTCGCATGAAGCATATGTACAGGAAAGCGACGACGATTGGCAGGTGTTGTTACGCGGTCGTTTATACGCAGTAAAAGTCGAGGATGAACGTGAAAAGCGATTACGCGCGGCGGCCGGCGGAGGCGTTGCTGAGACCGGAGAATTCCATCTCAAGGCGCCCATGCCTGGGCTTGTCGTCACTACTCTCGTTGAGGAAGGGCAGGAAGTTAAAAAAGGGCAGGTGCTTCTCATCCTTGAATCGATGAAGATGCAAAACGAATTGAAAGCCCCCCGCGACGGCGTTATCAGCCGGATTAAGGTCAAGGCAGGCGAGAGCGTCGAACAGAAACAGGCACTTCTCAGCGTTCAATGATATTATGGAGAAACCAATCCTGATAGCTTAGTCAGACATAAATGTATCGGAGGTAATCATGCCCATCTATGAAATTACCAATTCATTGGCGAACAATGTAAACTTGCGGACGGGTCCAAGCGTACTCTACGGAATAAATGGCTCCTTGGCACCAGGACTCAAAGGTAAAGGGGACTTTATCATGACCTACCAGAATGCATTGACAACTGCCGACGGTAAACATGCGGATCCTGGGGATGAATGGGTTCACGTGACGGAGTTGAATGGGACGGTTATTGACGGCTGGATGGCTATAAAACATTTGGGGGTGTCATATGCACAAACTTCTGAGATCGTTGCCTCTCAATTGGAAGTGAATTTTGGTGTGGAACTCGAAGGATATCAGCCGATCACATTGACAGGAATGCTAAAGCCAAAATGAACAGGCTGAACGTCACTGTCACGATGCGAGCGGTGAACACTCCGCCTCCCATGCCAACCGAGGCGGGGATTTTCAACGTTCGCGGATTCGGCGACCCCTTCATGGTGGAATATATGGGATTGTCCACCAACTTGGAGGGTGCAAACTTCAACCACGTAGACATGTGGTCTCCAACAGCCGGATGGGGCGCTGTCCATAAATTCCAAAAACTTGACCGGCAAGCACTGGACTACTTGATGTCCATTCAACCCAATGATGAATCTATTTATGGTTTTTCATTTGAAGAAAAGATGAACTGGCTGGTCGGCGAAATTACCGATGGTTCCAACCCCGCCCGCCCCTACTGGTCAGATGGAGCCCGTTGGAGCGGAAATTGGAAATCGTTCAGATTTGGCACGATGGTTTTTGGAAATCAACAAGTTAAGGTCGAGACAAACGCGAATGGAAAGCCTGTCGAATATAAGTTTCTCACATCCTACCCAAGCACCAGCGGAAAACAACAGATCACTTTCTATAAACCGGTCGGCATGAAACGGTCAGAGATCGGAAAATTCACACACGAAACACACCCTTGGTTCATCCAAATGGCAACATCGGCTGAACGCCGTCCTCGGCCAGACTCAATCAATTACCGTCCAAGAGGTGTGATATATCATCCCATTTGGGATCTGGAAGACTGGCCAAGTAATTATGGGAGCGATCTGTACATCGCAAGAGAAACTTTATACTAACGGAATAAAGTAAACTCTGGAACACTATTGAAAAGAAAACTTAAAAAGCGTATACTGAATTCATCCCGCCTGCCGTAGAAAGGATCACGCATGCATACTCATAACCATCCGATCAACTGTATCGTCCCTCCCTATATGCTCGAGGATATAGCAACCAAGGGCACAAAATCGCAGAGGGAACTTGCCATTAGGACGTTGAAGACATCTGAGCAAATGCGCGGACAGCGGCGTGCCCTCGCAGATTTCTCCGGTGCTGTGTCACGCTTTGCGGCAGTCGGCGGTAAGGAACGCATCGTCTACGATGCACAGAATGGCTCATCCCTGCCCGGCACGCCCGTGCGGAATGAAGGCGACGGACCTACTTCAGACGTAACCGTTAACGAGGCCTACGACGGCTCTGGCGCGACCTACGATCTTTTCAATGATATTTACAACAGAAACTCCATAGACGCGAAGGGGATGCGTCTCGATTCCACAGTCCATTACAAAAAGGGATATGACAATGCTTTTTGGGATGGTGAGCAAATGGTCTACGGCGACGGTGACGAAAACCTCCCGGTCAGCGAGCGTCTCTTCAACCGTTTCACGATTGCCATCGACATAATCGGTCACGAACTTACTCATGGCGTAACTCAATTCGAAGCCAAGCTTGTCTATTCACAGCAGCCCGGCGCGTTGAACGAATCGATGTCAGACGTGTTCGGGTCGCTCGTCAAACAACGAACGCTCAATCAGAGGGCGGATGAGGCGGATTGGATCATCGGCGCAGGATTGCTCACGGAGAATGTCAACGGCATCGGCATCCGCACCATGAAGGCGCCTGGCACTGCCTATGATGATCCCGTGCTCGGCAAAGACCCTCAGCCAGGTCATATGAAGGATTACGTCAATACCGTCAGCGATAACGGCGGCGTCCATATCAATTCCGGCATACCCAACCGCGCCTTTTACGTCACCGCCATGGAACTCGGCGGCTATGCATGGGAAAAAGCCGGTCAAATCTGGTATGTCACATTGCGGGACAAACTCGGCGCAAACTCCAAATTCCAGGATTGCGCGAACCTGACGTACCTGACTGCCTCAGAACTTTATGGCAACGGAAGTCTCGAACAAAAGGCAGTGAAGAAGGGCTGGGCTGAGGTAGGGCTCACGGTGGATGGCTCCACGCCTCCTCCCACTACCGAACCTGGCGACGGGTGCCTTAGCTCTCTTCTTCGCCTTATCGGTGCTGCCCCCGAAAAATGAGGCCTCATGTATATTGATAAGATTAAATTCGAACGCACCGGTGGGTTCGCCGGGATTCGACTCGCGGCTGAGGTCGACATGGACGACATACCTGAAGACCAGAAACGGGAGATCATCAGATTGATCGACGAGACAGACTTCGATGAACTTCCGAAAAAACTCTCAGGCAAAATGCCAATGCCTGACGAATTTGTTTATTCGATCACGGTGAACTCTCGTGGTAAAGAGCATGCGGTTTTAGCAGGCGAATCGTCGTTGCCGAACAATCTCCAACCGCTGATCGAAGTCCTCGAACGCATCGCGAAGATCCAGATGCGGAAACAAGATTGACCAATTCAAAAACTCGGAGACGAAACACTCTCCGAGTTTTTCAAATATATTCAATTTAGTAACTCTTGCTCTCCAATGGATTAATTTTTGAGAGAGCGGCAGACAATGGAAGGAGTTCCCTTGAGAAAAATCATTGGTCCGGATGTAAGTTTCTACCAGGATGACCCCGGCACCCCCAACGGAATCAACTTCAATCGGATGAACGACGTCGCAGACTTTGTCATCATCCGCGCGGGACAAAATCTCTGGACAGACTCAGACTTCAAGGAAAACTGGCGTAACGCCAAACAAGCAGGCATGCTACGAGGTTCGTACTGGTTTTACGACAGCCGCGCCGACCCGAAAAAACAAGCCGAGATCTGGGCAAGCCTCGTCAAAGACGACATGGGCGAACTACCGCTCTTTGCAGACTTTGAAGAGGCATACAAGGGCGATTTCACAGGCTGGACTCACTGGAAAACTTTTCTTGACCATCTCCGGTCACTTGTTGGGAATAAAGAGATCGGTATTTACACTGCATATTTTTACTGGGTCGAAAATGCGCCTAAACAAGCCACCGATCTTGAATACTTCCACCGCTATCCATTATGGATCGCGAACTACGGCGTGGATTCCCCGCTCGTACCGAAGCCATGGAACACGAATGAATGGCTGTTATGGCAGTTCACCGCCATGGGCGACGGCATTTTATACGGCGTTGAAAGCGCGGAAATAGACCTGAACTATTTCAACGGCGATGCACAGGATTTCGCAAAACGCTTCAACGCACCTGTGCCCGAAGACCCGACGTTACCCGAACCGACCGGCAAAAGATACATCGTCAACACATCCGCATTATATGTGCGGCAGGGACCGGGCACAAATTACAAGGCAATCGGCTATGTACAACGCAACGACATCCTTGAAGCCTTCGATTTCAACTCAGACGGAACGTGGTTGTTGGTCAAACGCTTAACCGACGGACTCATGGGATGGTGCTCGATCACATACCTTGTCCGCATTTCGGCCCCTCCCCTGCCCGATCCTGATCCGCCGCCACCGCCTCCTCCACCGCCTCCACCCGACCCCGGTGATGGCGCACACTATCGCGTCACTGCCGGTGCGTTATATGTCCGCGAAGGACCATCGTCCAGTTTCAAGTCAGTTGGATACCTCGTCAGGGACGATACAGTGGAGGAGTTGGAATCAAATTCGGACGGAAGTTGGAAGCGTGTCCGTCGTCTGTCCGATTCGTTGATCGGCTGGTGCTCGACAAAATATCTCCTGAAGATCAGCACGCCGCCCCCCGATGGTCCGCCGCCTGATGAACCGCCTCCGCCCGACCCGACAGGAAAAAAATATAAAGTGACCGCCTCGCGCCTGCATGTGCGCGAGGGAGCGGGTACATCTTTCAAATCGTTGGGCTATATTGACCGAAACGATATTGTGGACGAGATCGAAGCGAATGCAGATAAAACCTGGGTCAAGATCAGGCGCAGCGACGGT
>DNDO01000208.1:22251-35528 GCA_003484265.1 Anaerolineae bacterium
CAGCGACGGTTTGATCGGCTGGTCATCGGCAAGGTATCTGGCTCTGGTTGTTACACCGCCGCCCGGCGACCAGCCGCCAGTCAAATATCGAATTACCGCAACAAGGCTACACGTTCGCGAGGGACCGGCGACAAGCTATAGATCGCTGGGGTATGTAAAACAAAAAGATATCGTTGATGTTCTCAGCGCAAACGCAGACGCAAGCTGGAGGATGATACGCCGCGATGACGGCTTGGTCGGATGGTGTTCTGCGCGATACATGACCCTCGTAACCGCCTGATTTAAAAATGCCTTCAGAAAATCTGAAGGCATTTTTATTGGTCATCTTCTGCAGGTCTGCGCTGGCTCGTACCATTCTCCCAAACCTTTTTGTAAATTCGCCGCGGCTTCCTCGGGCAGGAGATCGTTTGCTATGATCTCATTCAAATTGTTGATGATGATCTTGTCGGCACGCGGCACCTGGTCTGATATCTCGACGAACATCCAGCGAATGTCACTGGGATAATCGTTGACAAGGTCAAGGAACTTTTGGTCTTCCACACTGCTTGCGCCGCCGGCTTTGATTTTATCGTTCAAAGGATAGAAACCGATCAGGTTCCTGGCTGTCAGGTCCACAGCCTGCTTCGTGGTTATCCATTCAATAAATTGCCGCGCCTCTTCCTGATAGGGCGAATCCTTATTGATGCCGATGCCAATATCGGGCTGGAAGACCACGTATGTCTGCCGCGTTGCAGGCGCAGGGACTGCAAACACATCCCATTCGAAGGTGGCATCGCTCGAAACCTTCTGCAAATCCCACGAACCACCGAAGAGCATGACTGCCTGTTGACCAAAAAAAAGTTCCTTGCTTTTCTGCGAACCGCTCGTAGCGGCGTCCTGTGACAAATAAGGCTTTAAATGTGCGATTGCCTGAAAGGCGCTCACCACTCGTGAACTGTCGTAACATATCCCTGTGCCATTTGTGAGCATGAGGCGCGCCCTGCCCTCGGGACCGCCCAGGAAGTTTGCCGCAATGCTCATGAACATCTCACTATCCTCACGGTCATTCAACGCATTGGCGATCGGGATCATATCCGGGTCTTGTTGGACGATTTCATCCAGCAGAGCCAGAAATTCGCCCCATGTGGCTGGCACTAAAAGACCGTATTTATCGAACAAGTCCTTGTTGTAATAGATGCCCTGCACAACTCCGGCGAACGGGACAGCGTAATACGTACCCGCCCGGTCCTTCCAAGGTGTTATCTTCGTTTCGTCGTAGTTTTCATCGATGGCTTTCAAATCATTTAGCGGCGCAAGATACCTTGCGATACTGCCGTTTACAGAAAATGGACGAACGTAAAACAGGTCGGGGCCATCCTTGCCGCTCAATTGAATATCGAGGATTGAATCATAGTTGACGCTGACCACAGGTCTGTGTTCGATCACAATATCCTTACCGTATGTCTCTTTGGCATAACTCTGGAATTCATTTAAAAGGATTTGGATCTGCCTGTCATCCTCAGGCCGCCACGTGTCGAGCTTTAGGTTGATTACCGATCCGCTTGGGATCACTTCCTGAGGGGTATCTAGGTCCGGAAGCGCCATGATATCCGACTCACGGATCAGTTCTACCAAATGCTTGGATTCCGCCTCTTTCGGACCGAGGCGCAGGGTCCCGTTATAGACGTAGTATCCAGCTGCAATGACAAAGAACATGATGGCAGGGTAGATCAGCCTTCCCAGCATGTTCAACTGAAGGCGCTGTTCGTGAAGCCGTTTTTTGTCCGCTTTTTTCTTCGCTCGTTCAGCCAGCGTTTCATAACGGATACTGATCGTCTCAAGCAGTACGATCAACGCTGACATCAAATACGATGCGTAAAAGAGATATTCCATCGCAACGGTATAACCGATCTCGGGAAGAGAGTCGGCAAGGGTCAAATGGAAAAAGGCTGTGGTTAGAAGCGCCGTCGAGCCGACAGCCATCCTTTCGGTATGCCCGAGCGGGAGGAAGAAAGTTATATAAGCCAGAACCAAGGTTATCAATAACGGAAGCAGACTTTTCACAATGTATTGAAGCGAGGAGCGCTGTACATCTACATTCAGCTTGATCAACGAGTAATTCGTCGCTACTCTGCGATCGAAATTCTGTGGGCTCCCAAAGGTGGAAAAGGTTGGGAAGATATCCTGCGCGACGACCACTCCCTTTTCATCCCAGCCATATATCGCGTCGAACGCTCCGTTCTCCTGAAAGTTGCCGAGCAGTTTATTGTCTTCCTCGTAACGCATGCCGATCTGGTCGACCACGTATTGGATGAAGGAGGTAGTCGCGTTCTGGTTGCGTAACTCCACCACCAGGTCCTGATGGTCGAAAGGGTAATCGTAGAATTGGAATTGGTTTTTAAAGACTCCGCTAACCCGATAAGTCTTCAGGGAGGTTCCGTCTGAATTTTCCTCGTCGCGAATCAATACGCTTTCCGGTTCACCTTCGGCATTCGTGAACACAAAGTCATTAGGCTGAAATTCCATATCCTGCTCATTTGGGCGGTACCGGAACCATAGATATAAATCAACCTTATAAGTGGATGTTTTGATATCGATCTCTTCGATCCTGAGAAGGTCCACACCCACATAGACCACATTTGCTTTGTAAACGTACCCGCCATCGACTGTAACAACGCGCCCGTTTTCGATTTGCGCATTGAGATTCTTTATTTCGTTCGGCGCTGTGATCGGATCAAATTGAATGTTTGCTGAAACGATCCGGCCATTCTGATAAACGCCGAACCGCGGAGCCCGTATCACGTTCCGGGACGGCTCGAAATAGATCGTATTGGCTAAGCCCTGGACCGCGCTTCCGGGATCGTCAATATTCAAAAGAGTCTTGAGCACCTTCTGACGGTCCGCGCCGATGGAGTTGTCAGAACCGCTTACATTGGCGTTAAGCAGAGCCTTGAACAACACGAGCGCCGCATCGTATCCATTGACTGCCTTGTCGTTGGGCTCCGTTTGATATCTGTCTTGATAGTCGTTCCTGAACTGGCTTGCATAACGGTTGGCGCTGTCGAAGATGACCGCGTGTGTCGTCAGGATGCCGTCGGTGTAATAACCCGGGAAGGCAATCTCCTCCGATTGCGCTTTAATCAACTCCTGGAACTGAGGCGTATTCAAACTGCCTGGGCCGGCAAAGGGATAGGAAACACCCTTCTGTTTCATTTTGATGATCAACTGCGCGGCAGTAGAATCATCCATGGCAAGGAAGATCGTTCCAGGGTTATTTGTTTCTGTGTCGGCGGAAATAATGTCCCTGACGATTTCCTCCAACTCCGCGTCTTTGGAACTGCCGAGAACTTCATTTATGGTTACTTCTCCGCCGAGCCCGGTAAATGTATTGTTGAATTGCCTTGCCAGTGTCTGTCCATAGCCGTCAGCAGTCGAAATAATGGTGGCAGTCTGTGCTCCCTTGATCTTCAAGAGGTAATTAGCCATATACGAGGCTTCAGTCTCGGCAGTATATGTCGTGTTGAAGTAAAAGGGATGTTCGGATGTCAGTGATTCTGATACCGGCATGGAGTTCAATGCGGGCATACCGGCGCTGTCATAGATCTCCGCGGCAGCATTTGATGTTTCAATGGTGGAATGCCCGATCACGGCAAGGGCTTTGCTCTTTATTATTTGCTCCGCAATTTCTTTGGCGGTCTCAACACTGCCATTATCAGCATAAGGGACAACAACGACATCGAATCCTGTGTGTTGTTTGAATTGGATCGCTGCAAGCTCAACGCCTGAATACGTGGAATGCATACCTGGATTCCCTGCAACGCCGGGCTGACCCTCCACCACCGCAATTGTAAAGGTCTGCGGGCTGCCAGCTTGGGTTGAAGGGACACAATTGGCAAGTACAACGGTCAACAGCAGGATCAGAGAAAATTTGGATGTAATTTTTGTGCTTTTGAACATAATACCCTCTACCTCGAAGCATTGATGCGTTCTATATGGGCAGTTTGGAAAATACTCTGTGCATCATAGTTTAACACCGAGAATCATTAAAAGAATTACCGAACTTTTGAGTTTCTAGGGAAACGGAGGCCAGGGTATCTTAACAGGCTGTGAGTACCCATGTTTTTCCACAGTATAAAGGACACCCTCCGAGGGGACCGCACACCCCGCTTCATCCCTGACTTCATAACTAGTCGTGAATTGATCCGGGTACGAATCCGTCCACCAAAGATAATTCCCGCCTTGGCAGACAAATAATTCGAGTAAATAGCCGCGGTCATCGTCTTTTGTCATCTTGACTTGATTCCAACTGATTATCACTTCGTTCCCAACACGGACTGCGGTAACACCTGACGGCGGACCGTACATGTTACTGCCAATGGATTGCAGGTTCAATTCCTTGTGTACGATCTGCGAAATGTCCCCAACTACATCCACAACTGATGGGGCGACCCAGCAGAAATAATCCAATTTATCGAACTTCACATACAGCCATTTGCTGTAAATAAACCTTCCGCGGACAGTTCCCACATCGCCCGAGTATAGATCCGCCGCATGAAGATAGGCAACGGACGGTCCGTAACGGCAATGCGCTTGTTTGTTGACCGTAACAGATGGAAATGCATAGGTTGGCGTGGGCGTGATCGTAGGAGTGAGTGTTTCAGTCGGTGTAAAGGTGATCGTGGGTGTGAGGGTTTCCGTTGGTGTAAAAGTCTGTGTGGGTGCCGGAGTGTCTGTCCATGAATCGGCGGTAGATGTCAATGCGGCGGCAGTGGATGTCGCCTGCGCCTCCGGGGAGGCTAAACTGCACGAAAGGATAAACAGAACCAAAACCAGTAATAAGGAATATTTCTTCATTTGAATTCTCCAAGAAAGGCAAGGATATTCCTGCCAAGCGCTTCGTTGGCATATCCGCCTTCCATCACAATAGCGGTGGGAAGGTTCAATGAGGCGATACGCTTTGCGATACTGCCGATACCGTCCGTTGTCACTTTGATCGTGCCTAACGGGTCATCAGCATAGATATCCATACCGGCAGAGACGACCAGATAAGATGGCTTGAAATCTTTAATCAAATCAATCGCTTTATCAAGCGTTTGCAGGTATTCAGTATCAGACGTTCCCGCAGGGAGTGGAAAGTTATGATGAAAGCCAAAACCCCTGTCCCTGCCGCGTTCATCTGCAAAGCCGGCAAAACTTGGGTATTCGTGATCGGGGTCGGCATGGATCGAAATCGTCAGCACATCGTCGCGCTCGTAAAATATATCCTGTGTGCCGTTGCCTGCATGATAATCAATATCAAGCAGGGCAACACGACCTTTCGATGATAACCAATTCGCCGCGACTGATGCGTTGTTGATAAAACAATAGCCGCCAGCATAATCCACCCCGGCGTGGTGGCCGGGCGGACGGCAAAGACCGAAAGCAGAACGGTCTCCATTATCAGAGACTGCCTGTGCCGCGCTCAATGCGCAATTGGCGGAGGACAACGCGGCTTGATATGTCCCTTCAACAATGCAAGCGCTCAAGTCCATCATGTAATAGCCGGCACGTCCCAGGATCGATTTCGGGATTTTGGGAGTATGTCGAAGGGCGAAGGTGGCAGGCAACAGCGTGGATGGGTCTTTAGGATCGGTAGCGAGCCATTCGGTCCAGGCGGAGGCGAGAAAATCGAGATATGCTTTATCGTGTACTTCAAGGATCGGAGCGAGTCCAAAATCCACAGGCTCATTGATCTCTGCCCAATTTGCACTTCGTAGTGCGCGTTCGATCTGATCCATACGGTCGGGGTTTTCCAAATAAGGCATGCGCAAGCCCCCGTCAAATATCTCAAAAGCAGGCGAATGCAGGCGGTGTGTTTCGGAATAAAATACTTTCAAATCATCTCCATGATTATTGCGCTACAATTGTATCAATAACACGGAGGATAAATGGAACTATTTGAAGCCATACATGGCAGACAATCCCACGGAAAAGTAAAACCGGACCCCGTTCCTCGCGAATTGATAGTAAAAATTTTAGATGCGGCTGTTCAGGCTCCTAACCATTACAAGGTGCGGCCCTGGCGCTTCGTCGTTTTATTAAGTGATGCACAAAAGAGGCTGGGGGATGTAATGGCCGCTTCACAACGCGACCGCCATCCTGAGTACCCGCAGGAGGCATTCGACAAATGCAGAAGCTTGCCTATGCGTGCACCCGTCCTGATCGCTGTTGGCGCAGACAAGCCTAGCGAACAAAAAGTATTGGAGATCGAAAACGTATGTGCGGTCTCCGCGGCATGTCAGAACCTTCTACTCGCTGCTCACGCGCTGGGCCTGGGCGCAAAGTGGCGCACAGGCGAATGGGCACGTAATGGGGCGGTAAAAGAATTTTTAGGGCTCGAAGCAGACCAGCACCTCGTTGGCTTTTTCTACATCGGATACCCCGAGTTCACGCCGGACGCGAAGGAGAGACCTACCCATGAAGATCGAACGGTGTGGATGGAATAAGGGGTGATCGGCAAAGTATGTGTGTGGAATTGTCCCAGCTGGCAGAATCGAGTAATTTCTACTCGTCCATCCTGTTAAGGATTTCTATCATCAAATCCGGTCTGTCAGTGATAATCCCATCCACACCCCAATCGATATACTGCTGCATCAAACCCGGGTCATTTACCGTCCACGGTTCGACACGGATATTCCTGGCTTGCGCCTGGCGGATAAACCTTTCCGTCATGATAGGGATATTCAATGATTCTTTCGGATCGAACGGCGGCTGGATGGATTGATAGGCAGGTTCGACAAACCCGCTCAGAAAAACCTTGCTGAGCAATACGAACTTTGTCACTTCGCCGCGAGAAGCTGAGGTTGCTACTTCAGGGCAGGTCTCACGAAAGGATTGTATCGCCGCATCGTGGAATGAAGCAACAACAACTTTCTCCTGCATATTGTATTGTCTGATCAAACTGCAAAGTGGTGTATCTATGGAATTCTCAGTCAGTTTGATCTCGATCACATAGCGCATCTGCGGAAATTTCTGAAATAACTCATCCAGCGCCGGAACCTGGATTCCCTGTCCACGGAAAGGGAACGTCTGTCCTCCGTCATTCGACCAGTCATAAGCCGCATCGAGTTGCTTCAACGCATCAAGCGTCATTTCTTCAATGAGACCGGTACCATCAGTGGTATCGTCAACCGTTTCATCATGCATCAAAACGATGTGACCATCCCTCGTGATATGCGCGTCCATCTCAAGGACATCTGCTCCTATTTCGACAACCTTTTCAAAAGCGTACATCGTGTTACCGGGCCAGATACCATCTCCGCCCTGATGAGCGATCACAAGCGGATTGTCCACACCTGCATAATATGGATGGGAAGGCGCGCCAGGCGTAAAGAACAACAAAAGCAACAGGCTGATAAGGATCAAGCCTGCTAAAAATCGTGATGGTTTCATAGGTGTATAACGCTAGAACACGAGATACCGCGCGATTGCCATAAAGAATGCCGCAACCAAAAGCGTATACGAATTTACCGGCACTATCCAGGCCTGTTGCTCTTGTATGGCGCTCAACACCGCCATCTGTTCAGTCGTCGGCTTGCCCTGGATTTTCGAGCCTAGTTCCGCCATTTTGCGATTGTTGGCTCCATTCTTGATGCCCGCCACCATTCCTACGATCCCAAACGCCGCGCCGATACCATAACCAACACCGGCGCCAGAAGACATCCAAGGGGATTGGAACCAGTTCGAATCGATCCCATATAACCAAAAGCCAGCGATCACAGTTGCATACACGCTTATGGTCATGGCATTTGTAAACCGCGTGCGTGTCATCAAATGACTGGCGAACTGCTTGCCTGAGTCACCAGTTGCTCGCAGTGTGGGAGCAATAAAGACATTCATCAATAATGCAGAACCAACCCAAAATATGCCGCCAACAATGTGAATCAAGCGAAGTGTAAGTGTAAGATAATCCATTATTCTCTCCTTTGGTATTAGTTGTTAACACCAAACAGTGACATAGAGTTATGTTCTATCTAAATAATTGAGCGGTCAAACTTCCCGCCAAACCCAGCGAATAGGCGGATGTGTAATAAATGAACATCGGTTGTCTGCCATGCTTTAAAAGCAGAAACGCTGCCACTATTGCGAGCATTGCCACTACGTACAAGTCCAAACCGATTTCCTCAAACCCCAGATTGGCAAAAACTCCCGCACCTAGGAACAGGGAGTTAAGCAATATCAGTCCAACATCCAGTCTTGAAAGGCTTTCTCGATATGGGAAAACATCCTGTAAAAACAGAATCGCCACGTTGACCATGACAAACCCCGTGAAGAACAGCCAATGACTGAAATCATCGTCGTTGAAAATGATTATGCTGCACAAATCGCTGATTGCATCGTCAAAACAAAATCTAACATGCAGATAATTCGTCACTTCATGGTTGCCATAACTGGCGGCGGTGAAATAAATTCCCAAGATAAAGACCAGGTTCCATGCAATATGTTTGCGGCTCTCGCGTGCAGATGAGTCGTATTCGATGGTCTTCTTGAGAAGATACAGTGCTGCCAGACTAATCGGCGGCAGGACAACCATATTATTGAAATCCACCCAACGCAGGAATTCATTTGGAAGTACATACCCCAACGTCCAGTTTCCCAGCCGGTTGATAGAAACCAATATCGCAAGAGCCGATTGCACAGCCAGCAAAGCATGGATCCGTTTCATCACTTCTCCTTGCTAACAATTTTTGTAAGGTCAACTGAATGAAGTCAGCATTTCCTTTGCCAGCGCATGCAGTTCCCGATCCGATCGATTTGCCGCAAGCGCTTGCAATGCACTCAGGGTTTGTTTATCTTTCAATTCACCCATTGCGCGTATAACATGTATCTTCACTTCCCTTTCAGGATCTTCCAACATTTCCAACAAAACAGATGCGACGCGCGGATCGCGTATTCGCGGAAGAACATCCACTGAGTGAATCCGAATCCACATCTCGGGATGATTCAACGCTTCAACAAGAATCTCAAAACTGTTTCCGCCAAAATCAACCAAAGCCTCGGCTGACATCTTCCCCACATCATGATGCACGTCGTAAAGAGACATACCCAAAGGCTCGATGGCGCGCGAGTCTTTCAATCGTCCGAGCAATCCCGCCGCAAACTTGCGGACGGCGCCTTCCTTATCTTTCAACGCTTCGATCAAAGGGTCAACTGCCATCGCACCCATCTTTGCTATTGCGTTTAATAGGTCACCCGCGGCAGACTCGCGCTCATACCACCAAAAGGAATCGCGCAATGCTTCCATGAGATATGGCAATGCATCGGGATGCTCCGTGTTCCCCAACGCTTTCGCCGCAGCCTGACGGACTTCGATCTTTGGGTCGTCTAGTAAAATGTTCGTGATGTCGTCAAAAGTTGACGGGTCTTTGAAGAAGCCCAACCCCTGACATGCCGCAATTCTGACGTCATCTTCAGGGTCTATCAATAATTTCAACAACGGCTCAACGGCTTGTTTATCGCCTATCCTGCCCAACGCAACTGCTGCTCGTGCACGGACGGTGTAGTACTCGCCTTTCAAGGCATCCAACAATGCCGGGACGGCCGACTTATCTTTGCGAACGCCCAACACATCTGCAACTCGTACGCGGATGATGGGATGCGCGGTTGAAAGGATTTTTATCAATGTTGGTGAGGCGGAGGGGATTCGGGCGAGAACCTGCTGGTAGATCGGAAGCAGATTCATGTCTTTGGTTTGAAGCGCTTCAACAAGAACAGGCAGGGCTTCGGCGTCAAGGCGGATCAATCCTTGCGCAGCATTGTCGCGTTTCGACTCATCTGCAAGCTGGGTGAGAAGTTTCTTCGCTTCGCCTTGTTTTGAGCCTGTCAGCCAGTTCATATGGCCAATTGTACATCCAAAGTAAGTTCGGTTCGCACGAAATTGAGACACAAATTCTCTGATATAATTTTTTCTCGTACCATGGAAAGCATATCGTGGCGCTTTTAGCGCCATGTTATTTTGCCTGTACCCCGCAATTATTTTATTTGGAGAGATAATGAAGAAAGAACAATTACTCGATTTGTATTACCAAATGGTATTGATCCGCCGCGTGGAAGAACGCGGGGCGGAACTTTACCAGGCGGGCAAGATCGGCGGTTTTATGCACCTGTATATCGGTCAGGAAGCCGTTTCGACCGGTTTGATCGCGGCGCGCGAGGACCGGGACCGTGTGATTACCGCCTACCGCGACCACGGCGTTGCATTGAACTGCGGCATCTCGGCCGACCAGGTGATGGCAGAACTGTTAGGCAAGGCAACCGGGATGTCAAAAGGCAAGGGCGGTTCTATGCACATGGCGAGCACCGAGAAGAACATGTGGGGCGGGCACGCCATCGTGGGCGGTCACCTGCCCATCGCGTCAGGATTCGCGTTAGGTGACCAGTATGCCAAGAATGACAACGTCACAATTTGTATGTTCGGTGACGGCGCGACCAATATCGGTTACTTCCACGAAGCGCTAAACCTTTCGAAAACGTGGGGCTTGCGCGTGTTATGGGTATGCGAGAACAACCAATACGGAATGGGCACGACCGTTGAACGCGCTTCTGCAGTGACGGACATCCGTCAAAAAGCGGAAGGGTATGGAATGAAGAACGGGCAGGTCAACGGAATGAATGTAATTGACGTTTACGACGCATCAAAAAAAGCCATTGAATATGTTCGCAACGAAAGTCAGCCCTACTTCCTCGAGATAGATACGTACCGTTTCCGCGGACATTCGATGGGCGACCCGGAACGTTACCGCAAAGCGGAGGAAGTAAAGCAGTGGCAGGAGAACGATCCCATAGGTATTTTCAACAAATATTTATTGGATAAAAAATCCGCAACCAGCAAGATATTGGATGAGATCGAAGCGCGCGTGGAAGAGGAAGTGGTAAAGGCAGTCGAATTCGCCGAGGCTTCCCCTGAACCTGCGATGGAAGAATTGTTCACGGATATATACGTAGACTAAAACAGACCAGAGAATAAAGAACTGAGATTGCAAGCGATATATATCAATCAACTAATCTCTAAGCAATAATCTCTCTTCAAGAGGAACAAATGGCAAAAATTACAATGCGCGAGGCGATCTCGCAGGCACTTATGGAAGAAATGGACCGCGACCCGGCAGTCTTTATCATGGGCGAGGAGGTCGGCGTTTGGGGCGGCACCTATGCTGTGACCAAAGGTTTTTATGACAAATATGGTCCCGACCGAATCAAGGATACGCCCATTGCTGAGAACGCCATCATCGGCGGCGCGATCGGCGCGGCAATGGTGGGACAACGCCCCATAGCGGAGTTGATGACCATCAACTTCGGGTTCTCTGCAATGGATTACATCGTCAACCAGGCGCCGAAGCTTCACTACATGTTCGGCGGACAATTCAAGGTCCCGATGGTGATCCGCGCCGTCGGAGGCGGAGGTCGTCAATTGGGTGCGACGCACTCACAGACGCCGGATGCCATTTTCGCACATTTCCCCGGTCTTAAGGTCGTATCGCCCGGGACGCCGGAAGATGCCAAGGGATTGCTCAAATCTGCCATACGGTCGGATGATCCTGTGCTATTCATCGAGCACGCCACCATGTACCAGGTCCGCGGCGAAGTCCCGGACGAAGAGTATCTCATCCCGATCGGTCAATCCAAAGTGCAGCGCGAGGGCAGTGACGCGACCATCGTCACATACTGCAAAGGTCTAGAATTATCGATGAAAGCCGCGGATGAACTGGCGAAAGAAAACATCAACGTTGAAGTCGTTGATCTGCGCACGTTGCGTCCGCTCGATATGGAACCTGTAATCGAATCGTTCAAGAAAACGAACCGCGCAGTCGTGGTTGAGGAAGGCTGGAAGTCCTATGGTGTCGGCTCCGAGATCGTCAGCCGCATCTATGAGGAAGCATTCGATTACGTCGATGCACCCATCATCCGCGTTGCGCAAAAGGAAGTGCCGCTCCCATACAACCGCACGCTTGAACAAGCCGCACTCCCGCAAGTGACGGACATCGTCGAGGCGGTCAAGGAGGTATTGAGATAATGGCTGAAACCATCAATATGCCCAAACTCGGTTTCGACATGGCGGAAGGCGTGCTCATCCGCTGGGTCAAGAACGAGGGTCAGGAAATCACCAAAGGCGACATCCTCGCCGAGATCGAAACCGACAAAGCCACCGTTGAAGTCGAATCTTCCGCAAGCGGCGTTGTGCGTAAACTGCTCGCAGGCGAGGGAGATGTCGTACCCGTTGGCGCGCCAATCGCAGTTGTCGGAACCGCTGATGAAAAGATCGACATTCCTGAGAGTGGCGCTCCAAAAACAGAAACAAAATCGGATGAAAAGCCGGCGGCTCCTTCACAGCCGGCAGCGGTTCCTGTTCAACAAGCCTCGTCTGCCTCCGACTCTGATCGCATCAAGGCTTCGCCTCTCGCAAAAAAGATCGCCGAGGATAAAAACGTCAACATCGCCGATATACAAGGCACAGGTCCCGGCGGACGCGTGGTTAAAAAGGATGTGGAATCCGCGATTTCTTCCGGTCGATCATCCAAGGTTTCAAGTCCCACTTCTCCAGTTATCGTTTCTCACGACGATCAAGTGATTCAAACCACCAAACTTCGCCAAGCCATTGGCAGACGCCTGATCGAATCCAAAACAACCATTCCGCACTTCTATGTGACCCACGAATACAAAATGGATGCGTTGATGGACATGCGCAAACAAGCCAACGCATCCCTGCCTGATGGCGAAAAACTTTCGGTCAACGACTTTATTCTCAAAGGGGTTGCCCTTTCCCTGCGTCTATTCCCCAACCTCAATGCCACCATCAAAGATAAAGAGGTCATTCAATTTGGTCACGTCAACGTCGGCGTGGCGGTCACCGTCCCCGGCGGATTGATGACCGTTGTCGTCAAAGACACCGATCAAAAGACGTTGCGCCAGATTTCCGCTGAGGTCAAATCCATGGCAGGACGCGCCCGCGAGGGAAAGGTCAAACCCGATGATGTAGATGGCTCGACGTTCTCCACCTCCAATTTGGGCATGTACGATGTCGAAGACTTCATCGCCATTATCAATCCCCCTGAAGCCGCGATATTGTCAATTTCATCCGCTCGGGAAATTCCCGTCGTGGAAAATGGCGAGATCAAACCCGGTTGGCGGATGAAAGCCACAATCTCCGTTGACCACCGCGTCAGCGACGGCGCCGAGGCCGCGCAATTCATGCAGGCGCTGGCAGGTTTCCTTGAAAATCCAGTGAGTATGCTGATATGACAAAAAAGCAGGTCACGTTT
>DNDO01000208.1:35840-36038 GCA_003484265.1 Anaerolineae bacterium
AAACGTGACCTGCTTTTTTGTTTTTGCAAATCAAAGCTGTCTTTCCGTTATCGGTGAAAGCCACCATTTCCGTTGACCTCCGTATCGGCGACGGAGCCGTTATCGCACCCATCAGGGATTGCCTTGCAGTCTATGCAGGCGTTGGCAGGGCTCCTTGAAAATCAAGTTGCTATACTGATGTAGGAAATGCAAAACTTC
>DNDO01000208.1:36307-36831 GCA_003484265.1 Anaerolineae bacterium
TTACTGTAGAACGTGAAGTTTTTTAAACGACCTAAGATTTACTCTGGTCACTATTTCGGTACGGGCAGGTCTTTACATAACACCCTGAATTCCTCGTCGCTGAAAAAACTGCTCCATTGTGACTCGGAGAAATTGACGGTCAGGCGTGAGCAGGCGGCATCGACGAGGTTAGCCGAGTCGAGTTTTGGTATGGTTGTCACAGCCCAAAACTGGATGGCTTTCAGAGAGGCTGTTGCGAGTGTGCTTCCATCAGCGGAATATGCGACGCCGTTCACCTTGCCCGCATGAGGGATGCGTGCCGTCTCTTTAACTGTCTTTGGATCGATCAGGTACACGAAACCGGATGTGCCGACGGCAAGTTGTGTGCCGGAGGGATTGAATGCCAGCGAGTACACGGTCTCTTTGCGGATGGATCCGACGAGGGTTAAAGTGCCACTCTTCAAATCCCACACATCGATCACCCCTGCCGAATTGCTTGAGGCAAGCATAGAGCCGTCTGCATTGAATACCAAGAGCGTGTGATC
>DNDO01000230.1:0-926 GCA_003484265.1 Anaerolineae bacterium
CCCAAACCGGAGGGCGTTCCACCAGACGCTTTCGCCGATTTTGACCACATCGAGACCATCAACTCGATTCGCGCCGCCCTTGAAACTGATGGGCACCAATCCGTCTTTATCCAAGCCGACGCCGATCTGCCCTACGCATTAAAAGACGAAAAGCCCGATATTTGTTTCAACATCGCCGAGGGGCTGGGCGGCGACGCGCGTGAAGCGCAAGTCCCTGCCCTACTGGAAATGTTGAAGATCCCATACACTGGCTCGCGCGTGCTGACCAATGGAATCTCCCTCGATAAAACCTTGACCAAACGCATTTGGCGCGACCGACGCCTGCCCGTCGCCCCCTTCCAGGAATTCAGCGCCGGGGATGAGCCTCTTCGCCCGGAGTTAAAATTCCCGCTCTTTGTCAAGCCAGCCCGCGAAGGTACGGGTATGGGTGTGGATATGAAAGCAGTTGTCAAAAACGACAAGGAAATGCGCGAAAGAATTTCTTATATTGTGAACACCTACCAACAGCCCGCGCTCGTCGAAACTTTCCTGCCCGGGCGCGAGTTTACCGTTGGTGTTATTGGAAGGCGGGATGCAAAAATGTTTTCACGCCACCCCGAATGGTACGAGAAGGACGGCTTCCACCGCTTTCCCATCCTAGAACTGGATAGTTCCCGTTCTGTAACGCCAAACATTTACAGTCAGGCTGCAAAATCGAAGGACGTTGGAGAAGAAGGCGCGCCCGGCTACGTCTGCCCGGCTGATATCGACTCCGAACTCGAAAAGAAACTTAAACACTTTGCATTACGCGCGCATCTACTGCTTTACGCACTCGATGTTTCGCGCACAGACATTCGTCTCGATGATGAAGGGAACCCCCGTCTGCTCGAGATCAACACACTCCCCGGGTTGACTCCCAATTACAGCGACCTCTGTCTTCAAAGCGC
>DNDO01000230.1:1163-13823 GCA_003484265.1 Anaerolineae bacterium
CCAACCAAGAAAAAATAATGAACCAGAGAATAAAATTAGCCACCCCGAATATTAGGATGGCTAATTTTATTCTATCTAACTTTATCTTACGAGGTCACGACTTTAATATTGAATCTCTGTGAAGAAATCGCAGACCTAATATTGTGCCAGAGCGGAACGTACATTTCCACACTGCGGGACGTGGTGATATTGCCAAGGTCTATGATCTCTCGCCAACCAAACCAATCCCGCAGGATCATTACGACTGTCGCCTTTGCTTCAATATCGTTCCCGCTGACGAACACATCTGTTTTCTCGATCAATTTGGACGGGTCGACCATCACATTGGCGTTAACCGTATTGAGGGTCTTGACCACTTTTGTATCTGGAAACGCTCGTTGGATTTGCTCGCCCAGCGAATCGGTGTTACAGACGGTGAGGGTCCAGGTATCGGTTGAGCGGTCGAGAGGGTTCGAGGTATCGACCAAAATCTTGCCCTTAAGATTATCAGCACCAGCCTGTTTTAATGCGATCAGGGAAGCTGATCCCAAAGTACAGTTAAAAACGATCTCACCGAACTCAGCCGCATTCATAAATGTGCCATATAATGCGTTATGACCTTCTTCTTTTGCCCAAACAACCGCCGGGGGATTTGCTTCATCACGCGACCCAAGCATCACATCGTGTCCAAGCTGGACAAGTTTGGAACCAATCGTCTGACCCGTAACTCCCGACCCCAACACACCGATCTTCATGTACCAATTCCTTTCAACGGATTGATGGCTTCGAAAACCTAACCCATTCTCGTTTTAAGCAGCTTCAAACGGAAAGTTTCTTCGCGTTCGCGCTCTTCGAGGGAACTGACAATGAACAAGACCGTTTCTTCATACTGTGGGATGAAAATATGCTGGAGCGCGTTTACGCGCCGCTGCGTTTTGCGCAATTCGCCTGCTAACCGCCAGACCGTAGTAGTCAACATGGATAACTGAGGCACCTTGATCAACACTTCACGGAATGCGGAACTGGCTTCATCCAACGCCGCCGCCGTATCACCGGGGCTGTATGGCAATCGCTGAGGCTCTCCCCTGGCTTCGATCGTGGGGATGGCAACACCCATGATGCCGCGTAGTTTCAAGTTCACCTCCACGGTTTTGTTCGCCGCGAGAGCCGCCCACTCCACATGGTCACTGCCCATCACCAGGCGCGCTTTTTCCATCGCGCCATAGGCTGTTGCCAGCAACGCCCAGACCTCTTTTTGAAGTGCGTCAGCTTCTTTCGCCACGCGGACGAGCTCGGTCGTCAACACTTCACGCTTGCGGTCAAGGATCTCGTATCCTTCACGCGCGAAGCGTAAATCCTTCTTCATGCGGATCAGGTTACTGCGGGTGGGAGCGACGTTAATCTTCGCCATCATCACCTTGATAGTATTTTTCGATCTCTTCGAGTGAAACGCGAGTCAATTCCTTCTTCGGTAATATCGAAAGGAGCTTCCAGCCAATTTCAAGGGTCCGTTCGATCGTGCGGTTCTCTGTGAAACCTTGATTGACAAACTCATGCTCGAAAGCCCGGCCGAATTGCAAATACTTCTGATCAACATCGGTCAACTCTTCTTCACCGATTACGGAGGCAAGCGCGCGGACATCCTGCATGCGGGCATAAGCGGCATAAAGCTGCGCGCCCCAGCGCGGTTGGTCCTCACGTGTGCGTCCCTTACCGATACCGTCCTTCATCAGACGCGACAGGCTCGGCAAAACGGTTACAGGAGGGTATACGCCGGAGAAAAACAATTCACGCCCCAGCACGATCTGACCTTCAGTAATATAACCGGTCAAATCGGGAACGGGATGAGTAATGTCATCATTGGGCATGGTCAGGATCGGGATCTGGGTGATCGAGCCCTCGCTGGTGCTGATACGCCCTGTGCGTTCGTACAACGAAGCCAGGTCGCTATATAGATAGCCGGGGTAACCCTTGCGGCTCGGGACTTCACCGCGGATATTCGAGATCTGGCGGAGCGCTTCACAATAATTGGTCATGTCCGTGAGGACGACCAGCACATGCATTCCCTTTTCGTACGCGAGGTGCTCAGCCAGGGTCAATGCCGCGCGAGGCGCAACCAGACGTTCGACCGGGGGATCGTCAGCCAGGTTTAGGAACATTGCAACACGGGTGAGCGCGCCGCTTTCGGTAAACGATCGGCGGAAGTAATCTGCAACGTCGTTCTTCACGCCCATTGCGGCAAACACGATGGCAAACTGCTCGTTATCTGTTTCCGTTGAACCAGCCACCTTTCCCAGCGTGGCTTGACGGACGATCTGCGCGGCAAGTTGGTCGTGTGGTAGACCTGCTCCAGAAAACAGCGGCAGTTTCTGACCGCGTAAGAGCGTGTTCAATCCATCAATAGACGAAATGCCGGTCTGGATATAATCACGCGGATAGACGCGGGCTGTGGGATTGATCGGTTCGCCATTGACATCCGAATAACGGTCGGTAAGCGGCTCTGGACCGCCGTCAATTGGTTTGCCCAATCCGTTGAACACCCGCCCAAGCATTTCATCGGTAACGGGGATGCGCAGGGTGTCGCCCATGAAACGGACGGTTGTTCCGTCGATGGACAATCCAGTGGAACCGGAGAAAATCTGTATGACAGCCGTGGTCTCGCCAACCTCTAGGACACGACCCAGACGAAGCTGACCCTTTGAATCGCGTATCTCTACAACTTCATCGTAACTGACGTTTGCCGCACCTTCCACAACCAAAATAGGTCCGTCGATACGACCAACGCCCAGGACTTCCTGCCCGCCAAGTACGGTAACGTCACTCATTGATACTCCACATCTAACTGACTCATCTCAGCGTCGATTTGCTTTTGGATTTCGTCAAGTTTATTCATTTCATCGTTCGGCACCGCCGATTTCATACGGATCAGCACATCTACAACGGGCAGGTCATGGATCATCACGATCGGTGCGCCGCGCTTGATGATCTTCAAGCCGCGGTCATGGAATTGGAGAACCAGTTCCAGCATTCGGATCTGTTTTTCCAACGACGAGAATGCATCCACAGTATCCATGGCGTTCTGCTGAAGAATGCCCTCGCGGAGAAGGCGCGCAGTTTCAAGGATCATACGCTCACCGTCGGGTAGGGCATCGGGACCTACTAATTTCACGATCTGTGACAGTCGGTTTTCCTCGCTTAAAATTTCCATGGCTTTGTTACGCATACCAAGCCAGTCCTTGCCGACTTGTTCCTGCCACCAATCCGCAACATCTTCGATGTATTCGCTATAGCTGTCAAGCCAGTTGATTGCGGGGAAGTGACGCGCTGACGCAAGTGCCTTATCGAGCGCCCAGAAACAGCGGATAAATCTTTTGGTGTGCTGTGTAACGGGTTCTGAAAAGTCACCGCCCGGAGGAGATACCGCTCCCACAATGGATACCGAACCCTTGTTATTATTCAATGTTTGTACGTAACCGGCGCGCTCGTAAAATTCCGCAAGTCGTCCAGCAAGGTAAGCGGGATAACCTTCCTCAGCGGGCATTTCCTCGAGACGGCCTGATACTTCACGAAGAGCCTCAGCCCAGCGGGAGGTCGAATCTGCCATCAAAGCGACATGGTATCCCATATCGCGGTAATATTCTGCGATGGTAATGCCGGTATAGATGCTGGCTTCGCGAGCCGCAACAGGCATGTTCGACGTATTCGCTATCAGGACGGTGCGTTCCATTAAAGGCCGCCCAGTCCGCGGGTCGACCAGATGCGGGAATTCCTGCAACACTTCCGTCATCTCATTGCCGCGTTCGCCGCATCCAATGTAAACGATGACTTCCGCATCCGCCCACTTTGCGATACTGTGCTGGGTAACAGTCTTCCCTGAACCGAACGGACCAGGAATCCCACCCGCGCCGCCTTTTGCCACGGGGAAAAAAGTATCAAGAATTCTTTGTCCCGTAACGAGGGGCATTGTCTGACCAAGCCGCTTAATGAAGGGACGCGGCTGACGAACGGGCCAGCGCTGCAACATGGTGAGTTCTTTTTCCTCGCCATTGGACAATTTAATGCGAGCGATGGTGTCTTCAATGGTATATTCGCCATCCGCAACAACGAGGGTAACAGTGCCTGACATGTCCGGGGGAACCATGACACGGTGTTCAAAAGTGTCGGTTTCCATGGCAATACCCAGAATCGTGCCGCCTGAAACCTCATCGCCAACCTTGACCGATGATTTGTACCGCCAGCGGTCTTTTCGATAAAGCGGATCAAGACGGGTACCGCGCCCGATAAACGAACCGGATTCCATTTCCATCAAGGGCAACGGTCGCTGAACGCCGTCGAAAATACTCTTGATCAAACCAGGTCCGAGTTCAACTGATAATGGCAAGCCCGTGCCATACACAGGCGCGCCGGGCTTCATCCCCGATGTTTCTTCATAAACCTGCACGGTAATCTCGTCCCCGCGCAGACCAATAACCTCCCCTACAAGACGCTCGTCGCCTACCTCGACAAGCTCAAGCATGCCTACATAACGCGAACCACGAGCGCGAACTACGGGCCCGTTGATCCAGGTGATCGTCCCGACTCTCTCACTCATAGCCGTTCTCCATTCAATACTTGATACACTGAGGAACGAAGCTCGTTCTGCAACCGCTTCAAGCGGGTTTCCAAAGTGTTATCGTAATGCAGTTTGCCGCCGGCGGCATCCACTACAATTCCTGTGCCCTCTTTGATGGCATCGCCGCTGGTGATCTGCACATTAAGCTCTTTTGAAATGTTATCCAGCTGACTTTTTAATACTTTTTGAGTGGCGGCATCCGCCCGTACTTCCGCGGCATCCACACGCAATTGCGTCAATGCTTCCTTAACCAACTGGACAGCAACCTTGTCAAAATTCGAGCGTTGTTTTACGTCCGGCAATTTTTTTCGCGCGGCGTCAAACACCTTATCCAAAAGTTTTTCGCGGTTTTCCAACTGCAGGGTGCGCGCCTTCAATTGAGCAGATGCAACGGACTGACCGCGTAGACGTTCCACATCCTGACGGGCACGGCTTAAGATCGCATCCCGTTCAGACTCAGCCTGTTGCTGGGCACGCTTAAGAACCGCATCGGCCTTCGCCTGCGCCTCTGCCTTCAATTGCTCCGCCTCGTCACGCGCCTCCTGAAGGATTGCCCGTGCAAGTCGTTCAATATTTTCTTCTTCAGGTTTCATAATTCGTTACCTATCCAATCTCATTACAACTTAATACCTATCGCCCGAAGCACGATCTCGCCCAGGGATGGCTGGTCTGCAGATACGCCCGCAGGCGAAGGAATTTCTACAACAAGCGGAATGGTGCTGTGTAACTTAAGATCGTCCATCCGCGGCTGGATCAATCCAGCGACATCCTGCGTCACTAGAATAATGCCTGTTTCTTTGGATGCCAAGGCATCGTCAAGGGCTTGGTTGACTTCTTCAGCTGTGGATGCAGCCTGCCCTCGCACGCCTGTCAAGGAAAATCCCAACACAGCTTCGGGGTGACCTATTACCAGCACTTTCATTTCATGCCTACGGAAGAACGAGGAATGAAATAATCAAACCGTAAATGGCGATACCTTCGGAAAGTCCTACGAAGATCAAGGCGCGACCAAACGACTCCGGCTTCTCAGCAGTAGCACCCACAGCTGCAGCAGCGGAACCGCCTACCGCAATACCAGCGCCAATACACGCAAGTCCGGTGGATAACGCGGCGGCGAGTGATGCATATTGATCAATTGAGCCGCCTTCTTGTGCCGCACCTGATGCCAATACAGATGAGGGGGAGGCAAACCATACGACGGCCAGTCCAGCCGCCATCATACCAACCAGAAAATTGAAGGTATTGAAACCTGTTACCAGACGGGAAAGCGACATGGAGGGATTGGTCTTCCCGTTTTGGATCACATAGATCACAGCAGGGATGACCGGAATTAAACCAACGAGTACAGCGAATACCACAAACATTTTTATCTCCTTATATTTCAAGTTTTATTGACATGCACAGATCTAAATTATCTTTCAAAATAAACAATTAATCTTACTGGCTACGCCTCCTCTTTCGCAGATGATAGCGTAAGCGGATCGAAACGCATTCCGCCGCCAGTGAAGAATTTACCCAAAATCTCATAGTAGTGCAAACGCATGGTCTGGATATATACGATCAGGCCTTCAAAACCAATTATGAATATATTGCCGATAAAGACCACGATCCAAAACTTGACCGTAGGCTCCTCTCCAGCCAGTGAAAAAATTGCAAGGCTCAAACCGCCATGCGCCACGGCGAACGCGCCAACGCGTACAAAGGACAGGGTGTTACTCAGCATGCTGATCACGGTCTCGAAAATATCCATGAATGACTGGACCAGGAACATGGCAAACCCGCCGACACCTTTCCCCTCGATCAACGGACGATGTCCCTCGAGCAGATTTCTAAAGAATCCTGAGAACATGATGCCCGCACCAAAGATGAGTGCCAGTGTGCTGAATGGGAGAGGCAGGCCACTAATAGCAACCGCGACCTTCGGTGCTATCGCGGTGTCACCAAGGAAACCGCCAAGCAATGCCAGGAAGGAAACATAGAAGATCAATGCGACCAAGCCAGTATGACCAAAGAACAAGTGCGCCCAATCGCGCGATCTAAGTTGATTGAACAAACCAAGCAGAAAACCGAACAACAATAGCAGAATACCTGCATCAATTGCAATCCCGAGTATCCCGAGAATATTTTCAAGCGGACTGAACCATAATGGTTCAAAATGAAAGTGGAGGTATTCTTCTATCAAATGACCTTCGAAACCGAAGATACTTCCGTATAGAACCCCGAATACCGCCGCAGAGGCGCCGCAGTATACAAGAAGCAGGCCGAGGCTTTGCAAACCTTTCATGAAAATTCTGTTATGCGCAAGGAAGCCCACCAACATTAGTATAAGTCCCTGACCGAGGTCGCCGAACATGGCGCCATATAGGAAAGGGAAAGTCAGGGCTACCAAGATGGTTGGGTCGAGTTCGCCATAATGAGGGCGTCCGTAAGTTGTTACCAGATCCTGGATCGGACGAAGCCACTTGTTCGTGGTCAATGCAACCGGCACATGAGAGTTGTGGCCAGATCGCGAAGTAGGCAGCGTTTGCATCAGGAGCTCCTTCGAGGCACTCTTAAGTCTCTCGGTCAGAATCTCCAGTCTTTCGGTCGGCACCCAGCCCACAACCACATAGGTATGGCGAAGCTGACCAAACCGAACAATTGAATCAGCAACTACGCGGCTCGCATGGACATCCCACAATAACTTTTGCAATTGGTCTTTACGCGCATCCGCCTGTTTTGCCAGCAATCCATTCAATTCTGAAATTTTTTGACGGGATGATTCTAACGATGTTTGAATGGACTTTATTATCGTAGCAGGCGTGCCCGTGTATTCTTCCGGCAGTGTCAGCGGATTTAGATACGCGCTTCGTGCCGCACGATCCAACGCATCAGAATTGTTTCGGGAGCCTGTGAGCCAGACGACCGATCGTTGCGAATCTGATTTTAATGTAAGGAAAACATGTGGAACGCGCGTGAGGCTGGTTTTTAATCGGTCTAAATTTGACGTAGGGATCAACCCAAGTGTAGAGAAAAGATAACCGCCCCCGCGCAGGGAACTGAGGTCAGTTTCCACATCCTTGATGGGTTCAAGTTGATCAAGGTCGGTCTGAAGCGATTCCAGAAGTTTTTTCTCTTCACCCAAATCATCGCTGATTTTTTTGACTTCATCCTCGATCTCATCGACAACAGGACGAAGCGCTGCTAGGTCAGCGCTCGTGTCGAAATCGGACGATGAAGGCGGTCTCTCCTCGATATTAAGCATCTGCATTGTGGATTGGATGCGACGTTCCAGCGCCGCATAATCTGCGGCGGTTTCCTGCCAGGTGCTGGCTGACCCCGTATCAACACCGGGGTAACTGCTATCCGTCTGGTGAAAGACACCATGGCGGCTCAGAATTTTTGTAACTGCGAGAAGATCTTTGGAAGGAACAACCAGTTCGATCTCCGTCATCTCTTTTGGAAAGATCATGTAATCTCCTATGAACAAACGCCTTTGGGGTTAGCGTTCCCTGTCGGAACACTGAAGGCATACGATTAAGCTGCAGCCGTCCTCAATAAATAAGGACGGAAGTTTTCATCGGGTAATTTCGTGGACCTTGCTTCGAGCAGGATCGTCAGGTCTTCAATTTCAAAGTTGGTCAATATAAGAAATGCCAGCGGAAGACCGATATGGAATGGGTTTCCCATAAAGGCTCCGAGGCACTGTTTTATAAGATGGCGATTCAATTCTGCCTCAAGCAAAGGCAGGCCGCTCTGAGGGTTCTCCAACAGGGCGTTGACGTTGGTTATATCGGGATAGATACGCCCCACAATTGAGGCGATGTCTCCACCTGCGGCAATCGCGCGAATATCATCATCATGGACGTGATAGCCGAAAGGCAAAGTGTAATTGATTAATTCTTCCTCGGACAGTTTATGATACACCCGGTAACGGATCGCCCACATGAGGTTATTCATATCAAGAAATGATCCGACGATGCGAAGCGCATACGCCCTATCCAGACCGGAAAGGCGTTTTGCCTGTTGCCACAAATTCCGCCAATAATCCAGATCCAGCGCAACTTCAAGCGGGAAAAGGTTTTGCTCGGAACTGTACCGCTTCATGGCAAAGGAAAGCACCTCTTCGTAGCGTGTGCCGTTAAGCAGGTCAACGGCGGCGGACACATTCCCTGATTCGACCATGGCGCGAGCCGGCAATACAGACAATGATCCCATGGGGAATAGCACATTGTTGACCTGCTCCCAATGCGTGGATTCAGAATCAGATGACGGACCCGCCACGATTCCACGAAGGATGGCTTTTAAATTCCCTACTTCGAAATATCGATATAACTGGATTAACAAAGGCCGTGAATCCCCAGGCGCCATATGAATAACGCTTGTATAAACATCCGCCAGCCTCTTGCGCAATTGAGAAATGGTGCGCTTGGGAGTCAACAGGTCCTTTTCCTTCAGGTTTTCGAGATGTGGACCATAAACTGTTGATTTGAGCGATCCTACAAGAGCTGGAAAATCAGCGGTTTCGCTCAACCGGGTCATTTCCTGCGGGCTTAACAGGGATGAGTACATTGCGCGCACTCGGGCATTGAGAGCCGCGTATCCGGAAACACCACTGGACATGGACTATTCCTTGCCAACCACGCGGTCAATCACAAAGGCAACTGCCCGGTCAAAATTACTCATCGCAGCAGCTTCGAACTGACGGTTTTTTTCCTCAGCCTCGGATAAAATGCGAGCGCTGTTATCGTCTGCCTGCACCTTGGACACCATCTGACGCGCTTCCTGCTGGGCATCGACTTTTGCCTTCTCAATCAAGGACTGAGCATCCTGCTCAGCCTTAACCGGCATTTGCTGCGCCTCTTTTTGAGCCGCTTCATGAATTTCCTTCGCTTGCTTTTCAATTTCAAGAACTTGCTGAATATGTTTCTCGTTCATATACGCTTTCACCTCACGTCAGTACCGGTGGATTTTATTCTCGCTATTGTAAAGGATAAGTGTAGCACAATCAAGGCTTAATTGAAAATTGGGGCAGAAATGGAAAAAGCGTAATGGAAGAATATTCAATTTGGGTCTATTTTTGCAATAAATTTTGTGGTAAGAGAACAGGTCAAGAAACCCATATGGCTGGAAACCACATAAAATCTTCACATTTTGCACCCCCACCTTTAAATTTTGACAATATACTTATAACTATCAAAATACTGGAGTAATATTAAACGGATATATCTGATGACAAAAACAATCATGGTCGTGGACGACGAAAAGCGGCTGGTCTCGCTGGTCGAAAGCTATTTGACAAAGGAAGGCTATCGAGTCGTCACAGCTTATAACGGTAGAGAAGCGCTCTCCGTTGCCCGAAATGAGAAGCCAGACCTGATCGTCCTCGATGTAATGATGCCAGAAATGGACGGTTACGAATTCATGCGTCAGCATCGCGCAGGGAATAACACTCCGATCATCCTGCTCACTGCCCGCGTGGACGACGATGAAAAAGTGATCGGCCTGGAGGTCGGCGCAGACGATTATATGACCAAGCCTTTCCGTCCGCGCGAACTGGTGGCGCGTATTCGCGCTCTTTTGCGTCGCGCAAGCGGACAGGAAGCCACCCCCAAAACGGTCAAAGCTGCGGACGTCGCAATAGATCGTGAGAGCCGTACTGTAAAAGTTGCCGATGGATTTGTCAATCTCACACCTTCAGAGTTTAACATCCTGACTGCGCTTATTTCGTCACCGGGACGTGTCTATTCGCGGCTCGATTTGCTCGACATCATTCAAGGTATCCGTTACGAAGGCTATGAGCGGACAATAGACACTCATATCAAAAACCTTCGCGGGAAGATCGAAAAATCTCCGCGCTCGCCTAAATATATAGAAACCGTCTACGGCGTCGGTTATCGGTTCAAAAAAGAATAGAGTATGCGCTCGATATCCACTAAATTAATCCTTGCGTTTCTCAGCATTGGCATCACCAGCCTTGTCGTTATCTTCATTACTGCACGCTGGAACACAAGGACGGAGTTCATTAGATTCCTTGCCGACCAAAATCAAACTCAAGTCATCTCTGAATTATCCGACTACTATTCTGAAAATAACTCTTGGATTGGAGCGGAATTCATCTTCAACCGGAGAAATGATCGCCATCCCCCCGGTCAAGGCCCAAACCGCGCACCGCCCTTCACCCTGACGGATGAAAACGGGATCGTCATCTTATCGAACGAGAAATATAAAAAAGGAGACCGGGTTTTCGAGAAAGATCTTAATCTCGGTGAGCCGATCCTGCACGAAGATAAAGTCATAGGCATTCTTGTTCCACAAGGCGTTCCCTTTGAAGGAAACCAGCGCGAACTCGAGTTCATCGATCGCACAAATCTTTCCTTGTTATACGGCGTCTTGATTGGCGCGGTCATCGCTTTATTGTTGGGCATATTTCTTTCACGCACGCTCACTCGCCCCATCCGCGAATTAACGCATGCCACACATGCAGTCTCTGAAGGAGATCTCACACAACGGGTGTCTATTCGCTCTAACGACGAGCTCGGAGAACTTGGCAAAGCCTTTAACAAAATGAGCGCGGAACTTTCAAGATCGGTCAATGCCCGCAAGCAGATGACAGCCGACATCGCTCACGAACTTCGCACACCGCTCAGCCTGATCCTGGGTCACGCTGAGGCAGTGCATGACGGCGTACTCCCTCCCACAAAAGAAAACTTCGAGATCATCCGCGAAGAAGCCGTGCGTCTCGAACATCTTGTAGACGACTTGCGCACACTCTCCCTTGCCGATGCCGGCGAACTGCCGATCTCTGTTCGATCCGTTGAGCCAGAACGACTCTTGAAGGAAGTCGCAATGTTGTATCAAATTCGAACGCAAAAAAAGAATATTAAACTTGAATTGGACATCGCCGCGCCTCTCCCCCCGCTCGAGGTTGATACGGGACGAATGACTCAAGTCCTCACGAACATCCTCGAGAACGCCCTGCGCCACACTCCCGAAAACGGACTGATCATCCTCTCCGCAAAACAAGTGGGGGAAAAGGTGGAACTCGCCATTCAAGATAGCGGACCCGGGCTCCCTCCTGATGAGGTCGAGCGAATATTCGAGCGCTTCTATCGCGCCGATTCATCCCGTCAACGCGATAATGGCGGCGCAGGGCTGGGGCTGGCTATCGCCAAGTCAATTGTTCAGGCACACAACGGACAACTGTCAGCTGAGAGTGACCCGGGAAAAGGGCTAAAGGTTAAGATTCTGCTATCAGCTTCATCCGTCCGAAATTTATAAGAATGGCAACGGCTGGTTGTAATCATTGACACGACAGCCTGAAACCAACGAACTTGAGATAAAACGAGTGTGGAGAAATCAGCCAATTCGGGCGGTAAGGTTTGACGTTATCCTTTCGTCTGTAAGTCACCAAACAAAATAGACCCTGGGTAACCCCAGGGTCTTATTAAACAGAGGAGTAAGATATGGAAATACTCAATCGAATATGGACAGCGCTTACGGAACTGCACCCAACGCACCCCATGATCGTACACTTCCCGATTGCGCTCACTGGTGCGGCATTTCTTTTCATCCTGCTCGCTTACTGGAGGAAAAATTCATCACTTGAGCAGGCGGCTTATGCAAATATCGTCCTCGCCGCCGTCAGCACTGTTGTGGCTGGCATCACGGGCATCATAGATAACAGGAGCAACTACGAAGGCGACGCGCCTAACGCAAGCGCAAAGATAATCCTTGCCTTCGTTCTCTTCCTTCTTACAACAGGGATCAGCATTGTCCGCTCCCGCAACCCTGAGATGTTCCAAAAAGGCAACGCCTTCCTCTACATAGGTTCCTATGGATTAAGTTTTGCAATTGCAATTACTCTCGCATTTTTAGGCGCCGTCATACTTTACGGCTTTTAGGAGAACTTTTTAAATGAAATTAAATTATCTAATCATACTAACAATTTCCGGACTGATCGCTGCTTGTGGAAGCCATACGTCGGAAATGCCTGCGTCTCCTCCAACTAGGGAAATTGTTCCCCCCACTGAGTCGCCCGCCACCCCTCGGCCTGCAACAGATACCAAGGCGGCACCGACGGGAACGAC
>DNDO01000071.1:0-8612 GCA_003484265.1 Anaerolineae bacterium
AAGCTATTATGGAGTGGGGTAACGCAGGCAGGTGAAGTTATGTTGCATGTGATCCCCAGCTTTTTACCCCCCTTTGCATGGATGATTCTGGCATCGGCGATTGCGGGGATCGGCTTATTATGGTCTGTATCAATCTGGCGGTTCGTTCGTGTTCCGCAAGGAGTGTAGTATATGAAATATAAATTTAGGACAATAATTGCTTTCCTGGTGCTTGCTCTTCTCCTCGTGCCGTCGGGTTCGGTGTACGCACAGGGACCGGGCCCCGGTGAAGGGCGGGTGGTATTTGGAAGCAATGTGACGATTGAAGAAGGCGATACCTTTGAAGGTGACCTGGTCGTTTTTGGCGGCAATGTGACGATTGAAGAGAACGCCGTAATGAACGGCGACCTCGTGATCATTGGCGGGCGCGTCGAGAGCAGCGGTGAGGTGAATGGCGATGTTGTTATCGTCGGCGGGCAGGTCAATTTGAATGAAACCGCTGTTGTCGCCGGTGATGTCATCACAGTCGGCGGTCAATTAAGCAGTGAGGAAGGGGCAACGATCGAAGGTGATGTTGTAAATAACGTTGCTCCGCAGATCGACATCCCGAATGGAAATATTCCCCCGAACATACCCAACGTTCCCGACGTTCCCCTTGTGCCCAGCGTGCCTAATATACCCGATGTGGTGAATGTACGGTTCAATCCATTCTTTGAATTTGGATGGGTATTTACCTCCTCGCTCCTGATGGCGTTCCTTGGAATGTTGACCGTTCTTTTCTTCCAACAGCGATTGGACATGGTTTCCCAGGCAGTCGTTACTCAACCCTTGATGACCACGAGCATTGGCTTGTTGACGATCGTGGCGCTTGTTCTGTCCGCTTTGACGCTTATTCTTGCACCCTTCGCGGTTTTGGGGTTGATTCCCTTGGGCTTTGCCTGGCTTTTTGGCGTCATCGCAATTGGGCAGGAAGTCGGTGAACGTTTTTCGAAGGCACTGCGCCAGGATTGGGCCCCTGTTCTTACAACAGGGCTGGGTACGTTCATCCTAATGTTCATCGTCGGTTCTATTCAAGCCTTGAATAACCTGTCCTGGGTTGTGGGATGTTTTACCTGGGTAGTGCCTGTTTTCGTTGGTTTGCTGTCAATCGGCGCAGTGGTTATAACGCGCTTTGGAGCGAGGCCAGTCCAAGGCCCAGGAATGAGCGTTTACATCCCACCGGCAGATTCCGGTCAGGAACCTCCTGCGCCTCAGGCATAAAATCCCTGCGTGATATAATTCCGCCCGCCCCAAGCAAGAAGGGGCGGGTTTTTATTTTTGGAGGTTCCATGGCTTTAAAAGAAGTTTCCATCCCAAACACGATCATTCATAATTCGCCGCCGCCCCTGATCGAAGTTTCCGGTACACACCGTGAGATGGGACAGCAGATCGGTGAGGCGCGCCGCGAACAGGTGCAGCATAGCGTCGCCAATGCTCAGGTGTTGCTCGAGCAGGCATATGGCACGTTGGAATTGACGTGGGAGGGGGCGCAGATCCAATCGCGCAAGTATCTGCCGTTTGCCGAGGAAAGATACCCGCAATACGTGGATGAATGGCGCGGCATCGCAGAAGGCGCAAATGTCCCGTTCAATGAGCTCGTTACCTTGAACGTGATGGAGGCTGTTACAGTGGATGCCCTCCATCTTACGCGATGTACCAGTTTTGCCGTAAACGAGGAGCGGACAGCGGACGGACATATCCTTGCTGCGCATAATGAAGATTGGGTGCCTGAGGATGAAAATGACGTTTACGTTGTCAGCGCGAAACCTGATAACGAACCGCCGTATCTTGCCATGACGTATGGCGGGCTTCTGCCCAATGTTGGATTCAACGCCTATGGCATCGCCCAACTAATTGATTCCGTCTATCCGAACGATTCCCGTATCGGCATCCCGCGCCTGATCGTTGCACGGGCGGTGTTGGCGGCAAAGCGCCTTTCCGGGGCCATTGGCAGGACACTCGTTAAACATCGTGCGGCTGGCTACAATCACTTGCTGGTCCACGAAAGCGGCGAATTATATTCAGTGGAAGCCTCGGCGCGGAAATTTGAAATATTGCACGGTACAGATGGTTATATTGTGCATACCAATCACTATCTCACCGATACAATGAAGAGAATAGAGCATGAGCCGGAGGAGATCATTTCTTCACGAGTTCGTTATTTCAGGGCAAACCGCTTATTGCGGCAGAGTTCCGAGCACACGATCAAGTCTCTGCAAGCCATACAAAAGGATCATGTAAATCTGCCTAACTCGATCTGTAACCATAATATCCAGGGAATTGACCCTCTCGACCGTGAAAGCACGATCTGTGCCCTTGTGATCGACCTGACAGCGCGCGAGATGCATATCGTCTGGGGGAATCCGTGTCAAAACGCCTATCATACGTATCATCTAAAAGATTAGGGATTGTCTTCATTAAAGAGATTCAGAGCGCCTTTGGGGCGCTCTCTTATTAAATCCAATAAATTCTCTAGAGCTTGTATTTATTGGAAATGCCCCACGGGGAGTCGAACCTTGTATCGAACCTGCTTGAAAAAACAAAAGACACACCAAAGTGTGTCTTAAAGTTGTGCCCCCACGGGGATTCGAACCCCGGTCGTAGCCTTGAAAGGGCTGCGTCCTAGTCCACTAGACGATGGGGGCATTCTTGCATTGCTGACTTATGTCCCCAACCTGGTGTGTGGCGGCTTGAAGCCCTTCACACCAAAGCGGGCGGATTTTATCACCCACCTCTGTAATGGTCAAGCATTTTTACGGTTATTTATCTTCTTTGGCGCGTTGATTTAGAAACGCCAGCATGTCTATTTTCTCGCGGTTGAAAAGTATGCCAGGGCTTTCCACTTTCAGGTTAGGGAGCAGGATGGCTGTGAGGGTGGCATCGAATAAGGGGATAAAGTTTCGTGATTTATCCGTGATCAATGAGACGAAATCAAACCGCCCGGCTACTTGAAGTTTTCCCTCCAGTTCGAAAACATCGGTGGCCAGGCGGGTCGGTGTTTCGACGATGTTCGAGTATCCGCCTCGGACAATGTTCGTCGGACCTAAATCTTCTCGGCGGGTGGCACATACGATGACAACCTGCATTTTTACAAGGCGGACAATCTCAAAGTGGTCAACCAATTTTGTCGGCATGTGTATGCGGGCAAGCCTTGCATCGTGAATTTCCAGGTGGGATTTTGTCGGGTCGTTCAAGACTCCCATGATGCCGTTCGCGGAGACCATGATCTTGCCGACAATGCGGTAGCCGGCTGTGTATACGTCAGCGGCGCTGAAACGGTAGGTGCGTTGTGAGGTGTCCATAATATGCTTATCTTATCGTGAGTGGCATTGATCTATCTATTCGTGGAGCGGGGATGAGGAACGTTCAATGGGTAGGAATCAGGCTGGGGGACGCGTTTGATGCGGCGAGTGGGTTTTCCCGCTTCCGGGTTGAGGATCATCGACAGTACTGATACGGCGCGTTGGTCATATTCGCGCTTCCCGCACATGTCGCAGACGCGGGCGGGGAAGTTCGGAACAGTGACGAGTTCCTCGCCAAGCCACGTGAAGTAGGTGACGCGGCGCATGTGCATGACGCCTGCCGGGCACTCATTGCATTGCATGGAATTGGAACCGGTGATCGAGAGAGGCTCATTCATTTTGTCACCTATTATTGTGTTGCAAAGACTTCGTCAGTATGGTTGATAAGTTTCCAATCGGGCGGGGGCCAATAGATCAACAGGGCTTTGCCGATAATGTTCTCCATGGGAAGCAGACCCCACTGATGCGAGTCTTTTGAGTCGTTGCGGTTGTCGCCAAGCACAAATAGCTGGTCGTCAGCAACAATCCATTCGCCGCTGTAAAGTGGCGCCTGCGCAATATAAGGTTCTTCGAGCGGGACGCCATTTATCATAACTTTGTTCTCTTGTATGTTGACGGTTTCACCAGGCAAACCAATGACGCGTTTGATCAAATCTTGTTTCTGATCGACGGGAAGACCAAAGACGATGATGTCGCCCCGCTGAGGGATATCCAGTTTATAGGCGAGGCGGCTGACAAGCACATATTCGCCGTTCTGGAGTGTGGGGAGCATGCTAAAGCCATCGACTCGTACGCGGGCGGATATTGCATTAATCCCAAAATACAAAACAACTGCAAGGATAATGGTTTCGAGTATTTCCAGGGCGAAACGTTTCCAATCATTCATTTCCTCGGACTGTGATTCAATTTGTGGTTGAACTTCGGGTTGTGTGGTTTCCAAGTCTATGTTCTCTCTCCAAAAATTATACTGCTTTTTCTCATATTGTCGTTCGCTCTTAGGGCTTATTAACCAATATGCAATGTTCAATAAAATAATTATTTCAGGTTGTTTTCAGCGTTAGAATCGTATTCACTCCACCTCAATATAAGATCGGCTTGCGCGCGGGTTTCAGGTGAATGGAGATGGATCTGACTCTTTGGCACGGTCTTCCATAACTCTGCAAGTTGACGTAACGCTCCCTCGCCAGATTTTCCATGACGAACAAGAAAACAGCCAACAGTTGTACCCGTGCGTCCAATACCGCCCCAGCAATGAAGATAAACTTTCCCCCCCTGCAGCAATGACCTATCCAGCGTGTCGAGTATCTGCATCATCTTTTCAGGTGTCGGCAGACCGAAGTCACCGATCGGGTAACTATGATACTGCACTTCGATACCGTAATATTCCGCCTGTTCATGCAATATGCGGATGTAAGGTATAGTTTCATTAGGCTTGGTGAGGTCTATGAACGTGTTGAAGCCCGCATTCAGGAGCGCGTCAATGCGTTGACGTGTGGTTTCCGTCATAAATTTTCCGGGGTACTCGCCAGCCAAAAAGCGACCAGGTTCCACCCAGTAAGATTCGGGAATTGGACGGGTCAACTCGTTCATGCTATTCAGGAAACGCCTCGCAAACTCGGTTGAGAATGTCCCCGCGCAATCGAACGAGTTCGGGATATTCATAAAAGAAAAGTATTTTCTCGTTTGCAATGGAGTTGTTATCAGGCTTGGGTGACAGGACGAAGAATGACCATGACTCGGCAATATCCTCCGCGGGGCTGGTGGGGGCGTAGTCTGTCAGGAACTGGTCTTGATAGGTGTCGTGGAAATCGTCCAGGCGGTCATAATATACATCCTCGTCATCAATTTCATCAACCTCCTGCCACTCTTCGTAGAAGTGGGACCAGAAGCGCTTGAAAAATTCGTTGATGTATGAGTCTATAGTACTGCACCCCTCGCCCGTGAAATATTGGGGACATTGCGCCACTGCCTGCTCATAGATATCGATGTCGTCGATATTATAGAGCACGCGCCTGTTCACAGGGACTTGTTTCGAGTTGAGCGTGAGCAGATGACCGAATTCGTGCATGAGCGTGTACGTAAGGCTGAAATTGTCATCTGTGTCGAGGGTGTCCACTTCAAGCGTCCATTCGGATGGATTGTCGTAATTCGGGCTGACAGCGGCAAGGATCTCTCCCCGCCCGTCTGAGGTCACGGCAAACTTGGTCACGAACTTCCGCTCATCTTCAGGGATGATTTCGGCGAAATAGTTCCATAGTGATTCGTGCTTTGCGCGCGAATCATACTCACCGCCGATGTTGTTGCTGGCGACGACATCCTCTCTTGTTTTGAGTTTATCGTCATCAATTGTGTAAAGGACGTAATAATCCTCTTCACTGAATTTTTCAGAGGAATTGGCATCGGACAGCGCTGCATCCATGATGTCGGACAGGAGAAGCGGACAGGCGGCTTCCAGAATTATTTCTTCTGTGGGAGCCGGAAGCGTTGGGATCGGCGTGTTGGGGAGCGGCGTCAGCGTGGCTGGCGGGAGGGGTGTAGGGGTATCGGGGAAGATGAGGCTTGTTGCGGCGCGGCAGGCTAACGTCGAGAGGAGAAGCGCAAGCGTCCCTACAAGGTGTCTGTATTTACGGTTCATCTGCATCCTGTTACGGTAGTGTTATCCAGCCGGCGTCCAAAAAATATAGATAAAGATAACCGAGGAGCAAGACGAGCCAAAGATACAATTGCACCTGGTCCATTAGGTTTTCCCATGAGATGCTGAAATTATCTTTGATGGTCTCTACAATACTTTCGAGGTTATCGAGTTTTGCGCGTATGGCGCTCTTCCATTCTTCGAGATAGAACTCGTCGCGGATGGTCGTGTATAGTTTTGCGGTGTACCAATCGCCGATGAGCAGGAGATTTTGATCGGTGCGTTCGAAGTCGAGCATTACTTCGAGGCGGTGCTGCACGATGCCGCGCAGGGCAGACCGTGTGCGGCGGGGTCTGCGTTTGTTGATGAAGAACGTTTCGTTGATGTTATCGAGCATCTCTTCCACGAGTTCGTCCAGCATGCGGTAGCGCAAAAGTTGATAGTTGCCGATCTTGAGCAGTTCGATATCCGATTGGAAATCGCCGTTCTCCGCGATGATTACCGCGCCCTCCCAATCCACCAGCGTCAGGTCTTTTGTGGAGTAACGGATGCGTGAAGTTAATATCTGTTCCAGTTCGGTTCGGTCGAGCACTTCGCGCTGTGAGCGGATGAAGCGGCCGATCTGTGCGGCGTTTTTATCCAGGTATTTTTCGGGAGTTGGTGTTGTTTTTGTCAGCAGGAGTATGACGTACTCTTCATAGATCCCGCGTGTGAGATGCTCGATGGGAATAAAGCGGTCGCGCAGGTTGCGCTCGATCACTTCACGTTGTTGGATGCCGGACGAACTCAGGCAGTCATCCATTTGGAATCGGCAATCCAGGATCTGGATGCGGTCATCGTAGCGTTGACGTAGGACAGAGACCTGCACGCCTCCTGCCTGGACCTCAGCCTGCCCCAGCGTCCTTACATCTATATCCACGGGTTGAAAGTAAGGCGCGTCTCTCAGCCCGCGGATCTGTTCAATGGGTTCAGTGGACTTATCGGCAGGGTCGGGAAAGGCAAGGATGTAGCAGATTTCGGCTTTTTTGGAGGGCGGCATAGCAGGCAGTATAACACTGGTCTTTATTGTATACTTGGCTTGACTTAAATAATATTCAATTCACCGCTGAGGAGTGTTTAATGCGAAAATCCGTGTTCTTGATTGTGGTCATAGCTCTCTCAGCTTGTAATTATTATCCGAGTACAACAAAAGCCGCTGCAACCCCAAACACTATTGATATAACAAATACCAGTATGCCGCCGTCATCAATTCCGCCGACGGAGATGCATTTACCCCCTGTGATCGTTGATCCAAATACGATGAATCATAAATTATTGATGGGCTATCAGGGCTGGTTCACGTGCCCTGGCGATGGAGCAAATACAGGCTGGTTTCACTGGTTTAAAGATGATATTCCCGATGCTGCTCACTTTCGAGTGGATATGTTCCCAGATGCCAGCGAGTTGACGCCCGAAGAGCGTTGTGAAACAGGCATGAAGTATCCCAATGGTGAAACTGCCCCTTTATATTCAGCGTACAACCCGAAAACGGTGATGCGCCACTTCCAATGGATGAGCGACTATGAAATAGACGGCATCTTCCTGCAGCGCTTCGTTGGAGAATTGGCGGACCCTATTTATTCAAATCAACGCAATATTGTGCTGAAAAATGTCCGGGCTGCGGCAGAGGCGCATGGACGTGTATTTGCGATCATGTATGACATTAGTGGAATGGACAGCACCACCTTAATCGAAGAGGTTGAACATGACTGGAAATATTTGACGAACATATTGAAGGTGACCGAGAGTCCAGCTTATTTGCGGCACGATGGAAAACCAGTGCTTGCAATATGGGGTCTGGGCTTTAATGGGCGCCCAGGGACACCCGGGCAGGCAATGGAATTGGTAAATTTCTTCAAGAATAACGATGAACAGAAGTATGAGGTTACATTGATGGGTGGTGTGCCGACCTGGTGGCGGGAATTGAAAAATGATTCGTTAACCGACCCCGCCTGGGCTGATTATTATTGCGCGTTGGATGTCATCAGTCCATGGACGGTGGGGCGGTATTCAACCGACTCGGAAGTCGATCAATATAGATCCGTCATGGAAGCGGATATGAAGCGGGTCGCCGAATGCGGCGCGCAATACATGCCGGTTGTTTTTCCCGGCACGGCCTTTCACAATGACAGCGGATCGCCCTTCAACTCTACGCCACGGCGGGGCGGCGAACTGTATTGGCGGCAGGTCCATAACGCCGTTTCGATCGGCGTGCCGATGATCTACAACGCCATGTTCGATGAAGTGGATGAAGGCACGGCCATGTATAAGATCGCCGCAACGAAAAACGATCAACCGGCTGGTGTTGACCTCATCTCAATGGATACTGACGGCGTAAAACTTCCCAATGATTGGTATTTGCGCCTGGCAGGCGCGGCGACAAAAATGCTCAGAGGCGAAATTCCAAATACGGAAAGAATTCCGCTCAACCCTGACGGGAGTTTGGTTTCGACCTTCCCAACCGTCGAGCCAACACCTGTTCAGTTCAAAGCGCGCATTCAGATCACCACCACATCCGATTGGACAACATTGAGCATGCTCAGCGGCGGACAATTGAGCGGTGTGGAAATTATTTCGTCCAATTCCGAGGGCGATGCATCGTTTGATGACCTGACCTTTAC
>DNDO01000071.1:8978-9911 GCA_003484265.1 Anaerolineae bacterium
ATTGGCAGCACAACGGTCACTCTGATGAACTACCTGGGTGCGGAAGCTGTGACAGTGGAGACCGTTGACTGGGGCGGGCTTTCCGGCAGCACAGGGGAAAACCCAATAGAATTTACTGTGTTATCAGATATGTTTATGAAATAATAATGATTTATACATCCGCAATTTTTAAATAGGTGAACAATGACAATTAACGATCAATATAAAAAATGGAAAGAAACGATTCTCAAGAGATCATTGGACAGATTCAAGGAACGGAAAGAGCATTTCGAGACATCCGCAGGCATTGAGATCCCGAGAGTGGCGATGCCTGATGATGGGAATATTGTCGACGCGCACGGGGTGCCCGACAAACGATATATCGAAAAACTCGGCTTCCCTGGCGAATTCCCATTCACACGGGGAGTCCAGCCGACGATGTATCGTTCGCGCTTCTGGACGATGCGGCAGTACGCGGGGTTTTCCACGGCGGAGGATTCGAATAAGCGCTATCGGTATTTGCTCGCGCAGGGACAAACAGGATTAAGCGTCGCTTTCGATCTGCCGACGCAGATAGGGTATGACGCAGACGATCCCATTGCGCACGGGGAGGTGGGGAAGGTCGGGGTCTCGATCTCGTCCGTGCATGACATGGAGCAGTTGTTTGACCAAATTCCGCTTGATAAAGTTTCCACGTCAATGACGATCAACGCGCCTGCGGGCGTTCTGTTGGCGATGTATATCGCGGTGGCAAAGAAACAGGGCGCGGACATCAAAAAGATTCGCGGCACGATACAGAATGACATTCTAAAAGAGTATGTGGCGCGCGGCACGTATATCTTCCCGCCGACGCCCTCGATGCGGCTCATCACGGACATCTTCTCGTATTGCGCCAGCGACGTGCCGAATTGGAACACGATCTCGGTGTCTGGATACCTGCCTTCAAAGCCGCTT
>DNDO01000206.1:0-12180 GCA_003484265.1 Anaerolineae bacterium
AGCGGGAGCAAAATTCTTGTCGGATTTCAATTCCGCTATCATCCCACGCTCAATAAGGCGCGTGAGCTAATTCAGGCAAACACCATTGGTCAAGTGTTAACTGTCCATGCGCATTGGGGTGAGTATCTCCCGCAGTGGCATCCCTGGGAGGATTATCGCGCGAGCTATGCGGCGCGCGCCGATCTGGGCGGCGGCGTTATTCGCACGCTCACGCATCCGCTTGATTATCTGCGCTATCTCATCGGCGAAGTCGAATCGCTGTGGTCGTTCAATGGGCATGTTTCGCCCCTCGAACTCGATGTTGAAGATGTTGCAGAGATCGGGCTCAAATTCTCGAACGGAGCCATTGGCGGCGTGCATCTCAACTACGTGCAAAGGCATCCGCGCCATACCCTGGAGATCGTTGGGACTCAAGGCACGCTTCGCTGGGACAACGCGGATGGAATTCTCCACATCTGCAAATTCTCTGCGCCCTTCGGCTCATACTCCGACCATCCGCCTGCTCCCGATATCGAAACATTTTCACCGCCCGAAGGCTTCGAGCGGAACCAACTCTTCGTGAGTCAAACGCGGCACTTTGTTGAAATAACCAAAGGTGAGTCGGAACCGGTTTGCACCTTGGAAGATGGCATCATGGCGTTGCATCTTTCTTTGGCAGCTGTAAAGTCCGGTTTTACCGGACGGTCTGTTATGCTTCCTGATACTCAATGAAAACATCGCCTTCTGATTTTCGCAAATATAATATCGCGGTTGTCATACCATGCTACCGCGTCGAGCGGGAGATAGGTTCGGTCATTAAGAATCTGCCTCGTTACGTCCGGCATATCATTGTTGTGGATGATGCTTCGCCCGATGGCACTGCAGAGCTTGTAACCAAAGAAGTCAAAAGAGACCCCCGCGTAATTTTGCTGAAACATAAAAAAAACATGGGAGTTGGCGGAGCCATGATTACCGGTTATCAACATGCACTTGAACTTGACGCGCAGATAGTTGTCAAGATTGATGGCGACGGTCAGATGGATACAACATATTTAGCCGATCTGCTGACTCCCCTTATCCAGGGCGAGGCAGATTATGCAAAGGGGAACCGTTTCAGGGATTTTCAGGCACTGCAGAAGATGCCGTTCGTCCGGCGTGTAGGAAACTTGGGTTTGGGCTTTTTATCGAAAGCCGCCATCGGGTATTGGAATCTTTTTGACCCGACAAATGGATATGTTGCAATCAACGCGCGAGTCCTTGCACAACTGCCTCTCGATAAGTTAGATCGTTCCTACTTTTTTGAAACATCGATGCTTTCTCATTTGTATCTGCTTGGCGCAGTGGTCAGGGACATCCCCATGCCTGCTCGTTATTTGGGGGAGCGATCCAATCTGTCGATCCGAAAGACGTTGCTGGAGTTCCCATTGAAATTAACAAGAACCTTTTTTCGCCGTATTGTTCTCAAATATTTTATTTATGAGTTCTCAATGGCATCCATTTATACCCTTGCAGGTATCCCTCTTTTTCTGTTCGGTATAATCTTTGGAATCGTCAAATGGATCGATTACGCCTCGCGCAATGTTCCCGCTCCCACCGGGACGGTAATGCTGCCCACACTTTCGGTGCTGGTCGGGATCCAATTCCTTATCGCGGCAATCGAGATCGACTTGCGTTCCACGCCGCGTGAACCTTTGTCTCCTCCCTTTTAAATGTCCAAATTCAAGGGGTGTCTAACGCACGATCAGCATCCCACCCTGCAATACAGCCAGTTTGAAAGATCATATCCTGACCGAGCGCCTGATCGTTCTCGAAGAGTTTTCCGGCTGGGTATTCCGGACGTAATGAATAAGCGATTCTTGGACCGCTTTCTTCATCGCTTTGGATAGTGAGGAGATAGAATTTTCCGCTTGATGCCCAATCTGGCTGGAATGCTAGAGAAAACCATGCTTTTGCCGGTAAATTGGAGTTGTAAATATTCTCGTTCACAATCATGTGGTCATTATTGACATCTTTCAGAACGACCGATGTTATCCCGTTTGGGTTTGACCCTGTTGCATCCAGCCAAATGCGGAGTTCAGACATGCCGTTGCATTCGGGGATGATCTCCTGGCTTAGAGTCAATTCCGGGGAAACGGGGGAAGAATATACTTCATTGGGAGCCCAGTTCTTGTAGTTCGGTTGATAACATAAACCCGGTTGATAATATTGGGAGCCGCAAGGCACATGATACGAAAGATACATCCCTGCAGTGTACAGAGCAAGGCTTGTTATGCCAAAAATGACGGGAAGATGAACCGGGATGCGTATCCGCTTGAGGGAGGGGATGCAGGCGAAGGCTAGGAAGAGAAGCGGCATGACCGTCATAAAATAACGACCTTGAACACCCTCGACGACTTCGCTTCCCACAGGTGTGAAGGATATATAGAGCGATAAGACCGTTATTAAGTACGTTATGACAAAGACAATTCCCATTACCATGCGAGTTCGTTTTTCGATACCAACATTTTTTTCATTTAAGAATATTGCGGCGAGAAGACCTGCCGAATATAAGGAATACGTCCAAATTGGGACAGGCCAATAGGCAAAACCGTATATGGCGATCCAATCAAGCAGGCGGTTGAAGCCATTTGCCCAGATGTCGTTTACAAGTATGGCTGAGAATTGGAGTGGGTTTGCTAGGATAAATGAAAGTTGACCGATCGGGTCGGCTCTTTCCACTGCGGTGGATAACCTGGAGTATGCGATCAAGTTCCACCCTGCCACTTCCAACAGAAAGAGAACTCCTGATGAGATTAGCAATGTAAGATAACCGCTTCGCATTTTGAATTGCGAAGGTTTGAGAAGTAAGAACGGAAGGATCGCCAGCGGGACGATATTAAGCTTCCCCCAAAAAAGGATTAGAAATAGAGCGGCGAAAGAAATCCATTCCTTCCAATGTATTTCTTTTCTGAATGCAAGGGCAAGTGTGCCTGCTATGAATATAAACGCGAGTCCGTTGGATATGGCATCGGCGCTGACCGTGGATGCCTGTAGTATCGCAACCGGGGACGCTGCAAGGATCGCGAGAATCCATTTGCCGAAAGGAATGATGCGGACCGACAACCACGCGAGTATTAAATAAAATAGCAACCCGGCGATACGAATGGCATAAAACACCGTCAATGCAGGGAGTTGCAGACTCCGCCCCAGATAACGCATGACCATTGCCTGCGGGAAGAGGAGCGGTGGAGAATATACAGAGCGCGTCTCAACATCCCCGTAGATATAGTCAAGTGAGTCGAGAGAAAGTCCTCCGTATTTTTCCCAGAAGTCAGCTTCCACTGCACGTACGATGAACGGTCTTCGATAAGACATTTCCCAATACACTGCGGGGAAAGGAAATTCGTTGCCCAGATTGTCGTTTGGGAGAAACGTCAGCGATGACATTTCCCAGACGCGAATGAGATGTGTTTCCTCATCATACCCGCCGCCAACCGGCAACAAAAAACATACACCTAGTCCGAAAACAACCAACACAACAATGAGATAGATCTCCGGCTTGCTGATGGAGGAAAGAAAATCTTTTGTTCTTTGACCAAAACCTGTCATATTTCAATTTTACCTATTATCCGGTAAACTGCACGAGAAGTAGGTGAATGTGCATTTGAAATTTCAAAATTCAGTGGGTGAATTTTGAGTTATAATACCGCCTTGTGCTGAAACTTTTACAGAACTATTCTGTGCAACATAAGGAGAAATAATGTCAAAAGCCAAACTCATTGCCCCATACGGGGGAAAACTGGTGAACCTTGTCTTGGAGGGAAAAGAACGCGATGACCTTATTGCCCGCGCATCAAAACTCCCATCTCTCAAGATCACCATGCGCAATCTTTGCGACCTTGAGCTGATCGCCACCGGCGGATTTTCGCCCCTGACCACATTCATGGGAAAAGCGGATTATGAGCGCGTCCTTCACGAAATGCGCCTCACAGACGGGACCCTCTTCCCGCTTCCCATCACGTTGACGGCTGATCCAAAAGAATTGCCGACCGTCGGTGAAGATCTTGCTCTGCGCAACTCCAACTTTGACCTGATCGCTGTCATGACCCTCGATGAAGTTTTCCATTGGGACGCTGACACTGAAGCCGCGCTTGCCTATGGCACGACCGACCCGCGTCATCCGATGGTCTCTGAAATGGAACGCTGGGGCAAGGTCTGCATATCCGGCCCGTTGAAGGTTGTCAATCTGCCCAAGTATCATGATTTTGTAAATCTTCGATTTACGCCTGCACAGGTGCGCGGTATGCTCGAAGAAATGGGGCATTCCAACGTCGTCGCCTTCCAGACGCGCAATCCGTTGCATCGTATCCACGAGGAACTGACCAAGCGTGCCGCAGAAAAAGTAAAAGGTTCACTGCTTGTTCACCCTACCGTTGGCATGACCAAACCCGGTGATGTGGACCACTATACCCGCGTCCGCACATATAAGGCATTGGTGGATAATCATTACGACAAGAAGAACACCATGCTCAGCCTGCTTCCGCTAGCCATGCGCATGTCGGGACCGAAGGAGGCGATCCTGCATGCCATCATTCGCCGCAATCACGGCGCGAACCACTTCATTGTCGGGCGCGATCATGCGGGGCCGGGAAATGATTCTTCGGGCAAGCCGTTCTACGGTCCGTATGATGCGCAGGAGTTGATGACCAAACATGAAAAAGAGATTGGCGTCAAAATGGTGCCGTTCGAAATGTTGGTTTATCTTCCCGATGAAGATCGTTATGTCGAAGAAAAAGACGTTCCTAAAGGCGCAAAGACTCTTAACATCTCCGGCACACAAGTCCGTGATGATTATCTTGCCAAGGGCAAACTTCTCCCTGAATGGTTCACACGCCCGGAGACGGCTGAAATCTTGCGCGAGATGTATCCGCCCAGGAACAAACAGGGCTTTTGCATCTGGTTCACCGGCCTGAGCGGATCGGGCAAGAGCGCGACCACGCAGGTACTCACCTCCTTGATGCTCGAACGTGGACGTGAAATCACGATCCTCGATGGCGACGTTGTCCGCACACATCTCTCGAAGGGACTCGGCTTCAGCAAGGAAGACCGCGACACGAACATTCTGCGCATTGGTTTCGTGGCTGGCGAGATCGTCCGCGCCGGTGGTGCGGTGATCTGCGCTGCGATCAGCCCCTATCGCTCGACCCGCAATGAAGCCCGCAAGATGGTTGGCGAAGACAGTTTCATCACTGTATTCATGGACACGCCCGTTGAAGTTTGTGAAGAGCGCGATGTGAAGGGCTTGTATGCCAAGGCACGTCAGGCTATGCAGGACGGCAAACCAATGGGTTTCACTGGCGTGGATGATCCCTATGAGCCGCCTATCGATCCCGAGATCACGCTCAAGGGATTTGGTTCGACCCCTGAAGCGAACGCACAAAGCATTGTCAAATACCTCGAGGAACAGGGTTACCTGAACGGTAACTAAAACTCGGTAATAAATTCAGCAGTACGTATCATATAATACGTACTGCTGATCTATTATGAATATTCGTATCCCGCCCCGTCTCGCATCTCTTGTAACCCTCCTCCTGCTCGCTGTTGCAGGGACATATCTCGTGCTCCAGGCGACTCCCGAAGGGTTGAGTCTGTCCGATGATTCGATCGCATATGTTGCCGGCGCTCGCAGTATGCTGGCAGGTGAAGGATACCGCGAAGCATGGCTTGCGAGCAATGAACCTGTGACTCACTTCCCTCCGGGTTTCTCGTCTGTATTGGCGTTCTTTGGCTTGTTTGGTCTCGATCCATTGCGCGGAACACGCCTGGTCAACGCGTTGTTGTTTGGGTTGAATACTGGCTTGCTGGGCATCATCGCATGGCGCATGACTCCCTCGTTGACAGCGGGACTCGTCCTTGCCGCGTTATTCGTTACCAGCGGCGAGATGTTACAAGTACATACGTCGGCGATGAGCGAGCCGTTGTTCATCTTCCTTTCTTTGTGCGCTTTCTGGAATTTCGATCTGTATTTCGAACGTCCGCCGTCATCGGTAGGGAGAGGCATCATCGGTGAATGGTGGTGGCTGGCGGCTTGCGCGGCTTTCGCTGGGATGGCGTTCCTCACGCGCTATGCCGGGTTAGCACTTGTCGCGACATTTATTGTTGCGATCATTGTCCTCCGTTCCACCTGGCGTAAGCGTATAACGAGTATAGGGATATTCCTAGCCGGGTTCCTACCTTTTGCGCTAGGTTGGGCGCTACGCAACCGAATGCTTGCCGATAGTGCAACGAACCGTGTCCTGGCGTGGCATCCTATCACAGCTGAAAATTTTACAATCGGTGTGCGGGTATTTTCGGAATTTTTCATTCCGATAGAAACGTGGCGGCGGGAGATATTCAAACAAACCGGTATCGTCGAAGCGATGATCGTGATTGTCCTTGGCGCGGTGTTGGTGTGGACACTGTCCAAGGCGTGGAGATATATCTCGAAGCCGAGGCAGGCGGCGGCGTTGGAAAGAGGCGGAAAGGAGTCGCGCGAGGTTATATCATTTACGACAGGCTTATACATATTTGCCTATCTCGCATCCATCGTCGCATCGATGACCATGTTCGACGCCGCGACAAAATTCAAGTTGAGGATCGTGTCGCCGGTATTTGTAGGTTTATTCATATTAGTAGTTGCGCTCGGTATTTGGATGCGGAAAAATTACCGCCCGTTCGTGGCGGTGATGATGATTCTTGTCCTCGGCTTGTCGGTTTATAAACAATCGAACACTTTCGCGCATTTGTCGAAGGGCGGGCTCGGGTATGCCTCGTTCCAATGGTACGATTCGGAGGCGATGGCGTACCTGCGCGACCTGCCCGATGACGTGAAGATTTACACCAACGAACCCGCCGCTGTTTACCTCTATGTTGGTCGCGGCGCAAATGTATTGCCCGACCGTTTCGACTCAGCCACCGCGCAGGAACGCCCAGGCTTCGATGAAGGCGTTATGAAAATGCAGGGCGAGATCCATAACGGACAGGCTGTCATGGCGCTGTTCGACGGCGGAGATAACGTTGCCGAGGATATGGAAATATTAATAAACGGTTTGCATGTTGCCTTCAAAGGGCAGGGCGACTTGATTTACACGGCAGCACCATGAGCATACAAGATAAATTCGTTCTAAGCGGACGCGTTGCAATTGTCACCGGTGGAGTGGGATTGCTCGGCGCGGAGTTTTGCAAAACATTAGCCGAGGCGGGCGCAGCGGTTGCCGTTGTGGATTTGAACGCATCAGCTTCTCAAGGGACAGCTGATGCGCTTACGAAAAGCGGATACAAAGCCCTGGCTGTTTCCGCCGACATCACAGATCCCGAGTCTGTCAACGCGATGGTTGAAAAAGTGGTTTCTGAATATGGGCGGATCGATATCCTCGTCAACAGCGCGGCGTTAGATCCCAAGTTCGATCCTGATGCCGCAAAAAAAGGTATCGCTCCCGGCGCCTTCGAAGATTATCCGTTGGATGATTGGAACGCAGCGTTGAATGTCAATTTGACAGGTACGTTCCTGGTCTCACAGGCTTGTGTCAAGCAGATGATCGCGCAAGGTAAAAAGGGAAGCATTATCAATATCTGCTCCACGTACGGGCTCAACGGACCCGACCAGAGTATTTACATCAAAGACGGCGAACGCGTGGCGTATAAGCCAGTCTATTACACAGTGACAAAAGCTGGTGTGATGGGCTTCACCAAGTATCTCGCCGCTTATTACTCTGGGACAGAGATCCGCGTCAACGCTTTGACGCCCGGCGGCGTGTTCAACAATCATGATGAGTATTTCGTAAAGAACTACTCTGCAAAGACCATCCTCGGCCGTATGGCTAACAAGGATGAAATGAACGGCGCGTTATTGTTTCTCGCATCTGATGCGTCATCTTATATGACGGGCAATAACGTTGTTGTAGACGGCGGCTGGACGGCATGGTGATTCAATGACAGATAACATTGCAATCATCCCTGCGCGCGGCGGTTCGAAAGGAATTCCGCACAAGAATATTCGCAGTTTTGCAGGGTATCCATTAATTGCGTGGAGTATTGCGGCAGGTTTGCAATCGAAAAGCGTATCTCGTGTCATTGTCTCGACAGATGACGAGAAGATCGCAGCAGTTGCGCGTGAGTATGGCGCGGAAGTCCCGTTTATGCGGCCTTCCGAAATTTCACAGGATAGCACACTTGATCTGCCGGTCTTTGAACATGCCCTGAAATGGCTGGAAGATATCGAGGGATATAAACCTGATATTGTCGTGCAGTTGCGTCCCACATCCCCGATTCGCCCCACAGATATGCTGGATGGCGCGATCAAATTATTATTCGATTTCCCGGACGCAGACAGTGTGCGAGGCGTGGTACCTGCCGCGCAAAACCCGTATAAGATGTGGCGGTTCAATGGTTTTGATAAACCAATGAATCCCTTGATCGGGGTGGAAGGTGTGATGGAGTCTTATAACGCGCCAAGGCAGATACTCCCCCAGGCATATTGGCAAACGGGACACATTGATGCAATCCGCACCAAGACCATAAGCCGCAAGAACTCCCTCACGGGAGATGTGGTCTATCCGTATATCATTGATCCGCGTTATACCGTGGACATCGATACGTTGGCAGATTGGGAAAAGTATGAAACACTGGTCTACCAAAGCGGTCTCGATATGGTCACGCCTGATAACAGACGCCGCCGCTCCATGCCGAAGAAGATAGAGTTGGTCATGCTCGATTTTGATGGCGTAGTGACCGATAACCGTGTATGGACAGACGAGAACGGCAAAGAGACGGTCGCCGCGTATCGCAGTGACAGCATTTTGATCAAGAATTTGCGCGACAAAGGCATCGAAGTGATGGTCCTTTCCTCGGAAGTGAATCCTGTTGTTGCGGCGCGCGCGAAAAAGATGGGGGTGGAGGCAATTCATGGGATGGGGCTTCAGGACAAAGGGCGTGTGATGCGCGAAGTCCTTGAGAAGAAAAATGTCAAAGCCGAGAGTGTCGTCTTTGTCGGCAACGACTTGAACGACCTGTCATGTTTTGAAATAGCAGGCTGGTCTGTGGCAGTAGCGGATGCCTATCCTGAAGTCATCCAAGCCGCGGATTTTGTGTTGAGCAAACGAGGCGGTCACGGCGCAGTGCGTGAATTGTGTGAATTGATTTTGAAAAAGTTAGAGGAGAATAAATGACAAGAGAAATAAAATTTGGAAACCGCATGATGGGTGATGGGCATCCTGCATACATCATTGCAGAGGTGGGCATCAACCATAACGGTGACATGGAAATTGCAAAAAAGATCATCGATGCGGCAGTACACGCGGGTGCGGATGCTGTGAAATTTCAAAAGCGCACGCCCGAAATTTGCACGCCCCCCGATCAGCAAAAACAGATGCGCGAAACGCCCTGGGGCTATATCACCTATCTTGATTATCGTTTCAAGGTCGAGTTCGGCGAGGAAGAATACCGTGAGATCGACCGCTATTGCAAGGAGAAAAAGATCGACTGGATGGTGTCTGTGTGGGACGAGCCGTCGGTTGATTTCATGGAAAAGTTCGACACGCCCGCATACAAAGTGCCGTCTGCTTCGCTGACCGATCATAACCTGATGAAGCACGTGCGTGCAACGGGCAAGCCGGTCATCATTTCGACGGGCATGTCCACGATGGAACAGATCCACAAAGGCGTGGACGCGGTGGGTGTTGATAATCTTGTCATCATGCACTGCACAAGCACTTATCCATGCGAGCCGGAGGAGTTGAACCTCAAGATGATCGAGACGCTCCGCAAAGAGTTCCCGAATAATCCCATCGGATATTCCGGTCACGAAGTCGGACTCGTCCCTTCGGCGGTCGCCATTGCATTGGGCGCGACTTCCATCGAACGGCACATTACCCTCGACCGCGCCATGTGGGGAAGCGACCAGGCGGCGTCGGTGGAACCGGGCGGTTTCGAGAAACTCGTCAAATACATACGCGTCACCGAAGCGTCATTAGGCGACGGCGTAAAGCAAGTCTATGACTCCGAAAAAGGTTCGATGAAGAAATTGCGAAGGGTTGTGAACGAGTAATGTTGCGTAAGGGCACAACGAATTGTAAAGTTTATCGTCTCGTTGTGCCCCTGCAATGAATCAAATGAGACTTTTCCAAAAAATCCGCCGCATCGCACGTCCCTATGGAAAAACCGCTCAAGCCGTTTTGCGATGGCGGCGGTTTTCTTTTCAAGAGGCGCCGCCCATCTTTGGCAACGCCAAGCCGAAAAGCGGGTCGCATTTGTTGTTGCAAATTCTCAATGGCTTTACCAAGATCATGCCGTATCGTTACGTGGATGCAGAACCAATCCGGACGATCAGCAAGGACGGGGTCCGTCGTCCGGCGGACGAAATTCTCAACGACTTAAGACACTTGCCGCAAGGCGTGATCGGCTGGGGATATTTGGATGCAACAAGGGAAAACGCTTCATTCTTAACCGAGGCTGGGCGCGTCAACTATTTCATTTATCGCGACCCGAGGGACATGCTCATTTCGCAGGTGTTCTTCGCGACCGACATGCACGAAGAGCATGGCATGCACGACTTCTACATCTCCCTGCCTGATTTTGACGAACGACTTACAGTGGCCATCACCGGCATTGACAAGGACGGCTTGAAGATGGTCTCTGTCAAACAACGCTATGAAGGCGTTTTTCAATGGCTGGAGCAGAAGAAAGTATTATGTATCCGCTTTGAAGATTTGATCAACAACCGCGACACGACGCTGATGTCCATGCTTGATGAGGTAGAGAAGACGGGGTACAAAATTCCCACACCTCGCGAAAAGTCACTGTCCATTTTGGTCGAAGCGATCCAGCCGAAAAAGAGTCACACTTTCCGCTCGGGGAAGACCGGCGGATGGAAGACCTACTTTACAGAAGAGCATAAGTCCCTTTTCAAAGATGTAGCAGGGGACTTGGTTGTGAGACTGGGATATGAGGAGAATAATGATTGGTAAACCCGGCAATTAATCCCCGAGTTTCTACGGCTCTGGGGCATGGCAATCATAGGCTCACCTTAATTCAAACTCGGCTTTTCCGTATCTCCTGCCATTGATCTGTATCTCAAGCACGTGCCTGCCAGGATAATATTTCCGCGTGGTGATCGGACGGAAGGAATGGCGCTTTGATAATTGAATTTTCTCCCGGGCTTCAAGTTTTATCTTTGTTAATTTGAAGACCTTGGGCTTGAGTTCGCCGTTCGCTTTGATATGATGGATCACATAATCGATCATCAGGTTTTGCGCCTGTCTCGACTTCGACCGGACCTCAAAATGGAAGATAATTCTCCCACCCATCTTTACGACAGGTTCATCCAGGCGAATTTTTGAGATAGAAATTTCGATATCGGGGTCGAATCCCAATACTGCCAATGCATCCGTATTTCCCTGCTTGACCACTGTTCGCGCAGCGTGACGGATCAGCCACTGCGTGCCATCATCGTTGATTTTCCTCCAGCGTCTGAGTATTCTTACAACCAGTTCGGGATTGTCCTTGGCGATGTCGTTGAGATTATTGGCGACAGACCGACGCACCATCTGGTTCGGGTCGGTTTTGAGTTTTTCGAGCAACTTCAAAACGGGACGCGGATCATCGATGAATGGTTTCAATTGCATGGTCCAGGGCAGGCGCGGGCGCGTTCCTTCGGAGACCAGACGCCGCACGTGAGGGTTGACATCTTCCGCCCAACCCTCGAGAATCGCCAATGTCTGTTCTGGGTATTTCAGAAGGAATGTCCGGATCGCGCCCTCCGCTGAGAAGCGTTTGGTCATCTCATACAGCGCCTGCACCGACATTTCGTAATCATCGAGACCGTATTTCGCCACAAAATCATTCTGCGGCATGACGATGAACCCGTCAAAACCGTTCAATTCGTCAGCGGTTATTTCGGGTGGCAATGCTTTCAATATGATCTCCAACGCGCGCGGATACTCCCTCGGGAGATATTCCCGCAGTGTGTCACGGATCAGTGCCGCGCGTGCGCTGAAACTCAACGGCTTCAATTTGGAGGTAACTACATGGATGAATCCCTTGGTGTCGAATCCACTCCAGGCACCCGCCAGATCCGCCGCGAGTTGCTTCACGACCCTTTCGTTGAAAACATCCCTTACTTGAAAATTCTGTTCCATACGTCTCTTTTTCAAACAAGAATCGCATCCACTGCCGTAGTTTGTCCGG
>DNDO01000206.1:12440-19126 GCA_003484265.1 Anaerolineae bacterium
AGTGGATGCGTTGGGTTATGAATACGACCTCGTGATCCTCATCAATGTATTTACCACCTCGGATTCCGAGGTAGCCATCAACTGGAAGTACCGCAGGGCGGCGGGATTTTCCGGCGCAGTCTCCATGGCTTGCTCCACGCTTTCGCGACTTTCCCAGTAGATAACGTCCGCCCATTTTCCGTCGGTAAGGCGCGCGAGGTCGCGTTTGATAAAGCCCTTCTGCCGGCTGAGAAATTCCTTTTGCAGGTCATCCGCTGCGGCGATCAAGGTGGCTTCGTCCACGCCTTCAGCCAGTGTGAAGGGCGCAAACTCGATGGTGTGGTTATGTTTGTTTTTCATTTTGACTTCCTTTCTTTTCCCACATTCTACAGCAGGGGTGTGACAACCCTATGTCAACAAGTTTGCCAGTTTTTGGGCGGTTTCGTGCAGGTTTTTTCGGAGAATATCTGGCGAAAGTACCTCGGCTTTATCGCCCCAACCGAGGATCCAGGCTGTGATCTCAGAAACGTCATGGAGATCATACGTCATCACCACACCATCAGGCAAGTTCTCTTCGCGCTGGAATCCATAATGCTGACGTTCGCGCACCCAACGTACAATGTTCTTTGAAAAACGAACCCTGATCTCGATCCTCTTTTGTTCACCAGCTTTGCCCGCGCGTTTTTTGAAAAATGTTTCCGTTAGTGCGGTCATTTTCTCGATGCGTGACAATCGAAATTCGCGGATGTCCTTTCTCAATCTGCAATAACCTTCAAGATACCAGATGCCGTCTGAGTAGAACAATTGGTGCGGTTCAACGTCTCGTTCAGTAATCATATCCTTTTGATAGCCATGATAACGAATGTGGATCACGCGCTTTTCTTGAATGGCTCTTTGAATGATGATTAGCTGAGGGTCATCCAGATCGAACTTTAAATTGGGCGTGATGAAACTGATGATATTCGTCAACGCCTTTGCCCTCGCCCGAACCAGCTCGGGCAAAGCAACAGATATCTTGGCTAAAGCGGATTCTGCGCCCTGGGTCAAAGATCCAGCCGCCTGCTGACTCAAGAGGCGCGAACCCAATATCATGGCTACCGCTTCATTCTCGGTGAACATCAGCGGCGGAATGTAATATCCCTCCACAAGCTCAAAACCTTCGCCTGGCATTGCCGCAATGGGCACACCCATTTGATTCAGCGCGGACATATCGCGATAGATCGTGCGTTTGCTGACCTCGAATTGTCCTGCCAGATCCTGTGCGCGCAGGCGACGTTTATGCTGTAAGTTTAATAGAATGGCGAAGAGACGGTCTATTCGGTTCATGGCTCTACCGTATAATTGCGGAGTATAACTGATATGAACCGATTCTCCGATTTTTTCACCCAACGCCTCAAACGCGGACTAGTCCGCAGGTTCAACAATCTCAAGATAGCATCTGTCGCGCGTGAGGTTGCCCGTACGGAACCTGAACCTACTGGCGCGCCCGTCGTATTCTTCAAAGCATCCACAGGGATCGATGATCTCTCATGGAACAGCGGGTTTCATCTGCTTGTTTCGTGGGCGTTGCGGTTGAAGGGAATCCCTGTTGTATATTTTGCCTGCAACTCAGGTATGAGCAAGTGCGTACTCGGGACGAATAGAGACAATCCGCATCAGGAAATGCCGTGCAGGTCATGTGTATATCAGTCAGGAACGTTATATAAAAACGTTCAAACGTTTGAAGGTTCGAACGTTGAAAGCTCCTCCGTTAACTGGTTTGATTATCAACGCGATGAAATTCTTGCCGACGCTCTTTCCAGCCTATCCGTCCCTGAACTAATGACGTTTGCGTGGAAGGATATTCCTCTTGGCGAATTATGTCTTCCGGGTTTACGCTGGATTTTACGCATCCATCATTTGGATGATGACGAGAGTACGCGTTACCTACTGCGTGAATATGTATTGTCCGCGTGGAATGTGGCGCAGAGGTTTTCGGACTTTTTCGATCAGACACAGCCGAGGGCTGTCGTCGTTTTCAACGGGCAGTTCTTCCCCGAAGCGACGGCACGATTCGTTGCGCAAAAACGCGGCATCAGGGTCGTCACCCACGAAGTAGGATTACAACCCGCCACGGCCTATTTCACTGAAGGCGAAGCTACTGCATACCCAATCCATATCCCTGATGATTTTGAATTGAACGACAAACAAAACGCCAAACTGGATGCCTATCTTGCCAAACGCTTTCAAGGCGATTTCACAATGGCAGGTATCAAATTCTGGGCAGATATGAAGGGACTCGACGAGTCGTTTTTGCAAATGGCTTCGGGCTTCAAGCAGATCGTGCCCATATTTACCAATGTCATCTTCGATACAAGCCAGCCTCACGCCAATACTGTTTTTGAAGATATGTTCGAGTGGTTGGACTTGGTGTTGGAAGTCATCAAGTCTCACCCTGAAACGCTGTTCGTGATACGCGCGCACCCTGACGAGTTGCGCGTGAGAAAATCCAGCCGGGAGACGGTTCAAGGGTGGGTGGCAAGCCGCGGCGTGGATAAAGAGGCGAATGTCATTTTTGTGAGTCCACAAGAAGCGTTGAGTTCGTATGAGTTGATAGCCAAATCCAAATTTGTGATGATCTATAACTCGACGATCGGGTTGGAATCTTCAATTATGGGCGCACCGGTATTATGTGCAGGAAAGGCGCGTTACACACAATATCCCACCGTGTTCTTCCCGCAGAGCGCTGATGCGTATCGAGAAAAGCTTGAAAAGTTTTTGATCGAAGATATCGAAGTGCCCGCTGATTTCAACCGAAATGCGCGCCGATTTTTGTATTATCAGTTGTTCCGAACGTCACTGCCTTTTGGCGATTTCCTTGAACCATCCGTGCGGACGACGCAGGCGCGATTGAAAACGTTTGAATTGGACGAGTTGTTGGTATCGGATGCCGTCAAAGCGATCATTGACGGGGTCTTAAACGACGGAGATTTCCTGTTAGATGAGTAAACACGCCGCAATAGAATTGCCATTATTTCAGGTTGTATTTTGTAGAACAAATAGGTAATATAGGAAAGGGTTTCATTCATCCAACCTGCATAGTATGAGGGTGGTTGAAAGTAAAGGTTTTTTAATCGAGGAGGAGTATTATGAAGCGTTTTCCATATTTTGCCTTGGTTATCTTGATAATTACCATGCTTGCTTGCGCCGTTCCGGGGGCAAGCCCTGAACCGAAAGCCACTGCCATACCCTCTGATCCGCCCGAACCGACGAGCACCCCGCTTCCGACAGATACAGCCACTCCCCATCCGACCGCTACTCCGGATGCTGCAGCAACGAGCGCAGTACGCGCGACACAGGGCGCAGATGATGCGTTGACCGAATTGGATGGCTTGCTGGGTGATACGGATATCCCGTACAAAGACGGTCATCTTGCATGGCAGCAGGATGCATCGATTAATATTAAACTTACAGGTCCCGACTACCAGAAAGCAGAGATTGACGAGAATCTGACAGCTGGCAACTTCATTCTCAAATCAGATGTGACCTGGGAAGCGACGGGGATATTGATCTGCGGCGCGGTGTTTCGATCCGAGCCGAACATTGAGGATGGCAAGCAATATCAATTCATGTACCTGCGGTTATCGGGCCTGCCCGCCTGGGCAATAGAAGTACATGAGTTCGGATCCTATAAGAACTCACCCACAGGCAGTAAGACCTCCGGCGCGCTAGATCTTCGCAACGGGGCAACGAATCAATTCGTTCTGGTTGTACAGGATGATAACTTCACAATTTACTTGAACGGGGTACGCCAGGGCAGGTATTTCGATTACAGTAAACAACGCACGGATGGCTCATTCGGATTTCTTGGGTTACAAGATTCCGGGAATGGGCTTTGCGAGTTCGAGAATTCGTGGGTCTGGTCGTTGGACTAGTGGAATAAAACCTTATAAACCAAAACGACCTGCATTGAATGCTGTCATTCTGCAGGTCGTTTTTGATTCATGATCTGATTCAGCGCATTCTTGAAGGCCTCATAGGGCTGCGCGCCGACAACAGCGTAACGGTCGTTAATCACATATGTGGGGACTCCCGTCACACCGATCTGATAAGCCCACTGCACCTGTTGATTGACCGACTCTGTGTACTTCCCGCCTTCCACATCCCTTTGCATCGCTTCATCATCCAGACCTGCTTCCTGCGCCGCGCTCCGAAGGACATCCCACCGGCTGATGTCTTTCCCCTCCGCATAAACCAATCGAAAAACAATTCTGTGGAATTCGGTCCCTTTGCCATATTCACGCGCGTATTCGGTCGCTTCGTGCGCGAGGCGCGTGTTATAGATCCGTTCTGTAGATTTAAACTCCATGTTGTACAGATTCGCAATCGAACGTAATCGCTCCTCCGAACCGTTCGCCCGCCCTCTTTTTACGTAATCGGGTAATTCCTTCCCTTCAGACGGCGTATCAAAATATAAATAGAATGGCTGCCACTCCACATCCACGTTGTGTTCTTCCTTCAACCGCTCGACCACACCCTGGCCGACATAACACCACGGTCAGATGTAATCGGAATAGATCGTCAACTTAAAATCCATTGGTCGATTATAGCCCTGCATTGTGAGAAATTTCTAACGTAAGCGTTCGCAGATCGTTTGTATCTAAAAAAAAGAGAGGAGGCATATGTCGAAGAGAAGCAAGAGGCAGATCATTCGCGAAAAACGCAGGGAGGTCCACAAAAGGTATACCTACATAAGGATCGGAGTTGTTGTGCTGGTCCTGTTCGCAGTCATCTTCTCATTTCTAAATCGGCCCGAGGCGATCGAATTGGATGAATCCCGCCTCGCCTCCAACCCGGTGCTTGGGACCGATACGCCCATTGTGACCATCACCGAATATGGAGACTTCGGTTGTTCCGCATGCCGCGCCTGGCACAATGCCGGCATCAAGAACAGGATCATGTCGGAATACGGCGACAAGGTCCAGTTCGTGTGGAAGGACTTTCCAGTGATCACGGCACAGTCACCAAAGGCGGCGGAGGCTGGACAATGCGCGTTCGACCAGGGATTGTTCTGGGAGTACCACGATTTACTTTATGACAACGCTCCTGCCATCCGTGTGGACGATTTGAAGACCTACGCCATTCAACTGGGATTGGATGCCGAACAATTCAACCAATGTCTGGACTCGGGACAGAACCGGGCAAAGGTGAGCCAAAACCTGAACGAGGCGCGTCAACTCGGCCTGCCTGGCACGCCATCGTTCCTCGTGAACGACCAGAGATTGGCGGGTCCGCCCACCTATGAATCATTGAAATCGATCATCGAGCAAGCCATTGCAGGTGGATGACACCGAAGACGAAATGCTGTGGATAACCTCCACAGCATTCTCATTTACAGCGCATCTGAGGGGTACAATAAGACGCATGAAAAACTTCGATCCAAAATATAACGACATCCCCAAAACCGAGATCCACATTCATCTCGAAGGCTCGATCCGCACACAGACGATCATCGACGTTGCCAAAGAATACGATCTTGATCTGCCTGCCTTTGATGTCAATGAGCTGGATAAGCACGTCAAGGTCTATGACCAGATGAGCAGCCTGCAGGCAGTACTGGAAGCGTTCGCCATCTTCCAGAACAGCGTCACCTCACCGGACGTGGTCGAGCGCATTGCGTGGGAGTTGTTCGAGGACGCGGCAAGGCAGAACATAAAACTTTTCGAGGTCCGTTTTTCACCGGATTGGGCGTTTCACGGGCACAATCTGGATTGGGATAAATGTCTCGAAAGCCTTCTGCGGGCAAAGGTCCGCGCGGAAGCGGAGTTCGATATGGCGATCGGTTATATCGCCATCACCTCGCGGAGCATGGGGGTGGAGTCCTGTGTGAAGACCGTGGACTGGGCGATTCGTCATCGCGAACACATACTTGCTGTTGATTTGGCTGATGGGGAATTACTTTATCCAGCGAGTGACTTTGTCAAGCCAATTCTAAAAGCGAAAAATGCTGGCTTGAAGGTAACCATCCATTCGGGGGAGGATACGCCTGCTTCATATGTAATTGACACCATCAACAACTTCAAACCAGACCGCATCGGTCACGGCATTCATGCCATTGAAGATATGAAGGCAATAGAATTACTCATCGAAAAGGACATTACGCTTGAAGTGAATCCCTGGAGCAACTACCTGACCAGCGCTGTGAAGACGATCGAGGAACACCCCCTAAAAAAGTTGTTCGATCTAGGAGTGAAGGTGACGATTAATTCCGATGACCCCGAAGTGTTGGAGACTAATCTCAACAACGAGTATCGCATCGCACACGAGGTATTAGGCATGAGCATGGATGAGATCGCTATTTGCAATCGCAATGCGTATAAAGCATCTTTTATTCGAGAGGAAGAAAAAAAGAAGGTTTGGGATAAGTACTTCCACTAGCTCATGCATCCTGTGACAATTATTGCGTCATGCGTTCCAAAGGCTCTCCAGGTAAAGACTGCCAAGCCAGCAGGAAACGGTAATTCTATACACTAAGATCCATTATTTGATGCTCACAGGGTCTAAAACCTGCGTCGATTATGTTTATGAAGACAGATTGGCAGGTGAGATATCAACTTGTAGAGTTTACGCAGAAGAACTCGATCTTTGTTATCGCCAATTCCTTCAATTTCTTTATTGTCGCAGCTTAAGGTTATTACTTATTATCGATCAGTATACTGGTCAACTCC
>DNDO01000205.1 GCA_003484265.1 Anaerolineae bacterium
TCAACTTCATTGTGGCATCCAGTAATTTCTTCAAAGGTAGAGCATGAATAAATGCGCCGTTCTCCATGTCCACGCGGCGGGTGCTGGAACTGATGTATTCCTCGATGGCGTTGAAACCTGATGAGTCGCCGGGAAAGCCGGGGCATTCGACGATGCGCCCGGGCGTCATTGCCCAGCGGACGAACTGTCTGCGACCGGCGAGTTTCTCTCCGTAATGGATGCTGGTATTTACTGAATGATCTACATTGATGAGAACAACCCAGCCGTCTTTCTCTGACAAAGCGCGGATGGGCGCCAGCGGGTCGAACAGGGTTTGCGTGAGCAGGATCTCGTCCGCCTGGATGCCTGCAAACGAAAGGATCGGGTGCGACGTGCGCATCACATCCTTTTCGTAGAGCAATTGGTTCGGCAGGCTTCCCATCATCTTGTCCGGCGGCATCGTGGAGCGGAACGGCTCGGCCATTTTGTTGAGGTCCTTGCCGCTACCGTAGGTCAACCCATTATTGGGCGGACCCACCTCCGGTGTGATCATGGTTTTATATGTAAACGCGGGGAGGATCACGCCATTGAAAGAGGCGAGCATCGCGTTTACGACCGTTCCTGCGCCGCCTTCGATCTTCCCGAAGTTTTTTAGCGAAGCATGGGCGATGACAGGCTTGTCTTGTAACCCGAGCGTTTGAAAGGCCTTCTTAAGTTCCATAAAACCGGGCATTACAAGTCTTTCCATTTCGGTCTGCGTTTTTCAACGAAGGCTTGCATCCCTTCCTTTTGCTCATCGGTGCCGAACAGATCGTAGAAAACCTTTTTCTCCAAGGCGAGTCCGTCCGTGAGGGACAAGTCGTAAGAGGCGTTGATCATTTTTTTCGCGGCGCGGACAGCCATCGGGGCGCGTGATCCGATCTGGTCTGCAAGATTGAGTGCATCCTTCAGGTAGTCGCTCACCGGGACGACGCGGTTCACCATCCCAAATTGATAGGCTTCCTCAGCGGTTATTGTTCGGTTGTTGATGATCATTTCCATGGCGAGGGCTTTACCCACCGTGCGTATGAGCCGCTGAGTGCCGCCCGCGCCGGGGATGACGCCGATGGTCACTTCGGGCAGGCCAAATTTGGATGAGTTTGAGGCGATGATCATGTCGCAGGAGAGTGCTACTTCGCATCCGGCTCCCAACGCCCAGCCGGATACCGCGGCAATGACGGGCTTCTCCACCGAGCGGATCCTGTCATAGACCGCTACATGGTCTGCATCCTTCATCTCCTGCGCTGATTTTCCAGCCATTTCTTTGATGTCCGCGCCCGCGGCGAACGCTTTTTCATTTCCCGTGATGACCATGGCGCCGATATTGTCATCCTTATCGAAGTCAGCCAACGCATCCATGACCTCGCTCATAAGCTGATGGTTGAATGCATTTAGCGCACTCGGGCGATTAAATGTGATGAGCCCGGCCCTTCCACGTGTTTCGACAAGAATGGATGTATAGTTCATGTTCTCTCCAGATACTTATTTATTTCGACCATCTCAATTTTACGAAATTATACGTGAGAAACTCCCTGCTGTATAATCGGGCAGTCGAAGGAGAGCGCGATGGATAAATTCATACACGTTATTTTCAATGCACATTCCTACGTGCGCTGGCTGGTGTTGATCTTTGCCGCCATCGCCATCTTCAAATTCACATGGGGATGGATGCGTACCAGCGAGTTTAAGAACGTAGACCGCACCCTGTCTTTCGCGCTTGCCGCGTTCGTTGATCTGCAAGCCCTTCTCGGACTTGTCTATTTTTTCTGGACAGGGTTCAACAGCGACGGCTTTCCACGCTTCCGATTTGAGCATGGGATTGCGATGTTCCTTGCATTGGTCTGTTTACACTTTCCGCTCTTCTGGAAAAACGTGGAAAGCAATGTCCGTTTCCGTAACAGCCTGTTCGCTGTCCTCGCGTCGCTTATATTGATATTGTTCGGCATCTCGACACTGCCCGGCGGTTTGAGCCGGTAGGAGAGTACATCATGAACATTGTTTCAAATATCGTCACAGGGTTCGTCGCTCTTCTGCATATCGGTTTTCTCATCCTCGAGATGTTCCTCTGGGATCATCCCTTCGGTAGAAAGAGATTTGGTATGACACCTGAATACTCGAAGGCATCCGCCTCACTCGCCGCCAACCAGGGGCTCTACAATGGCTTCCTCGCCGCAGGTCTGATCTGGGGGCTTGCCACCGGCGATTTTGCAGTCAAGGCATTCTTCCTGATCTGTGTTCTCATTGCCGGCGTGTACGGCGGCTTTACTGCTAAACGTACCATCCTGTATGTGCAGGCGTTGCCGGGATTGCTTGGTTTGATCCTTCTACATCTCGCCAAATGAAACGACTGGCTGTGAAGTTCGGTTTGGCAGGTCCCGCATTGTTTTCGATTGTGGTTGCATCGCTTACCCTCATAAAATACGACTTTTTACTTTCCATCGGATGGCATCCCGTCAACGCGCCCACATTCGACTGGCCCAGCGGGCTTGCATTAGGCAGGTACGGATGGATCATGACAGCGACATTCATCGCAAGCGGAGTCATGATGACTGTCTTCGCTTCCGGACTGCGCCTCAGCCTGGTTCGCTCTCGAAGGTCTTTTTTCTCGTCCGTTACCTTATCCCTTGCAGGGCTTGCCCTCGCCGGCTTAGCCTTTACTACCGACCCAACCATCCGCTCCACACCAGCCACCTGGCATGGACGTTTGCATGACCTGTCGTTCGTCATGCTGGGTCTTACGCTCATGCCCGCCATGATCCTTTTTGGTTTTACATTCTTGGCAGATGAACGATGGCGGGATCTGACGCTTTATACTTGGCTCACTGTCGCACTGGCATTTCCCGCCTTTTGGCTCAAAGGAGCGTTGTTCTATGTCTTTATGCTGGCTGTACTAATCTGGTGTGAAGTTGTAGCTATCCGGTTGAGATCGGTATCATCCAATTGACTTTGCGATGAATATTCTGTATAGTATTAAAAACGGAAACAGATAGGAGATGCGATATGGCTGTCGAAAATCTGAATACGGCATCAATGAGCAATGCAACAAGTGGGGAACTTGCCGAGGCGAAAAAATATTTCGAATCGAACGGTCTTTTACTCAACCCTCCCATCAAACGTGCTGCGTACTCAGACCGCACTGCGTGGGTGATGGCATCCATGGCGCAATTGGTGTACGAACGTTTTGAGGAGGGCGGGAAGACAAGAGATCTGTTGATAGAAAAACTCAAAGGAGGCGGTTTTAAGATCGTTGCCGAATTCAACGACGAGAGAACTGACACTCAAGCCTTTCTCGTTTCAAATGATGATTACGCAGTTCTTGCCTTTCGCGGGACCGAAGTCACGAAGAAAGCTGACGTGATGACGGACGCCAAGGCAATTAAAGTTTCTGTGATAGAAGGCAGGGTACATGGCGGCTTTTTAAGCGGCTATAACAGCATCAGGGAGGATATCCTGAGTGCGCTAAAAAAAGTGCCGGGACTTCCTATATACATCACTGGTCATTCGCTCGGCGCCGCGCTGGCTACGGTCGCCACAAATTACCTTGAGAACGAAGTGATAGGCAAAGCTCCCTTGAGGGACCAGATCGCGGCATGTTATACATTTGGCAGTCCGCGTGTGGGGAACAAGCAATATGACAGGGAGTTCAAGTCTCCCATTTACCGTGTCGTAAATACAACTGATATTGTCACAGTTGTTCCATTGCTCCTCATGGGATACATTCACATAGGCGATGTTCGTTTTCTCGAACGAAAAATGGGTGAGTATCGGCGCGGGATTCCCATTCTTCAGAGAATATTCTTCTTTCTTATGGCGATATTCCGTTTATTCGGTCCGCTCGTGGGAGATCACGGCATAGAGCAATACAGAAAGAAACTGGAAGCCATAGCGCAAGACCGCAACCTTGAGCTCTACTTCGACGCCCGCTCCGGCGGAAGATAAGTTCGCGTTATATCTACCAAAAACTAAAATGCCGGAAGAGATTTTCTTCCGGCATTTTGGTTAATGTAAGAACCTGGGGCGCAATGTATACTATATATCGTTGTTGTAATAACTTGCAATAAGGAATATTATGTCTTGCGCTTCAGAATTTGTCCCACAACTGCGTTCGCGCGGATTCCGGATGACCCCGCAAAGAATGGTGATCCTGCACGTTTTGCACCATGAGAGGATTCACCTCTCGCCGGTGGATATTTATAAGAAAGCCAGGCATGAGTTGCCGGGTATTACAGAGCCGACAGTCTACCGAACGCTAGATTTCCTTGCCCAAAACGGTATAGTCCGTACATCGAACACTGCCAGCGGACGCCTGACCTATGAAATAGCCGGGGACGATCATCATCATGTCACATGCCGCGAATGCGGAAGCGATATTGAATTAAAGCATACGGTTCTCGAAACCATATATAAAACACTGGAGACCGCCAGCGGCTTCAATCAGATAGACAGCCATATGAGCTTTTTCGGTTTGTGCCCGAACTGTCAAAGCAGCTGAAAAGGAGATAAAATGCATTATTCACCAGCGCCTCTGCATATTCCCGAAAATTTTTTGAGCATCATGGTTTCTGTGATCTGTTGGTTGATCACAGCCTCGGTATTAAGCATGGCGATCTCACGCACGAACAAATCGCTGGGCGAGAGACAGGTCCCGTTAATGGGAGTTATGGCGGCATTCATTTTTGCAGCGCAGATGATCAACTTCCCGGTGATCGGCGGGACATCCGGTCATCTTTTGGGCGGGGTGCTGGCGGCTATCACGCTCGGTCCGTGGGCGGGGATGCTGGTGATGACAGCCGTAATCGCTGTGCAGGCATTGCTATTTCAAGACGGCGGATTGCTCGTGATGGGAGCGAACATTCTTAACATGGGGCTGGTCACTGTTGCGATCGGCTACGGACTCTACCGAGGTGTCTCAGGCGGCAGCCGCGCATTGAAATTATCGGTCGCGGGAATTGCTGCGTGGCTATCGGTGATGGCAGGTGCATTATTCACATCCATGGAGCTGTGGTTGAGCGGATACGCCAAATTGCAGATCGTCATCCCGGCCATGTTGGGCATCCACGCCCTGATCGGGGTCGGCGAAGCGTTGATCACTGTTGCGGCTTTGGCCTTCATTCTCCAGTCACGACCAGACTTGCTGGGCGAGAATTCTGAATCGGCCAGGGGAAGCCGCGGATGGGTGATCGCGGGCGGGCTGATATCTCTTGTCGTTGTGTTTTTATCCCCGCTTGCCTCATCCGACCCGGACGGCTTGGAACGTGTCGCGTCAGACCTGGGAATATTAGGTTCGGGACAATCGGCTCCTTTTGAAATATTGCCAGATTACACACTTCCATTTCTAGGCGCGACACCTGCATCCACGGTGATCGCGGGTATCATTGGGATACTTGTTGTGGGCGTCATCATCGTTTTGATCGGTCAGGGAATGAAAGCCAAATCGTAGGTCTCGATACGCCCACTTCGCTTCGACTTCGCTATCGCTCCGCTCAACGCGATCAAGCTGCTCTGCCACCGATCGAAAACCGTAAATCACAAATCGAAAATCTAAAATCATTATGCACTTTGACGCATTCGACCGTTATCACGAATCTAAAAGTTTCATCCATCGCCTTGACCCGCGTGTGAAGGTGTCTATGACGCTTGCGTTTATTCTGTCTAACGCGCTATTACCAGACGGCGCCTGGAGTGCATTCGCCTGTTCGTGGATATTTCTTCTATTTGTGAATTTGTTTTCCGAGCTTGGCTTTGTATATTCACTCAAACGGTCATTTATCGCGTTGCCGTTTGCTTTGATTGCCATCACCGTCCTCTTTTCGGTGCCGGGCGAACCTCTCTCCACTTTTCAATTTTTGATGTGGAACCTGACGATCACCGACGCGGGACTCCTGCGTTTCATCAGTATCGTCATCCGTTCTTGGCTGTCGGTTCAGATGGCGATCCTGCTGGTGGCGACGACACGCTTCCCGGATATTGTCCATGCGCTCGAACATTTGCGAGTGCCTTCGATCCTTACCACGATCATCGCATTCCTTTATCGATATCTCTTCGTACTTGCGGACGAAGTTTTCCGTCTGCTAAGGGCGAGGGAATCTCGTTCGGCGAGCGCGGCAGGCTCGAGGTCCGGTGGAAGCGTGGTTTGGCGGGCGAGAGTGGCTGGTAATATGGCGGGTCAACTTTTTATCCGCAGTTATGAACGCAGTGACCGTGTCTACAATGCGATGCTTTCGCGCGGATACGCCGGTCATTTGCAGACGATGAGCCCGCACGAGCTTCATCGCGTCGATTACGTCACAACAGCCCTGGCGCTGATCCTGATCCTTATCCTTCAAATGATCGGACGATTATGACAAACGTTTTATCTGTTCACGATTTGCATTTTTCATATCATGATGAGCATGTAGCCCTGCGCGGCGTATCGTTCGAGTTGTGCGAAGGCGACAAGGTTGCGCTGGTGGGACCGAACGGCGCAGGCAAGTCCACCTTGATGCTTCACTTGAATGGGATATTGACGGGCAAAGGAGATGTGATCGTGGGGAACGCCCGCATCACACGCGACAATTTGCCTGCTGTACGCGCAATGGTCGGAGTCGTGTTCCAAAGCCCGGACGACCAACTCTTCTCGCCGACAGTGTTCGAGGACGTGGCGTTCGGTCCGCTTCACATGGGCCTGCCCAATGACGAAGTGCTCGCGCGGGTGGATACAGCACTGGAAGCCGTACGCATGTCTGGGTTTAAAGACCGCCTGTCGCATCACTTGAGCGTGGGTGAGAAGAAACGCATAGCCATTGCAACCGTCCTTTCGATGAACCCGCAGATCTTGATCCTGGATGAACCTTCCGCCGGACTCGATCCGCGCGCACGGCGGGCACTGATCAACCTGCTACGCGACCTGCCGATCACAATGCTGGTCTC
>DNDO01000109.1:0-6205 GCA_003484265.1 Anaerolineae bacterium
TGGCGGCGGGTATGGTTGTATCTCGCCATTCCGTTTGTCGCCATCCTATGGCTTATCTTCTTCCCCAACGCACCTTACATGCTGACAGACCTGCAGGACCTCGCACGCACATCCTTTGATGCGCCGCTTTGGTACGACGTGATCATCGTCGTTTGGTGCTCATGGACAGCCATGCTGTTGGGTGTCGTCTCGCTGTATCTCATGCAGGACATCGTCCAGCGCACGTTCGGACGGTTTGCAGGTTGGGCTTTCGTGTTCATCATTTCAGCCGCCAGCAGTTTCGGCATCTATATCGGTCGCTTTGTGCGCCTCAATTCATGGGATATTTTGCAGAACCCCGCTGAAACCGCCATGAACATTCTTGGGCTTGTGATCGATCCTAGCCGCAGGCTTGCCGCATTCACCCTTCTTTATACGTTCTTCTTCCTCTTTGTTTATTTATTGCTATATTCGTTCGGTCATTTGTTACAGGAACAAAACACAAAGGCAAATGAGACACCCCAACAATTAGAAGATGCGCATAAAACAAATGTCGAACAATAACAGGGTTCTCCTGCGAGGCGGCGGCGATCTTGCGTCGGATGTTGCCCTCCGATTGCATCGCGCGGGCATCAACGTGCTCATCACCGAACTCGCCAAGCCGTTGGCGGTTCGTCGCGCGGTTTCTTTTGCGGAGGCAGTCTTTGAGGGGACACACTCAGTGGAAGGGGTGAAGGCAAAGTTGATCACAGCGAGTCAACTGACAGCGTGGGATGATGCGGAGAATATTCCGATCCTCATCGATCCGGATGCAGACGTTTTATCTGCCTTCAACTTTCCCGTTGTCGTTGATGCGAGACTTATCAAACAATCACCTTCCCCACTCCCGACTCAAATCCCGCTTCACATCGGGATGGGACCCGGATTCAACGCAGGGAGCAATTGCCACGCTGTGATCGAGACCCGCCGCAGTCACACATTGGGACGCGTGATCTGGGACGGCGCACCCCAACCTGACAGCGGCGAACCTGAAGGTGATACGCGTCGTGTGTTGCGTGCATCGAGTGACGGCATCCTGATCTCACGAGCGAAGATTGGCGACCAGCTACATGAGGGCCAGTTGATCGCAGAAATTCGATCTGAGACCGGGGATCGGAAATCAAAAATCGCAAGTCCGTTCAATGGAGTGTTACGCGGGCTGATCCGCGATGGGATGCAGGTGAATCGGGGGTTGAAGATCGGTGACGTAGACCCGCGCGGTGACGTGTCAGCTTGCTATCTCGTTTCCGATAAAGCGCTCGCGATCGGCGGCGGTGTCCTGGAGGCAATACTTTCAAAGGCGGATATCCGGGACAGGATATATTCCAATTAATCAATTAATTCCAGATTCCCTTCGGTCTCTGTGGCAATGAGCCTTGCCCTACGGACAATTAAGTTGTATTCTTAATAGAGTATGACCCTCGAAATCTCCCTGCAAATACCTATGACTCTCCCTCGCGTGTTTCGGGCTGGGAATGGTGCGTCCCGGCAGGATTTTCATTGGATCGGTCATACTCGGGATGAAGATAAGGAATCATCCACGCCGGGGGATAAAAGCCAGAAGCCGCAGGATCAGAAACGCAAACAAAAATACCGCCAGCTGACGGATATTACGCTCGGAGAAGTCGAAGAAGCGATCAAACTTTTTGAGCATCAACTCGTCCCTACACAGGAAAACTGGATCGGGAGAAACACCTTTTGCCGGCTCCCCCTCAAACGGAAACACGGACAACCCCCGATTATCTTTGGGCGCGTAAAAACCAGTTTCCCGACAGACGGGTTCCTTGATAACATCGAAGAGATGGAGTTGTATTTCCCAAGCAAGTACGCCGCACCCGATGTGGTTCACATCAACAGGGACGAGATCAGCCGCAAGTCGCAGATGCAGGCGCAGAGTTATTTTGTGCGTGTGCGGGTATTGACTTCAGCGGAGGAAAAGGCGGAATTGGGTGAATCGATTTCGATGTTAAGCGCGAACGGTTTTCAGCCTGAATTTGAAACTGGTTATCTCGATTTGCTGGACATGAACGAGGAGAATCAATCTGTTTATCCGTTGCTATATGTTATAGGTTCGCGTTGGTTCGGAACGATGCCTGAGTCGATACATGCGGAGTTAAAGGCGAAATTGAAAGAGATGATCGGCTGGGGCAGGCAGGTTATCAATTATCACCCTGAATGGCTGACCCATGATGTCAATACGTTGAACCGCGCGCTGGGGTTCAAGTATGGCTTCACTCCCGTTGTGCTGACCGAACCGGGCAACGCACAGGAGACGGCTTCAATCGTGGCGAAGACCTTCGAGCGGATGTTTCACTCTCCTTCCGTCACAAAATAAAAATGGACGGCGATCGGATCGTCGTCCATTTTAGGGGTGGTTTGCCTGACTCATAGCGAATTTAGCCTTCGGTTCACTTCACGCATTTCAGCCTTTGTAAATAGGGACCGATTGCGTATAAAGTGGGATTTTGCCAGAAATCCTACAAGCGCGCCAGCGAGCAGGGTCAAGATCAGGTTCATCTCTACTCTCCTTTCATATCTATATAATACTGCTTGGACGACACACAAATGCAAAAAGTTCCGTTGAGATCGGGGCGGGGAAAAAGATTACATACTCGTTACACATGCGTTTGAAATCCTGCGGCGCATGGTAATATCGGCATGGAACCTGTACCTACAACAGCGTTGCTTGTTGCAAAGGAATCCATATGTCATCCATCCCTAAAAAAATAATTATCGTGGAAGATCAACCGGACGTCGCTGATCTGCTTGAGGATATATTGAGCATCGACGGGTATCATGTGATCAAAATTCACTCCAGTACCGGCGCCTTGACAGTGATCCGCGTTGAAAAGCCCGATGCGGTGCTCCTCGATATCATGATGCCAGATGTATCGGGGCTGGAGGTCTTACGCTTTATGAAAAGGGAACCAGGCTTGCAAAAGATACCGGTTGTGATCGTTTCCGCGCGGTCACTGCCTGCCGATATCCGCGAAGGGTTAAAAGAGGGCGCCACAGCCTACCTGACCAAGCCCGTTGACATGGAAGTATTGCGCGAGACGGTGGCGAAAGTACTTCGCGAGGCAGTTGTTCCAGGATCTGCTTTTGAAGATGACGCCCCGAACTAAATTTTCTTCCGTTGTTATTTGTGCAGGAACATCTGCTAACTATAAATTACGATGCGATTGTCACTCCGTTTAGGCTGAAAACACATTTTGTTTTATACTAGCGTAGATGAAACACGTTTCCGAACTCAGGACTTTTATTGTTGCGATACTAAAGAAGCCCGTATCCCTGATTTCATTTCTCCTTGGCATTGCTGCCTTATCCGTTCAACTTACCCTCTCCGAATTCTCCCTGCCGCAGTTCTATTCCTGCGGTATTTTGTTCCTCGGGTTCGCCTGGTCTGCATTCCAGGTCTTTAGAGACCTTTCCCTGGAGTATCAAAAGGTAATTTATACGCAGCCATTTGAAAAAATTCCGAAATCAAATATATCAATCTCGTTCATTGAAAGGAACGAATATCGTTATTCGATTTCCGACCCCTACACTGGGCAGAACAACAATATCACGAAGATGCTAAAAAACAAAAAAGTGAAATCTCATTTCGACGAGAGAGGCGTCTTCCATGTCAACGGCAAGATTTATTATTGCATGGGCAAGGGAAATCTCGAAATAAATATACAACTCCAGAATATTGGAGACGTGTCGCTCGATGTTCTATCCATGGATGTGGACAATGATCTCGATTTGAACCACCTGCTTCTGATTCCAATGGGCATTTACTTCGCCGGGGATAATCTTCGATTCCCAATGCACCTGAAAAAAGGGGATCTAATAAATGTTCAAATTAGGTATAAAGTTTCAATCAACAGAGGCTCTCACGAAGGGCTGTTCGCGGCAGATCTCCATTCCCTTCCCAGATTGATTTCGCACGAGATCTCTACCGAAACAATGGATGAAAACGGCAACAACCGGGCTTACATCTCGGAATTCAAAACTTCGACAAAACCCTTGATAGACCTGTACGTGAAACAATGGCGCGAATATGGCCAGGAGGAATATTTGATCCTGGCTGGCTATGGCATTAAAGCCGGGCGGCAATAACCTGCAATATTTGCCGGGTAGACATAAAGCAAGGATCGAAGTTATTTCTACAATCTGCGGCAATCTTTCACCTGTTCATTGCCACCACAGGCGGTTTGTACACCCGCCGCTCTATACAAAGGACATATGATGTCAATGAAGTTGAGGAGGTATCTTCATTTCTGGTCATCTGGAAGAAGCTAAGGATTGCGCTCCAAAATGCATGCGTTTATGAAATAGACAAAGGAGATTTAATATGTCCGAGATCAAATATGAGATCATCAAGACCATTGGTGTGTTGTCAAAATCCACATCAGGCTGGGCAAAGGAGCTCAATCTGATCAGTTGGAACGACCGCGACCCAAAATACGACCTGCGCGACTGGTCGCCTGACCGCGAGAAGATGGGCAAGGGAGTGACCCTGACCTCCGAAGAATTGTCCTCCTTGAAAAAATTGTTGAATACGATCGAGCTATAGTCGCGCTCGTATATAAATCCTTACAGGAGATGGATCCTATGAACATTTCACTAACCAACGTTGAGGTTGTCCGCCGCTTCACTGATGCGTTGAATCTTGCCGACCTTGAAATGATGGGGGCTTTAATAAGTGATGATACCGTCTTTGAAAACACGTACCCCGCCCCGGATGGCACCCGCTACGAAGGCAAGCCAGCCGTTCTGGGCTTTTGGCGCGAATTCTTTCAAAGTTCTGCATATGCCAACATAGAAATCGTGGATGTTTTTTCGGTGGATGACCGCTGTGCAATGCAATGGACATATCGCTGGCGCGATAAACAGGGAGTCGAAGGGCATATCCGCGGGGTGGATATTTACAAACTCCGTGACGGGTTGATAACAGAAAAACTGTCTTATGTAAAAGGATGATACAGAATAACTCAATAGAAAATCATGACCAACAAACCATCGAATGACCCCTTGCATGGCATCACGCTCGAAACGATCCTCAATGAACTCGTAGAACAATACGGCTGGGAGGAGTTGGGCCTGCGCATCCCGATCAATTGCTTCACGAACGACCCGAGCGTCAAGTCCAGCTTGAAGTTTTTACGGCGCACACCCTGGGCGCGCAAAAAAGTCGAGGATCTTTATTTGATGACATTCAGGTAACTCTGCGGCAGGAACATTCCCATCGGGTACAATCTATTTATGGATACACTAAGACCCTTTCAAAGAATCGCATCGAAATTTCAGATATCAGAGGAAAGCGCAAAATATTTCCTTGGGCGCGTACAAAAGAGCTTCAAGAAGGAAAAGCCACCCCATCTCTTGATCCTTGACTTCATCGAAGCGCAGGGCATAGACTACCAGCCCGAACCGTACGACATCGCGGCTCTGATGCATGAAAACGGTATCTGGGTCTACGCGTTGAACGCACCTCCCCCGCTCCTTGTGGACGACGAAGAGGTATAATAGGACATTAGAGTCGAACAGACTCAACTCAGTCGCTTTCATACAGGAAAGGAGTAGTTGAAATGGGTAACTCTGGTAAAAAAGATAAAGGTAATAAGGAACAAAAGAAGAAAGCCAAGCTGACAATCAAGGAGAAGAGAAAGCTCAAACACGAAAAGCACAATAACGACCACAAGAAGACACACGTTTCCATCCCAAACTAATTCCAAGCCCCTGACTGTAAATCAGTCAGGGGTCTTTTGTTGAATTAAGATACACTGTTCAAAAATCCATTCACAGAAGGAATACTCCATGAGTGACCTCTCTCGCAACACCTTTCAGACTCGCGCAGTCCACGCCGGTGAACGCGTCCCACCTGCAGACTTTAGACCTGTCGCTTCACCGATCTGGCCCACTGTCGGTTACATCTACGAAAGCATGGACGACCTCGATGCCGTGTTCGACCACAGGAAAGCCGGGCAGGTCTATTTGCGTTATTCCAACCCAACCGTCGAAGCGTTTGAATCTGCTGTCGCGAACCTGGAGGGAACAGAGGCAGCACAAGCCTACGGGTCTGGCATGGCTGCGATCCATGCCGCGCTATTGGGTGCGGGAGCAAAGGCAGGAGAATCTGTTGTCGCTGCGGTGGATATTTACGGAGCATCGTTCACATTGTTGAACAATCTGTTCGCCA
>DNDO01000109.1:6528-7087 GCA_003484265.1 Anaerolineae bacterium
CCTTGCACACAAACATAACGCGTCCCTGCTGGTGGATAACACCTTTGCCTCACCGTATCTCCTCAACCCGATCATGCACGGAGCCGATTATGTCATTCACAGTGCAACGAAATACCTTTCAGGTCATGGTGATGTTCTCGCCGGAGTTGTCGCCACCTCCACTGAAAACAAGAACAAGCTTTTCGAATTGAACAAACTGATCGGGAGCGTACTCGGTCCATTCGAGGCATGGCTCGCCTTGCGAGGTTTAAAGACCCTGCCCCTGCGCATGAAGCAGCAATGCGCCAACGCTTTGCAAGTGGCAGAATGGCTTACCTCGCATCCGCGCATCAAACAAGTTTATTACCCGGGGTTGGCAAATCATCCGGGACATGCGCTCGCAAAAAACCTTTTCAACGGCAAAGGTTTTGGAGGCGTACTCTCGTTTGAGATAGACAAAGCTGGCAAGGATGAAGTCTTTCGCTTTATGGAATCCCTCCGCATATGCCTCCCCGCAACAACGCTTGGCGATATATATTCCCTCGTCCTGCACCCTATGACATCCTCCCATCGAAGCCTG
>DNDO01000067.1:0-1081 GCA_003484265.1 Anaerolineae bacterium
AGGCGCGCAAAGTCATCATTGAAGCGGTGAAAACTGTCGATGGGGTTCTGGAAGGTCACCCCGTTGAGGCGTTGTTTCTGGAGTTCGGCGAATCGTCGCTGATATTCCGGGTGCGCTGGTGGCTGAATTCGTACGTGGACACGCGGCGCATGTTCGACAGCGTCAATACCGCAATTTACGGGGCGTTGAATGAAGCAGGTATCGAAATGCCGTTCCCGCAGAGGGTGGTTACACATAAGGGACTGCCTACGCAGATGATGCCGCGTGCAGGTTCCGATTAAATAAGAAGTGCCGGTCCCCTTCAAGGAGACCGGCACTGGTATATTCCCTTCAAAATTCTTTACTGCAAACGATCCTGCAATTTGGATTTTTATGTAAGCTCATTTGCAAATTCATGATTCACGTCGCGGTGATGGACTTCGTCCTGACGGACAGCGATGATTAGATCCCGAAGGCGTGCATCGGGTTTCATGTTCCAATACTCGATCGCAATGTCAGGCGCGGGAGTATTGGGGATACTACCATTATCCACTTCAGCGAGATATTCTGTATAACTATACACAGCTTCCTCTTCAAAATAGCCGACCACCCGATGGGCGGTCTTTGGGGATAGTATGTATAGAAGAAAGAACCCATTGAAAAAGGTACCCTGGGCCAATAATATAATCATGCGTTCAAGCCAGGTCGGTTGGGCGATACGAACAAAGGTCATTAAATGCATGCGTTCGTTCTCCGCCTCATCCAATAAGGTATGTATCCAGCCCCCGTCGCTTTCCATGCGGCGCAGAGAGCGAAGATGCTGCAAGGCGCCGCCCACCATGCCAGGGACTGCGGCCACTGTTTCGAGTACGACTGCGCGGTGACCATACCGTTTTGCGAAAAAAGTATCTGCAAAGAATCGCGCAGATTTGGTGAATGCAAGGGCGAACCGATCGGAGAAATTCCTCGGCTCGTAATGTTGGATCAGTGAATTTTTGTCGGACAATGTGATACTCCTGTCGTTCATGTCATCGCGAGCGGTTGTTGCTTCGGGCGGCGCTTCGACGGAGGAACAGACGAACACTGTTCATCCGCTCAACGG
>DNDO01000067.1:1320-1444 GCA_003484265.1 Anaerolineae bacterium
ACGAACACTGTTCCTCCGCTCAACGCTGATACCGCCCTTGTAACGACATGAATAATATAGTTTCGATTATAACGAATTTATTCCATCATAAAATCAAGCCATTATAATGGTTGCATCAAATTAA
>DNDO01000067.1:1690-3608 GCA_003484265.1 Anaerolineae bacterium
TATAATGGTTGCATCAAATTAATAAGAATACATTACTGGAGGATCGTTCATGAGCGAAGTGGAAGGCATTCCCGGGTATACAAAAGAGGAGATCGTTCACCAGATCGAGATGAACCTTTGGGAAACATGGTCGCATTTCGGGCGCGGGAAAGGTTGCACCCTGCACGATGAAGAAGAATCTCTATGGTTCGAGACTCCCATTCCGACCCTTCCCTATAATACAGTGCTGCGCTTCCAGGTAAAACAGGATGTTGAAGAGAGAATCGACTCGCTTGTCAATCACTATACTGACCGCGGAGTGGCGCAGCTTTGGATCGTGCATCCATCTGCAAAGCCAGACGATCTTGGCAAAAAGCTGGAGAAACGCGGATTGCAGGAAATCGAAATTGTTCCGGGGATGGCGCGCAGTCTTGATCATCTTTCCGAGCCGCCGCCGATACCCGATGGTGTTGAGATCCGTGAGGTGCTCGATCAGAAAGAGTTGGTCGAGTTCAGGAACTTTGCTGCGTTACGCTGGGGTGTAGCGGATGAGCACCATGAACATTTGCAGGGCGTATTTGAAGCCTTTAAGATAGGGGAAGATGTGCGGTTCTGGATGGCATGGAAGGATGGTAAGGCCATCTCCAAACTTGCTTTGTACAATGGTTCTGGTTCGGCTGGGATCTATGCGGTCGCCACCAAAACCGAAGCACGCGGAATGGGGATCGCCAGCATCCTGATGAACGTTGGCATGCAAGCTGCAAAAGAGATGGGACATACATTGTGCGTATTGGATTCGTCCCCGCCTGCGGAAAAGTTATATCAACGGTTGGGGTTTATCACCGTGGCACCTTTTCACCTTTTTTCCTTTGTTAAGGCATTGCTTTAAATAAATTGCAGGGGCGACTTGTCAAGTCGCCCCTGCGGGAATCTACCTCTTCAACGTGCGGTACTTCACCCGATGCGGGGTTAAATCCTTCCCGAATTTCTCCTGCATCATTGTCTCGTAGTCCGACCAGTTGCCGATGTACATCTTCGCCACGGAGTCGCCTTCGAAGGCGATGATGTGGGTGCAGATTCTATCGAGGAACCAGCGGTCGTGGCTGACGATGATGGCGACGCCTGCGAATTCCGTGATGGCTTCTTCGAGGGCGCGCAGGGTGTTGACGTCGAGGTCGTTGGTGGGTTCGTCGAGCATGATGACGTTGGCTGTTTCGGTGAGGGTCTTGGCTAAATGCACGCGATTGCGTTCACCGCCCGATAAAACGCCGACCTTCTTTTGCTGGTCGGAGCCTTGGAAGTTGAAAGAGGAACAGTAGCCGCGGGCATTGATCTTGCGCTTGCCGAGTTCGAGGAATTCCACGCCCTGTGAGATCTCTTCGTAGACGGTTTTCTCAGGGTCGAGCGTGCGGGACTGGTCGACGTAGGAGAGCTTGACGGTTTCGCCGATCTTGAGCGTGCCGCTATCGGGTTTTTCTTCGCCTGTGATCATTTTCAGCAGGGTCGTTTTCCCTGCGCCGTTGGGACCGATGATCCCGACGATACTGCCCGGGGGAACAGAGGCAGAAAACTTGTCCAGAATGAGGCGCGCTTCCCCATCCTTTGTGGGGCTGGGATATGACTTCGTCACTTTATCGAATTCGAAGACCACGTCACCGAGGCGCGGACCGGGCGGGATGTAGATATCCAGTTCTTCGCGGCGGGCTTCGGCTTCCTGATCCAGCAGTTTTTCGTAGGCGCTGACGCGGGCCTGTCCCTTGGATTGACGCGCCTTGGGCGACATGCGGATCCATTCGAGTTCGCGTTCGAGGGTCTTCTGGCGTTTGGATTCGGATTTCTCTTCGAGGCGGATGCGTTCCTGTTTTTGTTCGAGCCAGGAGGAGTAGTTGCCCTTGTAGGGGATGCCGTAGCCGCGGTCGAGTTCGAGGATCCAGCCTGC
>DNDO01000067.1:3871-4176 GCA_003484265.1 Anaerolineae bacterium
TTGTCGAGGAAGTAGCGGTCGTGGGTGACTGCGATGACGGTGCCTTTGTAGTCGCGCAGGTGATGTTCGAGCCACGCCACGGATTCGGCGTCGAGGTGGTTGGTGGGTTCGTCGAGCAGGAGCACATCGGGTTCGCTGAGCAGGAGTCGGGTGAGCGCGACGCGGCGCTTTTCCCCGCCCGAGCAGACCTTGATGGGCGTATCCGACGGCGGGCAGCGCAGGGCTTCCATCGCCACTTCGAGATGACTGTCGAGGTTCCAGGCGTCGTGCTTGTCGAGCTGTTCCTGCAGTTTGGCTTGCTCGGC
>DNDO01000010.1:0-3249 GCA_003484265.1 Anaerolineae bacterium
CATTAAACTTGAATCGAACACCACAACGCAGTGGCTGGGTACCCCAATGCAGCTGCTTCCTCGAAAAAAGTTTTAGCTGTATAGGGCGGAATGAACTGCTCGCCCAGTACACTCCTTTTTGTCGGCAGGATGGATATGTATGGCAAATAGGTCGCAGGGTCGCGGTGGACGAAGTCGAAAATGCCGTGCCCGCCCGGGTCCGTGCCGGTAGCAATGCTCGTCCACGAGACTTCGGTCTGCGGCGGGGAGCAAACTTCCAGCCGCGAGTAACCGCCGTGCTCCATAAATTTTTGAAGGTTGGGCAGTTGGTTGTCCCCTGCCATTTCTTCGAAGATTGTTGGGTCGAATGAATCAAACCCCAGAATCAATGTTCTCATGTGGAATGAAATACTTTAATTTTCATCCTCATCATCTTTGCGAGTTTTGCGTCTCAACTTTGCGATACCTTCGCGGATCCTGCGCGAAAAGACCAGGATAACTCCAGAAGCCGCTATAAACACTCCTGCAAGCGCCTGAAATAGCACGCCGCCTGTTGTTGGGTCAATATACATTTTAATTTCTCCTTATCGTGAACTTCTTGTTCTAGCATGATGTGATTTTACCACTTTAGTTTTTCATATCAATCCTCACGTCAGCGGACTTTGGATGAATGTATAATTTCGATCAATGACAGGATTTGGATAGAAATGCCGCTTCACACTGACGGCAGCTTGTTGATATCATGCTTGATGCTGGCGAAATTTACGATATACTTCCGCTTCATAAATCAAGGAGATACCTATGGACTGGATCACTCAACCTGAATCTTGGATCGCATTTGTTACGCTGATAGCGCTCGAACTGGTGCTCGGCGTGGATAATGTGATCTTCATCTCGATCCTGGCAGGAAAACTGCCCAAGGAACAGCAACCGCGCGCGCGCAGTTTCGGTATTGCATTGGCGGTCATCACACGGATATTGTTACTGCTTTCCCTCTCATGGATTATCGGCTTGACCGAACCTTTGTTTACCCTGTTCGGGTTTCAATTTGCCGGGCGAGACATCATCCTGCTTGCAGGCGGATTATTCCTACTTTGGAAGAGCACCCATGAGATCCACCAAAAACTGGAAGGTGTCGAGGGACACGCCTCCGCAAAGGTGGCGGCATCATTTGCTAGTGTCATCTTCCAGATCATGCTGCTCGATATCGTTTTCTCACTCGATTCCGTCATTACCGCCGTGGGCATGGTGGATGAAATTTCAATCATGATCATTGCCGTGATCGCGGCGGCGCTCGTAATGATCTTTACGGCGGGGCCCATCAGTGCATTTGTAGAGGAACATCCCACCATCAAGATGCTGGCGCTGTCATTCCTGTTATTAATCGGCTTTACCCTTATCGTGGAAGGGCTTCACCAACACATCCCGAAGGGATACATTTACTTTGCCATGGGCTTTTCTGTATTTGTGGAAATGCTCAATTTGCGGTTACGAGCCCGGTCAAAACAGCCGGTCGTGTTGAGAGAAGCGTATGTCGCCGCCGCTCCGGAAGCGGTGAAGGTGTCAAAAAAAGAAGCCAGTTCCTCGGTCAAACCGAAGCGGACGAAGTAAAAGTTTCAGGAACGGAGTTGACAGGCGAATGTCGAAACCTTTTTGCTTCTGCGGAATAGATAGGACATTGGTGGGAGGGCGCAAAAATCGGGAACTTTTTAGAATCGAATAACATCATCTCTCTGTTCATAACGAAATGGAGGTTTCGATGACTACTAAAAAATTGTTTCAAGCTTTTGTCCTATTGGCGGTCCTGCTCGCCACGTTTGCCACGACATCAACAGCCTTTGCGGCGGGGTGCGGCTTCAGCGTGACCGTCGCAAGCGGCGATACTCTGCGTAAGATCGCCTCTCGCTGCGGGACGACCGTCGCTGCCCTGACGCTGGCGAATAATCTTTCCAATGCCAATCTGATCCATGTTGGACAGATCCTCGTCTTGCCTGGCGCGCATTTGCATGGGAGCGGGTATGACATATATGTCGTTGCGCATGGTGACACCCTAAAGACGATTGCTAGCCGCTTCGGTACAACGGTAGATGTCCTGCTCAAGCTCAACCCATCCATAACCAATCCCAATGTAATCTACGCGGGTCAGCGCCTCAATGTGGCAGTGCCTACCTCACCTCCGCCGGTTGTAACACCGCCGCCTGCATCCGGACAAATATATTACGTTCGGAAGGGCGACACTCTGCGGAGCATCGCCTCGCGCATGAGCACGACCACGGAAGATATACTCAAGGTCAATCCGCAGATCAAGAATCCAAGCCTGATCTACGTCGGGCAGGCGATCACGATCCCGGCTAGTGCTTCATCCTACATTGTACAGAAGGGTGACACGTTGCGAATCATCGCCAATAAGTTCGGTACGACAGTTGATAACCTGCTGTCGCTCAATCCGAACATCAAGAACGTAAACCTGATTTATGTCGGGCAGGTCATCAACGTTCGATAATTCTCCCGATATGAGTAAAATAACCTGATACAGCGCACATATTGTGCGCTGTATCTTTTAAACCCTTGTATAATCTGCCCATGCAAATCCCCGATATCATCGTCACAGAAATGGAACTGCGCCGCAATATGGGTGAGCGCGGCTCCCGAAAGTACGTCGCTTATGACGGAGTTGTGTATGACGTGACCGATTGTCCCAAATGGAAATTGGATATGCACGAGAATCTCCATTTCCCCGGGCAAGACCTTACATCAGAACTCCCTGACGCGCCTCACGAAGAAGAGGTATTTACCAGACCCTGCGTCAAGATCATCGGCAAACTTCAACCTTAACGAGGAAACATGACCGAACTCAAATGGTGGCAATCTGCAGTCTTTTATCAGATCTATCCGCGCTCGTTCGCGGACGGCAACGGCGATGGTATCGGTGACTTCAAAGGCGTCACCGAAAAACTTGATTATCTATCCGACCTTGGGGTGGACGCGATCTGGCTCTCGCCTCACTTTCCTTCTCCCAATTGGGACTGCGGCTATGACATTTCAGATTATACGAACGTCGCGCCTGAGTATGGGACATTGGATGATTTCAAGCATTTCCTCGCAGAGTCGCACAAACGAAATATTCGCGTCATTTTGGACCTCGTGCTGAATCACACTTCCGATGAGCATCCCTGGTTCCTTGAGTCAAAGTCCAGCCGCGACAACCCCAAAGCCGATTGGTACGTGTGGTTGGATTCACCTCTCCCCGAGGGAGAGGGGTTAGGGGTG
>DNDO01000010.1:3667-8610 GCA_003484265.1 Anaerolineae bacterium
CAGCAACCCGATCTCAACTGGCACAACCCCGAAGTGAAACTAGCCATGTGGGATGCGGCACGCTTTTGGCTCGATCTCGGCGTCGACGGGTTTCGCCTCGACGCCATTGGAACAATCTACGAAGACAAGAATCTTACGCCTCATACTGTCCCAATGACTCTGGCTGAACTGCGCCGCTTTTCTGAAACTGCAAAAACGCAGAAAGAGATCAAACTGAAAGAAAAGTACTGGTCCGAGATGTTCAAGAATCAATTAGGCAAACCTGGTTTGCATGAATTGATGAAAGAGCTTCGTTCAATTCTCGACGAATATGACGGCGACCGTATGCTGGTCGGCGAGGATGACGATATTTCATATATTGGTAATGGCAACGACGAACTGCATCTTGTATTTAACTTTCCTCTCATGCGGACGGAACGCATCACACCCAACCATATCCGCCGCAACCAAAAAGACCGCTTGTCTCAACTGAAAGCGCTTCCGTTCGAAGGTTGGGGATGTAATACTCTGGGCAATCACGACTCATCCCGTATCCATACGCGTTATGGGGATACGCAACACGACGCAAACCTGGCGCGTCTCAACGCCGCGTTGGTATTGACCCTCAAAGGGACTCCTTTCCTCTACAACGGCGAGGAGATCGGCATGACCGATCTCCTCATCTCAGACCCCGCAAAATTACGCGATACGATGGCTACCTGGTATTACGACAGGCTGGTGAATGAGCTCAAAATTGACCCAGCCGAAGCTGCCCTGCGTGCAGGTGAAATGTCCCGCGATAAGAATCGCACACCCATGCAGTGGTCGAACAAGCCCAACGGCGGTTTTTCACCTGATAGTGTCGAGACGTGGCTTCCTGTTAACCACAATTACAAATACGGTATCAACGTGAGGGATCAGCAAAAGAACCCCGACTCGCTTCTGAATTACTATAAGCATATTTTACGCGTTCGCAAAAATTCCCCTGCGTTAATTATGGGAGATTACATCCCGCTTCACACAACGTCGAAAGGTTATTTTTCCTTTGTCCGAAAGGTTGATTCTCAAGCCGTATTGGTTGTACTAAATTATTCTCAAGCACAACTTGAATTGGATTTCTCGCCGGCGAAAGTACTAAAGGATCAAAAAATATGGCCCCTGTTCTCCAGCGCAGTCAGATCAATTACAGAATTAAATCCTAAAAACATTCATATCGGACCGTTTGAAGTTTTTATTGGGGAGATCCTCCCGCACTGATCAGATTGCGAAGCGATGCGTGGGTTATATATCGATGATAATAAAAGTTAAACATCGTCCCAATCAATTCGTCACCTTGTGCGGGCGTGTTTTCAGAGACACTGACCCTGCCTATTACCCTCGCGCCGAATATCGCGGACGAGTGATCCTGCTTTGCACTGAGTCTTGTCTCGGCGCATTCCAATCTGACCCTGACGTATTTTATAAAGTCCATCGCAATTCGGAGAAGGGTAAGAATTGGGATAAGATATAAGCATAACATCGTCATTGCGAAGGAGCGAACCTACTGAAGCAATTCCCCCATTGGCGGTGAGGAGATTGCCTCGGCTATCGTCTCGCAATGACGGAATGAGTTGGAGAAAAAATGATCACCCCTCAAAAAGATATACAGTACGAAAGGTATGAATTCAAGAAATGGCAGCATTTCGATGCAGAGACCATCGTTGAAACGCCTGTGTCATTGACAGTCAACGGGGAGGTGTGGTTGAGTTTTATGTGTACGCCCGTAAATCTTGAAGCGCTGGCGGTGGGGTTTTTATTCAATGAAGGCATCATCGAATCGATGGATGAAGTCGAAGATGCCCGCGTATGCGAGCATGGCGATAATGTGGATGTGTGGTTGAACCGCAGTGTGGTGCAACCCACGTCATGGCGGCGGACTTCGGGTTGTACGGGCGGTGTCACTGCGGTAGATCTTTTAGCGAAGCCGAATGTCTCTTTTAGCGGGAACAGACTCGAGGTCCAGCCGGAGGCGATAGGTAAATTAGTCGAGATGCTTTTTGAATCGCAGTCTCTTTACCGTGAGACGGGCGGTGTCCATACGTCTGCATTGAGCGATGGTGAGAAAATCATATTATCCGCAGAGGACATCGGCAGGCATAATACCCTCGATAAGATCGCCGGGCTTTGCCTCATCGAAAAAGCGTTTCCCGAAACGCGGATTCTGATCACGACGGGACGCATCAGTTCCGAGATGTTACAAAAAGCTGCGCGGTTGCAGGCTCCGATATTGATCTCGCGCACGTCGCCGAGTTCGCTCTCTATCGAAATGGCGGATCGCTACGGTATCACGTTGATCGGGTATGCGAGGAAACATCGTTTCAATGTGTATTCGAATTCTGAACGTGTTGGGTTTTCATAACAAGTTCGGGAGGGTTACGCCCGTTTGGTAAAATCCCTCATATGTCGATGCGAATTACCGCTTACTTCCTGCTCACATCATTATTAATCTCATCATGTTTCACCACTTCATCAGGTGCGTATCCAACCTACGATCCGTTTGCCCCGATAGGCGCGACGAATGTGATCCCTGAAATTCAGACGGGCGAGATCGTGAGTTCCACCACCGCGCCGCGCGGACCGACTCCCACACGCGCTCCAATCTCGGTGACGATGCCTGCGAGAAATTCAAACATCGGACTTTCGACGCCCACGCCTGATGCGCCTCATCCGCTGCCTCCACCGCGTGAATTTGTTGACCAGTACGCCATCCAAGCGGGGGACACACTTGGCATCATCTCGCAAAAATATGGCATCAGCTTGATTGCCTTGATGGAAGCCAACGGTCTGAACGAATCGAGCGTTCTATCGGTTGGTCAAATATTGAATATCCCTCCCGTTACTTCTGATCCGATTCCGGGTCCATCCTTTAAGATCATCCCGGACTCTGAATTGGTCTACGGACCTGCGAGTATCGAGTTCGATCTCGATGCGTTTCTCGATAATAGGAACGGTTACCTCTCCAATTATGTGCAGGATGTGGACGGCGAATTTTTGAATGGTTCACAGATCGTCATGCGCGTCGCTCGAAATTATTCGGTCAACCCGCGCCTGCTGGTGGCGTTGATCGAATACCGGAGCGGGTGGGTTACAAACCCTGTCCCGTCGAACATCGATTACCCGCTTGGGTATGTCAACGATTTTTATACGGGGTTGTATCGCCAACTTGCATGGGCGGCGGACAATTTGAACCGCGGGTATTATCTATGGCGGGTCAATGCGATTGCCACACTACCTCTGAGTGACGGAACCTACGTCCCGCTCGACCCGACGATCAATGCTGGGACGATGAGCCTGCAATATTTCTTTTCGCTCTATAACGACCGCGCTACTTGGGACATCGACGTAAGCACGTTGGGATTGTTCCAGACGTATAACCTGCTATTCGGCTATCCCTTTGACTATAGCATCGCCTCTCTTCTGCCCCCCAACCTGACCCAGCCTGCGATGCAGTTACCCTTTGCTCCTGGGGAGACGTGGTCCTTCACTGGCGGTCCGCACGGCGGCTGGGACTCTGGTTCCGCGTGGGCGGCTTTGGACTTTGCCCCGCCCGGCGAAGGCGCGGGATGCGTCACGAGTGATGCGTGGGTAACGGCTATCGCTGATGGATACATCATCCGCGCACAAGACGGCGCAGTTGTTCAGGATCTGGATAACGACGGTTACGAACAAACCGGCTGGACGGTCCTGTATATGCATATCGAATCGCGTGACCGCGTTCAACCCAATAGTTATGTATATGCAGGTGAAAGAATTGGTCATCCCTCGTGTGAAGGGGGGATATCCAATGCGACGCACCTGCATCTGGCGCGGCGATATAACGGCGAATGGATTTCTGCCGACGGCAATCTGCCATTTGTGCTTGACGGCTGGGTCTCGAGCGGAGACGGAATTTTGTATAACGGATATCTCACCCGAAACACAACTGTTTTACAGGCGGAAGAGGGTGTGTTCGATGGCGTGAATCAGATCTCGAGGTAATAGGAGTGAGTCGCGCGTATATTAGTCGCATTGATCCCGAATATAGGATTACCAATGTTAATAAGCTGAAATTGCCTGTTCGGTGCGCCCCACCCATGTTGCAGGTATAATGCCCCCATTGGAATTGTTGTGAAAAGAATCTTCTATATACTCATCACTACAACAATAGTGTTGACATCCTGTGTTGGGAACGCGTCGTTATGGGGGCAATACCAAACGCCCACGCCTGTTGGTTGGATTCCTGATACTCCGATGCCGGAAACCTTGTCTGCTGGTGTGTCAGTGCCGGATCTGACATTCGAAACCGTTACGCCATTCCCGACGGCCACTGCCACGCCACTCATTAATTTTGTTACAAAGGATGTCGCCAGTCAGCCTGCCGTTGAAATATCTCCGACCACTGACGGCGAGTCGATCCTGTACTATGCTCAAAGCGGAGATTGGCTTCCAGCTGTGGCGAACAGGTTCGGGGTAAGTGTGAGCGAGATAACGTCTCCAAAAATATTACCCAGCACAGGCTATCTCGATGTCGGCACACTTCTCATCATCCCAAACCGGTTGGATGCGTCCATTCAATATACGCCGGCTGTCCAAGTCATTCCGGATAGCGAAGTTGTGTTCTCTGCAACATCCGCGGGCTTTGACATCGAGCAATACGTGAGGGATGCAGGCGGTTATCTTTCAACGTACCGCGAATACCTCGGCACCACCGCATGGACAGTTGGATACATCGAGATCGAGCGTCTTGCTTATGAGAATTCGATCAATCCGCGTCTTTTGCTTGCCCTGCTCGATTATGAAGCAGGCTGGGTGCGCGGGACACCTTCCAGCCAGTTCCTGATAGATTACCCGATGGGACAGGAAAATTACCGCAACAAAGGAATGTTCGGTCAGATGACCTGGGCGGTCAATCAATTATATGTAGGGTATTATGGCTGGCGGAGGGG
>DNDO01000010.1:8825-25100 GCA_003484265.1 Anaerolineae bacterium
CGGGGAGCGATCACGGAGTTGACATTCAACGATGGCAAGACGTTACCTCTCGATCCAACGCTGAATGCCGGCACGGTTGCTGTAATGACTTTATTCTCACGACATCACAGCCTGAATGAGTGGCTTCGAATCATGGATGTGAACAGCGGTTTCCCGTTTTTTTATAAAAATATGTTCGGCGATCCCTGGGGGCGCGCCGATGCCATCGGCAGTTTCTTCCCGCCTGGTTTGACCCAGCCTCCGATGACATTGCCAATCGAGCCCGGAAGGACATGGTCGTATACCGGTGGACCTCATAGTGCGTGGGGTAACGACGGTCCTTTAGCGGCTGTGGATTTTGCGCCTCAATCTGACCATAAAGGTTGTTCTGTTACGACCTCCTGGGTATTGGCTATTGCGCCGGGGCTGGTTGTTCGTTCAGGTAATGGGGTGGTGGTGATTGACATGGATGGGGACGGCTCGGAACAGACCGGCTGGAACATCATGTACTTGCATATTGCCACCAAGGATCGAGTGGCTTTGGGTCAATGGGTGGAACAAAACGGCTTGATCGGTCACGCCTCCTGCGAAGGCGGCAATTCAACCGGCACGCATACGCATATCGCCCGCAAATACAACGGCGAATGGATGCTGGCTGACGGTCCGATCCCATTTGTGATGGGCGGGTGGACCGTTCTCGCCGGCGATGAGCCTTATTTGGGAAAACTTGTGAAAGATAATAGGGTCGTCACGGCAGATGTGTACGGGCAGGCATGGTCTTTGATCACACGTGAAGATGACGAATAAATTGCTTAAGCCGCCGTCCTCGGCGGCGGGAACGCTGTTGAGGGGTAACACGAAAAGAAATATAAAAGTGACAATCATCATTAAGATGACTGTCACTTTGGCAATCCTCATTTCCTCCTGTGCGCCTCGCGAATCGAACAGCCCCATCGAAAACATGATCACACCGCTCGCGCCAACGCCAGTCCCCGCGCCGACATCCGGCAGACCCCCGTATTATCCGGGTGAGTTGGTTGAATATATAGCACAAACTGGGGATACGCTTCCCGCGCTTGCGGCTCGGTTCAATACTTCTATTGCGGAAATCCTCGAAGCCAACCCCATCATCCCGCGCGAAGCAACAACGATGCCTGCAGGCTTGCCGATGAAAATCCCCATTTACTATCTCCCATTGTGGGGGACGGCATATCAAAGTATTCCCGATAGCGCGTTTATCAATGGACCGGCGCATATCGGTTTCAGCACATCCGCTTTTGTTGCGGCTTCCTCGGGATGGCTGAAAGATTACCGCGCCTATGCAGGCGGAAAGAATCGCACGGGTGCGGAGATCGTTGAATACGTATCCACGAATTACAGTATCAGTCCGCGCCTGCTGCTTGCACTCCTTGAATATCAAAGCGGCGCGCTTACACAGCCTGACATTCCCTCAACCAGGTATATGCTCGGTCATCGACGGGTGTATTACGACAGCCCTTATCTGCAGATCATCATCGCGTCGAACGTCCTCAATAACGGATATTATAGTTGGCGTGCCGGCATGTTGACAGAGTTCGAGTTGATCGATGGTTCATTGATGCGTCCCGACCCCTGGCAGAATGCGGGATCGGCCGCCCTGCAATATTATTTTTCAAGAATAGATTCGGGGAGCAAGTACTACGCTTCCATCGGACCTGAAGGTTTGGCACGGGTTTACAGGGAACTTTTTGGCGACCCCTGGCAGGATCCCACAATTCAGATCCCCGGTAGTCTCGAACAACCAGCCTTGCGTTTCCCGTTCCGCGCGGGATACATTTGGGCATACACCGGCGGTCCGCATACGGGATGGGGAACCGGGGAACCGTTTGCCGCTGTGGACTTTGCGCCTGCATCGAATACAACAGGTTGCTACACAGTTTCAAACGATCTGTTCGTCACCGCCATGGCTGATGGACTTATCGTGCGTTCGGATATTGACGGCGTGGTTCTTGACCTCGATAAAGACGGCGATGAACGGACAGGCTGGGTGTTGTTCTATTTACATCTTGCAACGAATGAACGGATCAGCGTTGGGCGGGAGGTAACTGTTGGCGATCCGCTTGGATACCCATCTTGTGAGGGCGGTTCGTCCACAGGTACGCATGTGCATGTGGCGAGAAAATATAACGGAGAATGGATTCTCGCCGACGGTCCGCTGGCATTCGACTTCGAGGGTTGGACTGCAAACAGCGGTGGTGAAGCATACATCGGCACGCTATCGCGGGGCCCGCTGACGGTGCGAGCATGCACCTGTTCCGATTCGTTGAGTCAGATCAAATCTGAAATTCCATAAAGATTGTAAGCTGCCCCTGATTTCACAGACACATTTGAAAATTTAACTCCGGAGTCTTTCCCTACCGCACCCCTTGATATGTTAATCTCCGTTCCCCATTTTCTTCCTCTTCATAAATTTCATAATGCACCGTCATTGGAAAAGCTTGTGAGAGCATGATCTGCGCAGGACAGTATTTTTCCGATGTAAGTTCGATCGCCCGCAGGACAGCCAATTCGCTGACATTTTTCCCTGAGACAACATAGGTGATCACTGCGCTTGTAAACACTTTGGGATATTCATGAGAACGCGGCGCATCCATCCTGACGTCGAACTGCTTCACATCCTGTCGTTTTTTCTTCAAGATCGAGATGACATCCATTCCCATGCAGCCTGCAAGACCGAACGCGATCATCTCCATGGGTCTGGCTCCGCTGTTTGTTCCTCCAAAATCCCCATCAGAGTCCATTTGGATGGGAAAGCCGCTCGGAGATTCTCCTGCGAAGACCATGTCCCCTATCCAGTTGACAGTTACTTTCATTGTTGATTCTCCTTGATGATTGGCGTGACGAATTTTTCGAGCATCCTGCGGTTGATCTCCCCGACCCACTGCAAGCGGACGAACCCACTACGGTCAATGACAAATGAACTTGGCAGATTGAGGGTTTTGAATGCCTGTTCGGTCGCGATGTAGGTTGGGTCGAGCCAGACAGGGAAGGTAAGGTTATATTCTTTTACAAATTGAATTACCTTGGGCGCAGTCTCTCCATCGTTGATGGCAATGACGACGAACCCTTCGTCATTGTGTTTTTTGTAATACGCTTGCAAAGCGGGCATTTCTTTTTCGCACGGTGGGCACCATGTTGCCCACAAATTGACGAGAGCAACATGGCCCTGATAATCTGCGAGGGAATGTGTATTGTCATTGATGTCGGTAAGGATCAGTTCGGGGGCAGGGTAATTCACTTTAGCAGGAACAGTTGCCGGGTCGTTTTGAAACGGAACATCCTTTAGGATGAAATAGCCGGAGGCGGCGATCAATATCAAACCTAACCCAAAAATGATGGCTGGAATTCTTCGAGTGTATTTTTCGTCATTCATAGGATCTTTTATCTTTAGACTAAAAGAAGTGAAAAAAAGTATACCCCAGCGTATGCTTTCAAATGAAACTTGTGACGAATGTCTTTCGATTCATGATGTTTGCCACTTGGATACAATTTCACCTGAGGATAAGATACCATACCATGCATTTAGATTCGTTCCCGGTGTTCGATGGTGTTGACATCGAATATATTGCCCTGCTTCAACCGTTTTTTGAACACTATTCCTGCCCCTCAAATTCAACAGTTTTCGCCCAGGGTGCAGAGGCGGATTTTTTGTATTTAATTGAAAGCGGAAAGGTCGAGATCTCCTACAAACCCTACGATGCTGAAGCAATTACGATAACCCACATAGGTGAAAACGGATTGTTCGGATGGTCTGCATTGATAGGAAGTCGCGCATATACCTCCTCCGCGTTGGCGATGGAAACCTTGATTGCAAGGCGGATTCGCGGCAGGGAGTTGCGGAAGTTTTGCGTTGATCATCCAGAAGCGGGGCATGTGATTTTGGATCGGCTGGCTGAGGCGGTATCCTCCCGCTGGGAGGATGCGTTCAAGCAAGTCAGGGCTTTGATAGAGGATGGTTTGAACCAGGATTGATCGTTTCACCTTGTACGGTAGGCAGATAAAGAAAAACGGTCATACATTCGCGTGACCGTTTTTGATTCATTGAATATTCGATTTATTATTGTTCCGGCGATTGGTTCCTGAAAAACCGCAGTACGAGATAGCCGCCGACAAGAATGAGCATCGCGGGACCCACATAGGTTGAGATGCCCAGCGACGGTACAAGGATCGTGCCAAACATCAAGAGCACTACGGCGGGAATCCAAGCCCACGATTGTTTGTTGGCGCCGGGCAGAAGTGCGACCAATAAGAAGGTAATTCCCAGCCCGATGAAGAAAAGCCCTCCGGAATCCATACCTGAGATCTCATCAAGTACGGACACCAATCCCAGAGTAAGTAACACGCCAGCGGGGATGATCGCCCACCAGCGGGTTGTATCTGTGAAGTAGACCCACCAAAAGGCAAGGCTGATACCTCCCATAAAAACAAGCCCGCTAATGATTTCCAAAGAATTGGGCAGGAATGATGTAACCGCCATGCCGATCAGTGTAAAAGCAGGGAAGGCTGCCCACCAATTTCTCTGTCTGTCGTTGACGAGCAGGGTAAGGAAGAAAACCCCCACCGCTCCCCAGACCAAGCCCCAGAAAATTCCGCCAGCATCTCCGATGATGCCCATCGTGTCAAGCAGCGCAAGCACGCCGCCAAGTATCAATAATCCGCCAATGGTAATTCGAAAGTCTAGTTTTCTCATGTTGATATCCTTATTAACTCCTAAATGTAGGGGCGATCTGCCCAGTAGATAAAATTGCTTGACGACCCTGACGGGTCGCCCTTGCCTTGTTTACCTAATGTTTATCGAACCCAATCCGGCTTCGATGCTGATCTCTGCACGGTTCGTGGCATTGTCGTAATCTGCCGATTGATATAGACGGGCGTCCAGTTGAAGGAAGCGGGAGGTGTCCACATTGATCGAAGTGAGTCCCTCGTTGACTCGTATGCGCCCAGACACGCCATCGGGGACGCGAATGTTGATCGAAGCCGCGCCAGCTTCCAGGTCCAGGTGATAGGAGCCGCGCGCGGGCAGGGTCAGATTCGAACTGCTTGCGCCAGTTTCCAGTCTGATCTCCGAGGCGGGCACATCCGTCAAATCCATATCCAATTGACTCGCACCTGTCTCCACACTAATGATCGCGGGGACATCGTTCGAAAGTTTGAATTTAAACACGCCGCCAGATGGACCGATGAATGGGACAAATGACGCGCCCGCTTCCACACGGACGCTGAGCCTGTCTCCGTCCAACCGGCTGTTTTCGTTCATCCCATCTGCAGACAATCCAACCAAAGCAATACCTGCCGGCGCACCGCCATTGATCTCGATCTGCCCCGCCCCGTGAGAGAACTTGTATTTGACGGTCTTTGCATTTTGCAAAGGAACTGAAAATGTTTCCTCGTTGGAACTTCCAGGTTTCCAATAAACTGAGACGATCATCCAAATACCGAACAGCATGAGCGCGAGAGGCCAGAGAAAGGGAAAGATGCTTGGGATGATATTTTGCGTCTGCAGCAGGAAAAGGACGCCGACCAGAATCAGTGCGCCCCCCCAAAAGATATTATCCCGCCTCATTGGATTCTCCCTTGTTACCTTTCATAAAGCCGCGCGCCAGGACGTAAACTCCCAACAGGATGAGGATGATCGGCATTCCGAATTCCCCGAGGACGGAAAGCCCGCCGAAGAATGTGGCGAAGATCAGGAACATGACTGCGCTGGTGACGAGCAGTCTTAACCCGTGACTGAAATTCCTGCGCGAGTTCTCGCCGAGCAATCCTGCCAGTATGGAACCAATGCCTACGAAGCCTGGGATCAACGTCCACATGTAGGACCATGTGCCGAAGTCGCCAGTTATATTTTGATAATACAGAATGCCGCCGACACCCATGATGATCGAGGCAGGCACAGCCATGCCAGGCGCACCAGTGACCAGACCGATGAGGAGCACGAGGAGGCCCGCACCGATGGTATACATGGGCCACGCGAAATTGGCATCAAGCCACTCCTGAATGGAAGGAACCTGACGAGACACGAGCAGCCATCCGCCGATAACGAGCAGGATGATACCGAGGGCAAGGTTGGAACGATTTTGTTTCATAATGATTCTCCTTTTGAAATTTACAAATAACAAACCCAATTAGGTTTACGGGGATTTGAGTAAAAAGTTTCTTCTGGTTAATATCATATCACCGACTTTAACGAGTACCAGACTCCTTTATGTTTCGGATGTCCCGCCTCGACGAGAACCCGCTTTTCCACCAAGCGGACAATTGCTTTTGTTGCAATTTCCTTTTTCCAACCGAAGAGCTTGACTGTGTCTTTCTCCTGTGCCGCACCAACGGATTCGAAATACAACTCGAGCAGTTTTGTGCGCGCCTCGCTTTCACTGATGGCACGCGCCTTTTCTGGCAGTTCCGGGTAATGACGCGGTACGATCTCGTATATGAACGAATATTTCCACGCGCCTGCATCGGATACTCCGATCGGCAGCACCTTGAAATCGGACTGTAAATATTCAAGCGCTTTGGTGAACTCTGAATCCTTCGCATTGGCTAAATTAGAGGCGCGGCGCAGGTCGAGAGTGTTCATCGCGCCTTCATTGAGCAAGGTTTCATAAACTTGTTTCGCAGCCTGCGTCATGCGCCCCTCTTCATAGGTAAGCAGGTAATCTTCATCGGGGGAGCCGTAGTTCTCGGATAACGCATAAAAGTAGGGAGCGATGTCGAGCGAGATCATCGTCGCTTTTTTGCGGAGGACCTTGGCGTAATACCAGATTTTTTTATCGAGTGCACCGTCTTTCCACCCCCAGGTGATGTGACCGGGGTCGTCGTGCTTGTCGGCTACCGGCCGATTGCCGGCGACGGCCGTCCACAGGCTGGGCATGTCTATGCCTTTGATGGGCCAGAAAAATACGAAGCCGCGCTGGTTGACGAACTTCACAGCCATGGATTGTGAAACAAGTTTCCTGGGCAGAGACAGGTTGAAGGTCCGTGTGCGATGCGTGTTCAGTTTCTTCAGGTCGATGGTGGGCATACACGGATTATAATCCTCCACTATGCGAGTCCTTTTTATCTTCCTTGATGGGATCGGTTTGGGTGAAAATAATCCAGAGACCAATCCATTGGCGCGCGCGAAGATGCCAAACTTGAATGCCCTGTTGGATGGCAGGTCGTTGTTGAAAGAGTCTGTACCGTTCGTCGGCGAACGCGCTACCATGCTTGCCATTGATCCGTCTGTGGGCGTGGACGGGTTGCCGCAATCTGCGACGGGGCAGGCGATGTTGTTGACTGGCGTCAATGTTTCAGCGGAGATCGGGTATCACTATGGCCCAAAGCCCAACACCGAGGTTGCCGCGCATTTAATAAACGGCACGTTGTTTTCGCGGTTCGTTAGAGCGGGAAAGAAAACGACGTTGCTCAATGCGTACCCGCCGCGATATTTTGAGGGGATCGATTCTGGCAAACGGAATTATTCGTCCATCCCGATGGCGGTGACAAACGCGGGCATCGAACTTTTCAAACAGGAAGATTTTATGGATGGACGCGCCCTATCGGCGGATTTCACAGGCGAAGGCTGGAGGACGTTTCTCGGCTTTCCGGATACAAAGGTCATGAAACCGCATCAGGCGGGACGGAAACTTGTTTCGCTGGCGATGGACTACGATTTCTCTTTGTTCGAATACTGGGCCAGCGACTACGCCGGGCACAAACAGGATATGGACAACGCCGTGATGCAGATGGAATTGTTCGATGGCGTGCTTGGCGGCGTTTTGGAGGAGATGAGTGACGAGTTGCTTGTCTTGATCACGTCCGATCATGGCAACATGGAGGACATGTCCACGCGCAGGCATACAGACGCAAGTGTGCCTGCCTTGGTTATCGGAGACAGAAAGGCGAGGAATGAATTCACGAGAGAAATGAAAGGGATCACGGATATTGCCCCTTCGATTTTCAGATTGGTGAACGGGGGAGATTGACCCAAACCACCCCGGTGAATATAATCCGAAAGATGAAGTTTTGGTGTTAGGGGTTTTTGGCCTTGAATGGCAAGACCAGTTTGATTGGGCAGGCCGTCCGGGTACAGATCCTTTGATGGGATTTGATTGGTTGGCGATCGTAGACAAGATTAGTTAGGCGAATTTCCAGGTCTCTTAGGATTGATCGATCTTACAAGTAATGGAGAGTATCAAATGAGTCTCGCTGACATTCCAAAACCAGGCGTTCGGGAAACTACAAATCAAAAACACTACCCTCCCAGCTTCATCGATCGGATTAAGAGGTATGTCCAACACCTACCCTTGCATTATGGATTAACCTACTTACTTCTTCTCATTCTATTGGCATTGGCATTCCATCTCATAGCCTGGCAGGAAGGCTGGCTTCCTGCGCCGCAATTCAGCCCGGTGCTTTTGCTATTTCCAACGTGGATACTCATTCCCCTTGCCTTTATCACCTATTTGGACACCATTGCGACTGAAGCATTCAAGAGGTTTTCCATACTCCTGAACATCTCATCGGAAGCCAGGGAGCAATTGAAATACGAATTTACCGTAATGCCCGCAAGGAACGTGATCATCAACAGCCTGGTCTGGTCTGGCATATTCAATATTTACTGGTTCGAAGCATTTGATGGGATAGCAGACATATATCAGCTCGGTTCAATGTCCATAAACATTCTTTATTTTTTTGGGCTATTCAGTTTTTTTATTGGTGGAAACATCTATTACCATACTTTTCGTCAATTGATCCTTGTTCATAGGACGGTGTCAAAGGTTGACCGCTTTGACCTGTTCCACCTCGAACCTGTATATGCCTTCTCAATCCTGACCTCGAGAACCGGAATTTGCTGGATCATCCTGAGCACGCTGTCAGTGCTTTTTGGTCCATTGGATATATTGACGTTTCAAGTCTTCGTCACGTTATCGGTTCAGATTGCGCTGGCTTTGGCTGCTTTCTTCCTTCCCTTGAGGGTCGTGTATCTCCGCCTGACTGCTGAGAAATTTCAACAATTGACAAGTCTCGACCTGCGAATTAAGGAAACGATTGCCCGCCTTCACGAAAGTGTTGATCATAAAAATTATGCCGATATAGAAAAATTCTCTGTTGCTCTTACCGGATTGGCAACAGAAAGTGAGATATTGACCAAGATCCCAACCCTGCCATGGCGCCCAGGGTTGTTGACCGGCTTCCTGTCTGTTGTAGTTCTACCCCTTCTGCTTTTCCTGCTTCAACTTGCGCTGGCAAAGTGGCTGGGCGGCTAGAATCCTGACAAAAAATTTAGGAATAATTAAAGCACTCGATCATATGAATGGTACATTTCTATTGTGCCGGGTCAGACTGGTCACACAAACTTCATAAAGACTTGGTTGCCTAGCAATCGTCCATGGGGCGTGATGCGAATTCCATCAGAGTTGTCTGCGCCTCCATGGGTAGATGTGGATTCATACCGTTCGATCAACCCCAACCTCATCAACTCATCTATCTCCTTTCCAAAAACCGCCTGTATGGACCTTCCAAATCTTGTTTGGAAATCCTGCGTTGACACCCCTTCCACTGTAAGGCGCAGGCTGGTCATCATGAATTCGGACATATCGTCTTCGATGGTCTGACGATGTTGATTTACAACTGCAGGTGAAAGTGGAAACCTATAGGTGGAATTTTGTGCTAAAGAGTTTGGTAGCCGTTCGATGTAGGTTTTGATACGAAGAACGTTCGAGTACCGATAGCCATTGGCGTACCCGTGGGCGCCTGCGCCGAAGGCAAGGTAGGGAAGTCCGCGCCAGTATTGGAGGTTGTGTTTACATTCACGGTTGGGTTCCGACCAATTACTGATTTCGTAATTTTTATATCCGTTAGATTCGAGCGTTTCACTCAACCACTCATACATCTCTGCCGCAAGGTCCGGGTCGGGCAGAGGTAGCAAGCCTTTCGAAGACCAGCGTCCGAACGGCGTGCCGTGTTCGAGGGTCAATGCGTAGGCGGAGATGTGTTCGGGATGCAGGTCAAGGATCCGTTTGACGGTGGTCTGCCATATATCCATGGATTGTTCAGGCAAGCCGTATATTAGGTCCAGGTTCAAATTATCAAAGCCCGCCTTGCGAGCGGATGAGACTGCTTCGATGACATCAAAAAAGTTATGTGCACGTTCGAGCATATGGAGTTCTTCCATGTTCGCGGATTGGACTCCGTAGCTAATGCGGTTGACTCCGATCTTGCGCAGTTGACGTAACGCTTCGTACGTCACCGTGCCCGGGTTCGCTTCGATTGTGACCTCGGCATCATCCATCAATGTGAAGGCGGCGCGAATGCTTTTGAAGATCGAGGCAAATTGAGGCGGGGAAAGAAGCGAGGGAGTCCCGCCGCCGAAGAAGATTGTATGCACTTGCGCATTATCAACGCGATGCCCGACGAAGTCGATTTCACGAGTTAGCGCGTCCACGTACGCAGGGATGGAGTCTTCCTGGTTTGCGTAGGTATTGAAGTCACAATAGGCGCAGCGGTGCGTACAAAAGGGGATATGAAAATAGAGGCTATACACACGGGAGTTTTACCACAAGAGGTAAAATTCAGTGATGAAAAACAAAAGACAGTTTGCGACCATGATATTGGTGACTGCATTTTTGTTCGGGGCGATCATTCGCTTTTCCGCGCCGTTGAACGCAGATGGACCAGTCAACGACGGCGGGCTGTTCATGCAAATGACGAACGATTTGCAGGCAAACGGGTTTGCGCTTCCCGAGTTCACAACATACAATGCGGGAGATATTCCATTTGCGTACCCGCCGCTCGGTTTTTACCTAATAGGTTTCATTCAAAACATTACAGGCATCCCGTTATTTGATCTGTTCACGTGGCTTCCCGCATTGTTTTCAACAATCGCCATCTTCGGGTTTTATTTTCTCGCACTGGAACTGACGCAGGATCATCTCAAGTCGTCCATTGCTGCATTGTTCTATGCGTGCCTCCCCAAGAGTTACGATTGGTTCATCATGGGCGGAGGCGTAACACGCGCGCCCGCCATTCTGTTTTCCTTTCTAGCAATAGCATACGTGCATAAACTTTTTGTCACGCGCAAGGCGCGCTATATTTTTCACGTCTCAATTATTTCATCACTGCTTATTCTGACGCACCCAGAGATCGCATATCACACCGCGCTGGTTGTGCCTATCTTTGCCCTTTTCCTTTTGCGGGATCGAAGAAGTATTGCTCATGTATTCACTGCGGCTTTTATTATTTTGGTCCTTACGTCGCCCTGGTGGTTCACGGTTCTCCAGCGGCACGGTATTGAAACATTTCAAACCGTCCTGGCGGCGCACTCGGGCAACCCTGTCTCACAGTTTCTTTTCCGTATGCAATTTAATTTGGGCGGCGAAATATTATTGACACTTGTCGGCGTTTTCGCGTTGATCGGATTCATTGGGGAGATCCGTCAGCGTGGCTTTTTCCTGCCAGTCTGGATTCTCCTGGGCGGGTTGGTCGCTTCTCTCCCCGCCTTCATACTGCTTGCCATAAACGGGCTTGAATCCACGCTGAAAGGACTCGGCGATCCAACTCCGTTTGCTGGGGGATTCTCAACGAAGACATCCCGTTACACCTTACTTGGATTGTCCGCTTATATGTTGATGTCGGGAATCATCGCTTCATCGTTTTATGGGTATGAGTTTCGTTTGCTGGAAGGCGAACATGATGCGATGAATTGGATTTCATTGAATACCGACCCCTCTGCAGAGTTCGTTGTAGTCACAGGCGACTCATCCCTGGTTGATCCATTGTCCGAATGGTTCCCTGTCCTTGCGGAGCGAGTCAGCCTCGCAACGGTGCAGGGTCATGAATGGACGCCGGAGCAAAACCTTCCTGTCAGCGTGAGAATGTACGACCAATTACAAGGTTGTATAAATCAGGATGCGTCCTGTCTAAACTCGTTCGAATTCGATTACGTCTTCATACGCAAGGTCAAGCCCATGCGCGAAGGACACGTCGAGATGCGGTACAACATTCTGGATGTATCCCTGCGAACTTCGATGGATTATGAGATCGTTTTTGAAAACGAAGAAGCCGTGATCTATCGTCTCATCCGCTGACGAAATTGCCCGCCCAAAAAGATTGACATCCTGCGATTCGATAGTATAAATATGCCCAACAGAGTCTATTCGAAAACTGCTTCGTCCGTTACTCAGGGCACACATCCTGTGGATCGGCTTGAAGTAAAAAGATCGTGTTTTCGGATGGGTTCTTTATCTTTTTAATCCTTGGAGGTGTGAGTGAACGCGACTTTGAAATTAGGAGAGCATTTTATATTCGATCTCTCCGACTGCAACCGTGAGATTCTCATGGATAGCGAATTGTCGTACTCGCTGTTTGCGCAAGCCATCCGCGAAAGCGGCTTGACAGTTGTGGATGAGGGCTTTTACAAGTTCAGCCCGCATGGCTTTACCTGTTTCTTGCTTCTCGCAGAGTCGCATGCAAGTTTGCATGCATGGCCCGAACACGGCTACTGCGCCATCGATCTGTTTACCTGTGCGATCGGCATGGATATGATGCCATTGTTGATGCGCATAAAGAAGGCGTTCGGCGCGGATGATTTTTCGGTGCGTAAACTCGACCGTGAAGCGTCCGTCGAAACCAGAATGCCAGTGGCCGTGTAATGAGTATCTGGTTTACGGAAGAACTTCATCCATACTATCGAAAAGGGATTCGTGTCAAACGCATTCTTGCGGATGAGCAGACGCAATTTCAACATCTTCAATTCGTCGAAACGGAATTCTTCGGCAATGCGATGATTCTCGACGGAATCATCCAGCTCACCGAACGCGACAATATGGGCTATCACGAAATGATCGTGCATGTGCCTATGCTTGCAGTGGGCAACCCGAAACGTGTACTCATTGTCGGCGGCGGGGATGGCGGCTCATTGCAACAGGTATTAAGATACCCATCCGTAATAGAGGCGGTGGTCTGCGAGTTGGATCAGCGTGTCGTGGATTTGTCCCGTGAACACTTCGCCGCTTCCTTCGGCGACCCCTGGTCTGATCCCCGCGCCAAACTTCTCGTCCGTGATGCCTTTGGCTATCTCGAAGAGAACCCCGGGCAATTCGACGTGATCATCTCCGACACCACCGATCCCATCGGCATGGCTGAGCGGCTATTCTCAGATGAATTCTACAAACTGGTCGTTCGAGCGCTTGCACCAGGCGGCGCGGCGGCTACGCAATGTGAACAGCCCTACTTCGACACCGAGTTGATAAAGACTATTTATCAATCCGCTAAAGCGTTGACGAAGAATCCCGCTTATTACTATGCCAATATCCCAACCTACCCCGGCGGCGGCATCGGATTTATGTATGTGTCTGATACTCCCTGGCATAACGGATTGAAGTCTGCTTATCCGCCCGGTGAGAATAAATATATAAACCAGGAAATCCACCAGGCTGCATTTGCTTTGCCGGAGTTTTTCAGGAATGAGTTATACAAATGATAAATGATACGCAGGAATTAAAAGAAGAAACAACGAGCGAATATTGGGGTATTTCATCCAATATCGACCTGTATGATTGTGACCTGGCCCTCATGCAGGATGCGGATGCAATCCGTAACTTCACAGTAATGTTATGCGACCTCATCAAGATGAAAAGATACGGTGAAACACACGTTGTATTTTTTGGCGACGAACCGCGTGTGCAGGGATTTAGCATGACCCAACTAATTGAAACGTCGCTTGTCTCCGCGCACTTTGCAGATGCCAGCCGCGCCATTTACCTTGATGTTTTCAGTTGTGCGCCTTACGATCCCGAAGAAGCGGCTCAATTTGCCGCGGATTACTTCAAAGCCAGGCGCCACCATGTCAATGTGGTTCGCAGGCGCTAACACCTAACGAAGCTTTGTTAGATTGAAAACGACTCCGGGATATACCCCGGAGTCGTTGGATTTAATCCCGGTTGACTCTGATGGCTATTCTTATGAAATGCTCCGATGTCTTCAGATTGGCAGGGAGAATCGGAAGTATACTGATGCCTGATAAAATAGGTTGAAAGGTTAAGCGCGTCATTCATTCGGAAGGTAAATTGGCATGGCAAAACTCTTTATCTCGTACTCGCGGAAAGATTCAAAAGCTGCGCGGAAACTGATCGATAATATGAAAGAAATGGGGCATGATGTCTGGGTGGACTGGGAGGATATCCCGCCTGCGGTGGACTGGCTCGAGCAGATCTTTCGCGGCATTGAAGGCTCGGATGTATTCATATTCCTCCTCAGCCCGCATTCCATAAAATCGGAAGTGTGCAACGTCGAGGTCGGACGCGCCGCGTTGAATAACAAGCGCATCGTTCCGATCGTGCTCAAAGATGTCGATCATAAATCCACCAACGAGATCATCAGCAAGCTTAATTGGATATTCCTGCGACGGGCGGGTGAATATGATACCGCGCTTGCCAGACTCAAAGACGCCATCGAACTTGATTTCGAGTGGGTGGACGAGCATAACCGTCTGCAATCACGCGCCTTGGAATGGCACCGCAAGAAGGAGCCAAGCCTGTTATTGCGCGGTAGAGAATTGCGGAGGGTGAGAGGTATCGTGGTCGGTGCAATGGGCAAAGAGCCGATCCCCACACAAATACAGAATCACTATCTTGCCTACTCCAATCAGAATGAACGTCGGTCGCGATTACTTATTATGGCAACCATGATGGTCCTGTTTGTGTTGACCATGCTTGTGTTCTATGCGATCGGTCAACGGAACCTTGCGGTAGAGAATGCCAACGAGGCAAAGCAGAATGAAACGATCGCCATTCAAAATGCAGAGATAGCAGCGATCAATGAATCCCGCGCGATAGAGAACGAGAAAATTGCCAAACAAAGCGAAACTGAGGCGTTGGAAAGCAAACGCGAAGCTGATGCCCAGAGAAACGCGGCACGCGCACAGATATACCAGATCCAGCCCGGTGAGTTATATACAAGCACACTTCTGGCGGTCGCTTCATGGACGACTTCACCATCCGATGAATCTGATGAGATATTGCGCAAGAATATCAGCCTCCTGCCGATACCGGTTAAGCAGATGTATCATGCGGGCGGCGTAAATTCATTGGAATTCAACATAACAGGCGACCTGTTCGCCACGGGCGGCGCTGACGGTAAAGCATGTGTCTGGAATGCGTCAGATGGGGAAGAGGTCTTTTGTGCCACCAGCCCCAAGTCAGTAAATGATGCGGTCTTTAGTCCCGATGGAAATTTTCTCGTCACAGGCGATTCGTCGGGTGAGGTGCAGGTCATCCGCATCGAGGATGGAAGCATTCAGAGCGCTTATAACGCAGGGACGATCGTTTGGGATATCGATATCGGCAGGAACAGAAATGAGATCGCTGTCACTCGCGACGACGGAAAGATCACTATCCTTGACCTGCAGACAGCGGAACGGAAATACGACCTTCAGGTGTCGGGACGGATTCGCATCGCCTCGTTTAGCCCAAATGGGACGTATATCGCGTCCGGCTCGAGCGCGGGAGTTGTCACGCTTTGGAATCTGGCTTCTGGCGGGAATCCAATTACGAGCGGAAGGCATAAGGGAGAAGTGCTCGCGCTGACTTTCAGTCCCGACAGCCGCTATCTCGTGACCGGCGGCGCAGACGGCAACGCTGTGACTGCGCGGACATCCAACGGGCAGGAACTATATCGCTTGTTGCATGAAGATGCTGTAACGGATATCGCCTTCAATCCGGAGGATTCTTCGTGGTTTGCAACGGTTTCCAACGACCGCCTGATTCGTCTTTGGGATACACCTGACGGCGAGGAGCGGCTTCGCATGTCACAGGGTAGCTTCGTGCGGGCGGTGCGGGTCAGCGCGAACGGTCAATGGCTCGCCACGACCGGCGCAGATCGCACTGTGCGCGTTTGGAACGCCGCCACTGGCGCCGAGATGTTCCAGATCCCGCTTGCAGGTGAAGGTGCGGTACTTGGTTTCGGCAGTGATGGAGGCACGTTGGCGGCGGGTGATGCGAACGGCGATGTAAACGTTTGGGATATTTCTGTGATGCCTGCTCCGCAAGATTATCTTCAATTCGACGAGTTGGTTGGGGATGTGCAGTTCAGTGCCGCCGGGGATTGGCTTGCCGCTTCAGACGGGCCTCGTATCTGGCTGCTGAACCCCGATCAGTTGTCCACGCTGACAGCGCGTACATTGGGTGCGCCGAATCTGACTGTCACCGGTAATGTGACAAGCCTGGTCTTCAGCCCGGATTCCAATTGGCTGGGCATCTCCACAGACGCGGGGTATGT
>DNDO01000010.1:25385-25570 GCA_003484265.1 Anaerolineae bacterium
GTCACCCAACCTGAGGGTAGTATCGATTCATGGAATTTGGCGACAAGGGATCAGGTCGTTGCATTTGCCGGTGGTATGCAGGATGTAACGTCCCTCGCGGTCGGTCCATCGCAGATCGTATTGGGTGTTGTAGACAAGATCGAGATATTGAACGAAAGTGGAGTGATCATCTCGCAAATCGATTC
>DNDO01000124.1 GCA_003484265.1 Anaerolineae bacterium
GGTTGTCATTGTATTGTTCGCAGTGTATCTTTCTGCGTATCTGTTATTATCTATATAAAGGAGGTGATGTGATCGAATAACACCATTTCTGTTGATTGGTCATTCTTCACGGAATGGCGAAGGTCAAAATAAACTTAAAGGAGAGAAAGAAATGAAAAAAAATCTACTTTACATAATCATCCTCGCCGCGCTTGTCCTGGCGGCTTGTGCCCCTGCTGCGCCGGCAGTTGATGAGCCCGCCCCTGTGTCCCCTTCCGGGGAGGAACCTGCGGGCGAAGAGATGTCTGATCGTTGCGGCGACAAGTCGAAACTTGCCGAAGAGATATTCCTCTACAACTGGAGTGAATATATCGATCCCGATATCATGGATCAGTTTGAAGAGGAGTGCGGCGTGAAGGTCGTTGAAACAAACTTCGACTCCAATGAAACACTTCTTGCCACTCTTCAAGCTGGCGGCGCCGATTACGACATCATCATCCCTTCAGACTATATGGTTTCGACGTTAATCGACGAAGGTATGGTTATGGAACTTGATTACAGTGTCATCCCGAACATTGCGAACATGGATGCCACCAACGTCAATCAGTACTTCGACCCCGAACAAAAATATACTGTTCCGTGGTTCTGGGGTACATCAGGATTTGGTGTTGATACGAATGTGGTTGACGAGTTTTCGCCCTCCTGGAGCATGATGTTTGACCCGAACTCTCCGTATTGCGGTCAGATCAGTATGCTGGACGACCAGCGCGAGACGCTCGGTGCTGCGCTGATGTATCTTGGATATTCGATCAACGATGTCGACCCCGCGCATCTTGAAGAAGCCAAGAACTTGCTGATTGAACAGGCAAAATGCGTGAAAGCCTATGACAGCCAGACCAACGATGACCTGCTTGTCTCGGGCGAAACTGTGCTCGGTCATATGTGGACCGGTGACGCCCTGCTTGCCGGCGACCCTGAAACCGGCGGCAAAGATGGTGTTGTCTACGTAATTCCCGACGAAGGCTGTACCATTTGGCAGGATAATATGATGATACCCATCGGCGCGCCAAACCCATACACGGCCATGGTCTTTATGAACTATACCCAATACCCTGAGATCGCCGCTCAGAATGCCGAGTGGGTAGGTTATGCAACACCGAACGAAGCTGCCAAGGAATTCATTGATCCTGAAATGCTTGCAAACGAAGGCGTTTATCCTTCCCCGGAAGTGGAAGCCCGCTTGCAATGGATTGAAGATGTAGGTGATGCCCTGACGCTCTACGACCGCATCTGGACTGAATTCAAAGCTGCCGCAGGTAGTTAATTACACAAGGGTGACAGTCGCCATTGAGGTGACTGTCACCCTATTTATTTTTCGTTTCAAAAATTAACCGTAAGGTGATTCTGTTCCAATTAAACTTGTCTGCCCCCGCACAAGACGGAAGGCGGAGCCATGTGAAAGGAGTTTATGCGAGTTTTACTCGTAGGGGTTGGGGGAGTAGGGGAAGCCATCGCCACAATCGCCAAACCACGTAAGTGGATGGAATTGATGGTGCTCGCCGATTTCAACGTAGATCGTGCAAAAGATGTACAAAGAAAATTGGGGGACGGTAAACGATTCCCGGTTGAATTCATTGATGCTGGCAAGCAGGAAAGCATTGAAGAACTGGCGAGAAAACACAATGTTGACCTTATCATGAATTCGGTGGACCCGATTTTCAACAAACAGATATTCGACGCGGCATTCAATGTCGGCTCTAGATATATGGATATGGCAATGACCTTGTCTGAGCCGCACCCAACGGACCCCTATACCAAACCCGGTGTAAAACTTGGTGATTACCAATTTGAAAAGGCAAAAGTGTGGGAGAAGAAAAATCTCCTTGCCCTGGTCGGATTCGGTGTCGAGCCTGGCATGGCTGATGTCTTTGCCCGCTACGCACAGGATCATCTCTTTGATGAGATCGAAGAGATCGGAATTCGTGACGGCGCGAATCTCACCATTGACGGATACGACTTTGCTCCCAGTTTTTCAATCTGGACAACGATCGAAGAGTGTTTGAATCCGCCATTGATTTGGGAGGAAGAAAAGGGTTGGTATACAACGCTCCCATTCTCTGAGCCCGAGATATTCGACTTCCCGGAGATCGGCTTGGTGGAAGTTGTAAATGTGGAGCATGAGGAAGTGCTCCTTGTGCCGCGTTGGGTTAAGACGAAACGTGTCACTTTCAAGTATGGACTCGGCGATGAGTTTATCGAGGTGCTAAAGACGCTCCACAAATTAGGGCTGGATAATAAAAATAAGATCAATGTCAAAGGCGTGGAAGTGTCACCGCGCGATGTGGTTGCGGCTTGTTTGCCCGACCCAGCACACCTGGGCGACAAAATGCACGGAAAAACCTGCGCAGGGACGTGGGTAAAAGGTACGAGAGATGGAAAGAAGAAGGAAGTCTATCTGTACCAAGTCGCAGACAATCAGCAATGCATGGAAAAGTGGGATTGCCAGGCGGTCGTCGCGCAGACAGCCTTTACCCCAGTCATTGCAATGGACTTGATCGAGCACGGCGTGTGGGGCGGCGCTGGTGTGCTTGGTCCTGAAGCGTTTGACCCCATCCCGTTCATGGAAAAAATGGCTGAGTATGGTTTCCCGTATGGGATGAGAGAAATGTAGATCGAATCAAAACCAATTCCGTGTTAAGGGAGACGTGCGAAAACGTCCAATTCGGAAGAGTGAGGTTGAGTTTGATACTGTCAGATTGTATAATTTAGAAACCTGAGGAGGTCGCCATGCCAAACGGCTATAACGGCAAAATTTTACATGTTGATCTTACGAAGCGATTGTTGACCATTGAAGAGCCGAGCGAAGCATTTTACCGAAAGTATATGGGCGGCAGCGCAATGGGGATGTATTACATACTGCGGGAAATGCCAAGGGGGGCTGACCCCGTGGGACCTGATAATGTTCTAACCCTGATGACAGGGGTGACAACAGGAGCATCAATCTCTGGGCAGAGCCGCATTAATGCGAATGCAAAATCTCCAATAAGCGGAGGCATCGGTGACTCGCAGGGAGGAGGATTTTTCCCTGCTGAGTTGAAATTTGCAGATATTGATGGTCTTGTTATCAAGGGCAGAGCAGACAAGCCTGTTTATTTGTGGATTAAGGATGGCAAGTTCGAGTTGCGCGACGCTGCGCATTTGATGGGCAAAAAAACGGGGGAAGTGGAAGATATCCTGAAAGAAGAGATCGGCGATAAAAAAATTGAAATCCTGCAGCATGGGCCGGCCGCTGAAAAAGGCGTGTTGTTCTCGTCACTTGTTTCGATGGCGAACCGCAACAATGGCCGCACAGGCATGGGTCTGGTGATGGCCTCCAAGAATCTCAAGGCGGTGGTTGTCCGCGGCTCGAAAAAGCCGACAGTGGCAGATAGAAATGCTTTGATCGCCTTGAGCAAAACAGGCCCCAAGCTGCTACCCGACAACCCCGATATGCCCGGACTTGCCGAAGAAGGGACAGCAACTGTCGTGTTGTCTCAGAACACCATAGGATCCCTGCCGACGCGCAACTATTCAGAAGGTCAGTTCGAGCATTGCGAGGATATCAGCGGTGCGCGCATGGTTGAGACAGTCTTAAAGGAACGCGATACCTGTTATGCCTGCATAGTACGCTGTAAACGCGTCGTTGAGATCAAAGAAGGCGCCTATAAAGTCGATCCGAGATATGGTGGTGCTGAATATGAAACGCTGGGAACGTTCGGTTCTTATTGCGGCGTCAACGATCTGGCGGCGATTAATCTTGCCAACCAGATGTGTAACGAGTACGCTGTAGATACAATTGCCGCAGGTGCGACGATCGCATTTGCGATGGAATGTTTCGAGAACGGCATAATTACAACTGAGCAGACCAACGGGCTCGAGCTAAATTTCGGCAATGCCGATGCGATGATAAAGGCGCTTGATATGATGCTCACTGCCGAGGGAGAATTTGGCAAAACCCTTGGAATGGGTTCCGAACGCGCCTCCAAAGTTTGGGGAAAGGCTTCTGAAGATTACCTTGTCACCGTCAAGGGCGCCGAATCTCCAGCCCACATGCCGCATGCGAAGCGCTCGCTTGGGCTGATTTATGCAGTCAATCCGTTCGGCGCTGACCACCAATCCTCCGAGCACGACCCGTATTATGAAGAAGGGGTTGCGGATCTCAACCTCAACCGTCTCAAACTGCTCGGATTGGATGTGCCCCAGCCTGAGCGCAGCCTCAGCCCTGAAAAAGTACGTTTTGCATATCTAACTGAGCTCTTCTACTCGATGCTTGATTCGGTCGAGCTTTGCCAGTTCGTTTACGGCCCCGCGTGGACGCTTTATGGACCGGCTGAAACTGTCCAAATGATCAATGCGGTGACCGGGTGGGATGTGACCGTGGATGAGTTGCAGGTAGTCGGTGCACGTCGTTTGAATCTATTCCGCGTTTTCAATAACCGCGAGGGGATGGGCCGCAAAGATGACAAACTGCCAAAGAAGTTCTTCAAAGCCCTGAAAGGCGAGGGTCCGACAGCGGGCATTGCTCTGACTCACAATGAAATTGAATCGGCAAAAGATGAATATTACAAGCTGGCAGGCTGGACGAAAGAAGGCGTTCCCACGCAGCAAACCTTGGAAAACCTGGATATTGCCTGGGCAATATAAAAAGACAATAAATTATCATTATGCAGAGGAGATAACCATGAATTACAAACTTTGGATCGACGGTAAATGGGAGGATACAGATGACGGAAAGATGATGTCAATTGAAGATCCCGCCACCGGGAAAAAGATCGCAGAGGTCGTGGACGCCAGTCGGAAGGATGTGGATCGTGCAGTGCAGGCGGCGAAGCGTGCATTTTATGATGGACGCTGGTCGAAAAAGACCCCCGGCGAACGCTCGAAGATCATCTGGAAACTGGCTGATCTTATCGAAGCAAATGCTGAAGCTCTTGCAAAAGTTGAATCTGAAAATACGGGCAAACCCTACGCATTCGTCAGCCTTGGCGGTGATATTCCATTCGCAGTCGATAATCTACGATTTTTTGCCGGTGCCGCCCGTGATACGCATGGTTCAAACTCTGGTGAATTCATGACGGGCTATACGTCCATTTACCGCCGTGAGCCTGTGGGCGTGGTCGGACAGATCGCCCCGTGGAATTATCCTTTGATGATGGCAGCCTGGAAGATCGGTCCCGCGCTTGCGGCAGGCTGTACGATCGTGTTGAAGCCTGCGCCCGGCACGCCCCTAACGACACTCATGCTGGCTGAGATCATCAAGGAGGCTGGTATTCCTGATGGCGTGGTCAACATCATCTCAGGCGGGAACGACGCAGGGCAGGCCATTGTCGAGCACGCGGATGTGCGCATGGTAAGCCTGACGGGTTCCACCGGAACAGGCAAGAAAATCATGAAGACTGCCGCAGACACCCTTAAGCGTGTTCATCTTGAACTGGGAGGTAAGGCTCCGTTTATTGTGTTCGATGACTCCGACCCCGAATTGGTCGCAGCAAAAGCATCCATGGCTGCCACACTGAATACAGGTCAGGATTGCACCGCCGCAACGCGCCTTTACGTTGAAAAGGGCAAGGTGAAAGTCATGCAGGAGGCGGTTGTCGAGGCGATGAAGAACATTAAAGTGGGTAAGCCGTTCGATGATGGAGTCCAGATGGGTCCGCTGATTTCAGTTGTCCAACGCGAGCGTGTTTCGGGTTTTGTTGATCGCGCAAAATCGGCAGGCGCAAAAATCCTCACGGGGGGCGGCGTGCCGAAGGGGTATGATGAGGGTTATTACTACGAGCCAACTGTTATTGCAAATGTTCAGCAGGATTCCGAGATCGTCCAGCAGGAAGTATTTGGTCCTGTCATAACAGTCCAGGAGTTTACGGATGAAGCAGACGCGCTGGGCAAGGGAAATGATGTTTTATACGGTCTGGCTGCTTCGGTCTTCACCAGGGATATTGGACGCGCAATGCGCATCTCTTCCCAACTGGAATTTGGTACGGTTTGGATCAACGACCATCTTCCCTTGACTTCTGAAACCCCGCATGGCGGATTTAAACAATCCGGCTTTGGCAAGGATCTGTCCGCCGAGGCGATCGGCGATTATCAGGTCACGAAGCATGTGATGATCGCGCAATAAAAGATCTGAATTTTGATTAAAAGGGACAGGTGTTGCCTGTCCCTTTTTTCGGAGAAACGATTATATGACAGGCCAACTCTATCAGAAAAATTTCCCGCACATGTCTCCCGCGTGGAGTCGAATTTTCAATTTTGTCGCCGACCGCGCGGAAGGCTCGTACATCTATACTGACGATGGACGGAAGTTCCTCGATTTCACCTGCGGTATTGGTGTTACGAATACGGGTCACTGCCATCCGAAAGTCGTGGAGGCGATCCGTGAACAGGCAGGAAACTTCATCCACGCGCAAGCGAATATCGTCATCCATAAGCCGATGTTGGAACTGGTGGAGGAATTGCGGAAAATCACGCCGTCCTCGATAGATTCGTATTACTTCGCCAACTCAGGCGCGGAGGCGTTGGAGAACGCAGTCAAGATAGCACGTGTCGCAACGGGACGGCAGAACGTGATCGTGTTCAGCGGTTCCTTTCATGGGCGGTCCTCCGGCACGATGGCGTTGACCACATCCAAGACGGTGTATCGCACTGGGTTTGGACCGTTGCCATCAGGCGTGTTCGTCACGCCGTTCCCGTATCCCTTTCGTTTGAAGATGACGGAAGCAGAGGCATCTGCTTATGCGTTGGAGCAACTCGAATATCTTCTCGCGTCGCAGACAGCCCCAAAAGAGACGGCGGCTATTTTGATCGAATCAGTTTTAGGCGAGGGAGGATACGTCGTCCCGCCGAAGTCATTCATGAAGAGCTTGCGCGAGATATGCGACCGGCACAACATCCTGTTGATCTTCGATGAAGTCCAATCGGGGTTCGGGCGGACGGGGAAGTGGTTTGCGGCTGAGCACTTTGAGGTCGAGCCGGATATCATCGCCGCTGCAAAGGGGATCGCTTCCGGGATGCCTCTATCGGGTGTCTTCTCCAGCACAGACCTGATGTTGAAGCTCGATGTCGGTTCGATTGGGGGCACCTATGGCGGAAACCCGGTTGCATGTGCGGCAGGCGTTGCCACCATCCGCGCGATACGCGATGAGAAGATGCTTGAGAATGCCGAAGAACGCGGTGTCCAATTGATGACAGGATTGCGAAAGTTGCAGGAAGAATATTCGCAGATTGGCGATGTGCGCGGCAAGGGATTGATGATCGGCACCGAATTTGTAGTTGACGGTCGCGCCGACAAGGCGAAGCAACTTGTCAAGGATGTCATTCATTCATCGGAAGAGAAAGGGTTGTTGCTTCTGTCCTGCGGCACGTACGACAATACCCTGCGCTGGATACCGCCGTTGAACGTCACACCGGAGCAGATCAGCACCGGATTGAAGATATTTGGTGAGTCTTTGGATGAAGTGATTAATTAAGAAGTTATTCTCCACAGTGTCCACGGATACGATCATTGTGAAAACTAACTTTCACTTTGATCTCTGTGACTAGACCGGCATCAGGTTTATCTTTGTGAAAAACCGATTCCTTTTTTCGTGGATTTGTTGAAGTTTTCTTTATCGTATCCAAAAATATCTGCCAGAGTCAGGCTGCCGGTAACTTCTTCGTAGCCGAGTTTTTTGGCAAGCGCCGCAGTTTTCTCCGAGGATAACGGTGTGAAATTATATTTGGCGATCATGCGTCCCTTGCGAAGAAGCGCCTTGTCGATTCGGTCGAGGTTCGTGTTGAAAGTGCACACGATCTTGATGTTGAGGAAATCGCTGAACAATCCATCTGTGAGTTGAAGCAGGGTCGAAACAACTGATTCGTCGGTCGAATTTTCGCGGGCTACCACAACCTTTTCTGCGTCCTCGATGATGAGGATCGCATCCTTGTTTTGCAGAAGGAAGGCGATGAATGACGGCTTGAGAAGCTCCCTGACAAAATCGTTCTGGATGAAGATGAACCTCTTATCCTTAAATCTGCTGATGAGGTGTTTGATGTAGGTCGTCTTGCCGGTACCGGGCTCGCCATGCAGGAGGATCATTCCCGATTCGTTTTTGGGAATGGAAGCAGAGATGGACTCATCCACGCTCGCGAAATCGTCATTATAGAGTTCATTGATGTTGATCGAGTCGAAATCGCTGGTCTCCACTTCCTCCGTGCTGAACATTCCGTCCTGTGCGATCAAGACTTTGAATTTTGGTTTGTCCACTGTGCGGTAGGTATTTTGCAGGTTACGGGTCGTTTCCAGCAGCCATGCTTCTGAAGCAGTGTCGTTGACATCGTAGATGAACGTCACTTCGAGCGAACGATGGTGGCATATGATCTGAATCAGCATCCGGCTTGAAGAACTCCTGAACAGGAACTCATAAGCATATTCATCGAAAAGTAAATCTTCCTGCTTCTTTTCCTCCCCGGTCCGCCATTCCTTAAGCACGGGCTCGAACGAGAACGTTGATAGGTTGATCGTTTTCAAGACTGCATCCACAGTGTCTTTCGGCGTTTCCGCGGGCACAGTGACCTTGAGACTCGAAGGAAGCGAGCCAAAACATGTGACGTAGTACGAGCCGAGATTAAATTGACCGAAAGCTCCGAATGAGTCGAGAAGCGTGCCGACGACAGGTTTTTCCATAAGGATCATCTCCATTGAACAAGATTGGATAGATTAATATCCAGTAAAATTTTATATGAATTTCCCTCAAGAGCCTGAACTATACAGCCGTTTATGGATTTTGACAATGCCATCGACAAATTTCATGCAAACTTTTTGAAAATGAAACGGATATAATCCTCTTTTAGGAGCAATAAAGATGAGAGAGTATAAATTACAGGTTTGGCGCGTGAACGTCCGCGAGCAGACGTTGAAACTGGAAGATGTGCCTGATTCCTGGCGGCGCCTCGGCGGGCGCGGACTTTTGGCCCGCATCCTGCTCGATGAAGTGGACGCCAAATGTGAGCCTCTTGGCGCGGGTAATAAACTGATCTTCGCGCCTGGCTTGCTCGTTGGTCATATGCTTTCTTCAACGGACAGAATTTCGGTGGGTGGGAAATCTCCGCTGACAGGCGGTATCAAAGAAGCCAACGCTGGCGGGCGGACAGGCTTGCACATGACCCACATGGGAATCCAATCGCTCATTATTGAAGATCAACCAGAAGAGGATGGCTTTTGGGTGTTACATTTGTCTCTAACAGATGGTGCCAAATGGGATCGCGCGGGCGATCTTACTGGATTAGGCGTTTATGAGGTTGCCCCAAAACTGCTTGAAAAATTTGGCGATAAAGTTGCCATCGCAATGATCGGCCCCGGCGGTGAGATGCAGATGAAGTCGGCGGGGATCCAGAATATCGACAAGGATCGTGTCCCTGCGCGGATCGCGGCACGAGGCGGGCTTGGCGCGGTGATGGGCTCGAAGGGATTGAAAGCGATTGTGTTCGATCATGCCGGTGGACAGAAGCCGCCTATCGCGAGTCCCGAAGCGTTCAAAGTCGCACAGAAAGATTATACAAAAGCGGTTATGGAACACCCGCAATCCATCACGTATCGTGATTATGGTACAGCCGCGATGACGCAGTTGACACAGCAGTTCGCCGCAGTACCCGTCCGTAATTTTTCGCGAGGCACCTTCGATCAGGTGGAAAATATCAGCGGTGAGACCCTGCGTGAGTTCACGTTGACCCGCGGCAAGCCGTCGGAAGCCTCACATGCGTGCATGGCCGGATGTACGATCAAATGCTCGAACGTTTTCGGCGGGGAGGATGGCAAGATCATCGTTTCGCCGCTCGAATATGAGACCATCGGATTGATGGGCTCAAACCTTGATATTGACTCGCTCGACTCAATTGGGCGTATGAACTGGGAAGTCAACGATCTCGGGCTTGATTCCATTGAGGTCGGCGCGGCGCTCGGTGTTGCGGCAGATGCGGGACTGATGAAATGGGGCAGTGAAGAAGATGCGATGAAATTGATCGCAGAGATTCGTTCCGGCACAGAGTTGGGACGCATACTTGGCGATGGCGCGGCGGCTGTTGGAAAGAAGTACAACATCGAACGCGTGCCGGTAGTTAAGGGACAAGCCATGTCTGCTTATGAGCCGCGCTCGATCAAAGGTACGGGCCTTACGTATGCCACAACCCCGCAAGGCGCTGACCACACCTGCGGACTTACCATTCGCGCGCAGATCGATCATCTCGACCCGACCGTCCAAAAGGATGCGTCTTTGAACGCGCAATTGAATATGGCTGGATACGACACAATCGGCGCATGTATCTTTGCAGGGTTTGGATATGCCGCCACGCCGGATGGAGTTGTGAAACGCTTATTGATGGCGCGCTATGGATGGGATGAGGTGCCTGATAACATCCTGCAATCGCTTGGGAAAGATACCATCAAGATGGAACGCGAATTCAATAAACGCGCCGGCTTTACAAGAGAAGACGACCGCCTGCCAAAATGGATGACCGAAGAAGCCATCCCTGAGACGGGCGCCGTGTTCGATGTGAGCGAAGATGTGATCGATCACATGTTTGA
>DNDO01000034.1 GCA_003484265.1 Anaerolineae bacterium
CTTGCATAATCGCGCACATACTGATCGCCCGCGCCCTTGCTGACGCCATACGGCGAATGGAAATCGAGCGGCTGGGTCTCGGCGCAGCCGTGCGTCAGGTCCGCGTAGAGCCAGCGCGTGGCGTCTTCCTTTAATGCCACATCGTCCATGCCGCCGTACACTTTGTTGGTGGAGGCGTAAATGAAGACCGGGTCGCGTTTCGAAGTCCGCGCGGCTTCGAGCGTGTTGAACGTGCCCAACGCATTGGCTTCGAAATCGTCTCGGGGGTTTAATACGGATGTCGTCACTGCGACCTGCCCCGCCAGATGGACGATGATGTCTGCATCTTTCGCCGCTTCTGCGATCTGGTCAGCGCTTCTCACATCCCCGACGATCAGCCTGAACGCGTCGTCCCCGAACTGACTCTTCAACCAGTCAATGTTGCGCGGGGCGCCCGCGCGGGACAAATTATCAAAGATGGTGACATGCTCACCCCGCTGGATCAGCCTGTGGACGTAGTTCGAACCGATGAATCCTGCCCCGCCGGTCACAAGATAATGTCGAGTCATTTAATCTCCTGCCATCGATTATGTCACTCTGAGCACAGCGAAGAGTCTCCAATCAAGTGGCGAAGATGCTTCACTTCGTGCGCCTGTGCCTGCAGCACTGATGCAGGCAGCATGACATTTCCTAGTAGCTTCTATACGTCGTCCTTCCCCTGCCGGCAAAAAGGAACACCATGATCAATCCAAACACAAACCCGCCGACGTGCGCCCACCAGGCAATGCCGCTCCCTGTACTGCCAATGGAAAGCCATCCCGAATACAACTGAGACACGAACCAAAAGATCAGGTATATGAACGCAGGAATTTCGATGATCGTAAAGATAAAGAAGATGGGCACAAGGCTGGCAACGCGCGAACGCGGGAAGAGCACGAGGTACGCGCCCAACACACCCGCCACCGCGCCGCTCGCGCCGATCATCGGCACCTGACTCGTTGGGAGGATGTAGGTTTGCAGGAGTCCCGCCGCTGTACCGCTGAGCAGGTAAAAGAGAAGATACTTTATCCTCCCCATGCGTGCCTCCACGTTATCGCCAAAGATGAACAACACCCACATGTTATTGATGATATGGAACCAGCCTCCATGCAGGAACATGGATGAATAAATGGTGTTCCACGTATTGTTCGGGTCGCCCATTAAACGGGCGGGGATCAATCCCCAGGTAAAAATGAAACCCTCGAGCTGGCTGGATCCCATTTGCAATTCATACACGAACGCCAGTATGTTCGCAACGATCAATGTCAGGTTGACAAGCGGGAACTTATGCGTGCGCGCCGTATCGTATAGCGGGAACATCGTTTATCCTGCTGGCTCCCCCTGCCGGGTGCGCAGGTTTTTCAATTGTTCATAAATTCCTGAGATCGTCTGTCCCTCGCGTATCAGACCGATACCGCCGATCACACCGCTGTTGATGTAGTTATACAAACGCCCGGTCAATGCCGCCGCGAATGAAACGGACTCATTGCCGGTCAACAGCACCAGGGCACCGCCGAAGGCTCCTTCAAAGGTGCCGACCGCGCCCGGCAGGGATGGTATCGCACCGCCGAATGCCGCCGCGCCCAAACCGAACATCGCCCAGATCACCTGAGTATCCGGGAAAAAAGCTCGGATAATGAAATAATAGGCAACAATGGCCAGCGCCCAGTTGAGCGTCATCCAGAAGATGAAGCGCAGGAAGAGCCAGCCGTCGGTCAGCACGCTCAAGCCGGCGAAGAAAGACTCGAGGAAACTGCCTCCCATTTTTTGAAGCGACGGCCAGCGTGAACTGAGCTTGTGGAAGATATTCAAAGCCCATTTGTTGCTGCGGGCAAGGACATACAAAAGAACGAAGCCGATCAATACAATTACGCCAACAATGGTGCCGATGCGTCCCGCTCCCTCAGCACCGACGACGAAAGGCAATGCGGCGAGCAGAATAACAGCGGAGTATCCCAGGTCCATGACGCGCTCGATGACGATGGTCGGCAGAATCTCCAGGAATTTCATATCCGATTTGCGGCTGAGCAGGAAGGCGCGCCCAAATTCCCCAAGGCGGAACGGGAGAATGTTGTTCAATAAGTAGCCTTCACCGACCGTCCAGAAGACATCGTTGAAAGAGGCGCGGTCACGGAGCAGTGTCCGCCAGACTTGCGCGCGCACGCCCATCCATACGAAACCGATCGTGAGCGCGCTCCCCAACATGACATAGTTCGCATGGCGGATGGCATTCAACGTCTCATTCAGGTCAACGAAATATAAGATCGCGGCGATCAAGCCGATACTGATAACAGCGCCCGGTAACCAACGTTTCCAATCTTTCATAATGTTCTCTCCGCTCAGCGCGATAGTTTTATTCCTCATCCAGCTTCAAGACAGCCATGAACGCATCCTGCGGGATCTCGACATTGCCGACCATCTTCAAGCGCTTCTTGCCCTTCTTTTGTTTCTCAAGAAGTTTCTTCTTGCGTGAAATATCGCCGCCATAACATTTTGCCAATACATCCTTGCGGGTGGCTTTGACGTTGGCGCGCGAGATGATCCGCCCGCCCGCGGAGGCCTGGACAGCCACATCGAACATTTGTCGCGGGATCAATTCCTTCAACTTGGTGATGAGACGCTGTCCCTTGTGGAACGCGTCCTTCGTGTGGACGATTGTTGCCAGCGCATCGACCGGTTCGCCATTGACGAGGATCTCCAGTTTCTGCAGCTCCTCAGGGCGGTATTCAAGGAATTGATAATCCAGCGAAGCATAGCCCTTGGTGCGCGACTTCAGCGAATCGAAGAAGTCCACGATGATCTCGGAGAGCGGGATCTCGTAATCCAATTGAACGCGGTGCGGTGCAGGATGCTCCTGCTGTTTGAAGATACCGCGCTTCTTGGTCACCAACTCCATGATGGGACCGTAATAATCCGTCGGCGTGATGATCTCGATGGTCATCCACGGTTCGCGGATCTCGAGTATCTTCGATTCGTCGGGAAGTTCAGCAGGGGAATCAATCGGAATTACATCCTCGTTGTGCATCACGACCTGATACTCCACCGATGGAGCGGTGAAGAGGACATCAAGGTCATATTCGCGTTCGATGCGTTCCTGAATGATCTCCATATGGAAGAGACCGAGGAAACCGGCGCGGAAACCGAACCCCAGCGCCTGTGATGTTTCGGGCTGGTATGTCAGTGATGCGTCATTAAGTTGAAGTTTCTCAAGCGACTCGCGCAGATCGGAGTAATCGTCGGCTTCGACGGGGTAGATACCAGCGAAGACCATCGGCTTAGGGGTGAAGTACCCAGGCAAAGGGTCCGAGGCGGGAGCCGCTGCACGTGTGATCGTATCCCCCACGCGGCATTCGTGGACGGTCTTGAATCCCGTTGCGATGTAGCCGACTTCCCCCGACCCCAACGCCTTGACAGGTGTCATGCCCGGCGAAAAGATCCCGATCTCAACGGGACGCATATCCACCTTGGTGGCGAACATGCGCAGAACATCGGTGGATTTGAGCGAGCCTTCCATGATGCGGATGTAGGCGATGACGCCCTTGTAAGAATCATAATGAGAATCAAAGATGAGCGCGCGCAGGGGGATATCGTCCGCATCTTTGGGCGGCGGGACGCGCTCTACAATGGCTTCGAGCACCTGTTCGACATTGATCCCCGCTTTGGCGGAAATCTGGATCACATCCAACGGATCGACGCCGAGGAGCGCGCCGATATCTTCCGCCACTTCATCCGGGTTGGCAGAAGGCAGGTCAATTTTGTTGATGACGGGGATGATCGTCAAGTCAGCGTCGAGCGCCTGATAAAGATTGGCGAGCGTCTGCGCTTCGATGCCTTGTGTGGCATCCACCACAAGGACTGCGCCCTCGCATGCCTTGAGCGCGCGGCTGACCTCGTAGCCAAAGTCCACGTGACCCGGGGTGTCGATGAGATTGATCTCATATTTTTGATCGTCTTTTGCAGTGTGATACATGCGCACAGCGGAGGCTTTGATCGTGACGCCTTTTTCGCGTTCGAGGTCCATGTTATCGAGCACCTGCGCGGACATATCACGGTCGGAGATCGTGCCTGTCAATTGAAGCAGGCGGTCTGCGAGCGTGGATTTGCCATGGTCTACATGGGCGATAATACAGAAATTACGGATATGGTCTGTCATAGTAGCGTGCGAGAGTATAACTTATTTTCACCACGAATCCCGCTGGAACAGCAGGACAGGCGGCAAGACTGAACATAAGGGTTTATGAGTAATGCAGGGGTACAGCGGGGGAACCATCGTCACAATCCTGACAAATTTCGCCGTGCCCCTGCACAAGAAATAATAAATTCCATTAAAATAGGAGCATGCCAACCTACGATTTTATTTGTAACAATTGCAACGAACGCTTCGATGTGTTTCTGACCTTCGCCGAGTATGGCAGGAAGAAAGTCTCCTGTTCACACTGCAAAAGCAAGGATGTGCGCCGCCGTATGACGAAGGTGCGCATCGCCAGGTCAGAAGAGGGGCGCATGAACGCCATGGCGGATGATTTCAGCGGCTTCGAGGGGATGGAGGATGATCCCAGGGAAATGGCGCGCATGATGAAGAAGATGGGGAAGGAAATGGGAGAGGAACTTCCGCCCGAGTTCAATGAGGTGGTCGATAGACTTGAATCAGGTCAAAGCCCGGATGAGATCGAGTCTGCCATCCCTGACCTGGGGAATGTGGGAGCGGATGACGAGTAATCGATCAAGAATTTAGCCGCGGATATCGCTAATTTTCAAACAATGAGCCGACCAAAATGGTCGGCTCATTGTTTGAAACAGAATCCTGGACTATTTTCCGACCGCCCCTTCCACCTGCTTGATCGTGTCCTTGATATTGCGCGCGCGCCCGATCATATCGTGCCAGAATGAACTGCCCGCGCTCGCAGCCAGTCCTGTAAGGACAACGCCGCCAAATTGACCGGCCGGTGAGGAAAGGGAGCCTTGAATATCGGGGGAAAATAAAGCGCCGAGTATCTCGAATGAGTTGATCTGCAGTGCGAAAGCGATGGAAATACCGATCACAGCCGAAAGCGTCCGCAGGATCGTAATGCGTTGTTTCTGACTCGCGGCATACTTTTCACGCAATGTTGAAAACTTTACGGCAATGACCTGATGCGCACCATTCACCTGGGATTCGAATCCAAGTTCAGATAACATTGTCACAGCACTTACGGTCACGTCCCTTGCGACCTTATCCAATTCATCAATGTTTATTTTTGCCTTTTGAGCGTATGTTTGAATGGCGACCACTTTTGCCGCATCCTCCGAACCATCTGGCAGCCACTCCTTCACGGTCTTGAGCACTTCATCCGGACCCACGATCTTTTGCAGTCCCTTGAAAAAGGAAAACGGCTCGAGGATGGTCTCCACGCTTACAGACAACACAAGCAGGATCGCAAAGTAGGCGCCCAATACGCCAAGCACTACCGAAATATTACTGATATCCATGAGTTATCTCCTCGGTAAAATTGATTTAAGATAGTATAGCATGCTGGGACATTTTTTCAATCGTTCCGCGATGCTCCTCAAAATGTTCAGCCGTATCTCCCAAAACCCATAACAGGACCGGCCGTTTCTCCGGGTCGTCTGCGCGGCGCGGTTTGAGCAGGTCCTCAAAAGGCATGCTTTCAAGTTTTTTGACCAGCTTCCCATACATATTCTTCAAACCATCCAGCACGTCCTTTGTTGAACGGTCTTTGTTGCGCTCGAACAACACCGGGTTGATGACTTCCATATCCCAGCCTCTCGTCACATCTTCAGACACACCCAGCACTTCATGCGCGGGACGATGGTCCAGGTGATAACCCATCAGGACATTCATCCACTCCGCGAGATGCGCCAGGTTATCTTTTGGGCTCCATCCACCCGCATCTGGTGTCGTCATCTTGTTTGCCTGCTCAAGTTTTGCAACGACATCCATGAGCAGATTCCACTCACGCTCGATGGCAGACATCAATTCGGATTTATTACCAGGTAACTTTTGCTCAGACATGTTCGCCTCTTCCTCAAGGGACGATTGCTCGGCCCTCTTCAACCTTTACCTTCTCTGAATCTTTTGTCAGGATATATGCTTCACCGCGCACGAGGGTTGTTTTCTTCCCTTCGACCTTTACATACGCGCCGTTACATAACATGATGATCGGGTTATCGTGGAAGAAATGATAGTCCGCCAGCCACTCATCCTTCACAGACTGTCCGTGCGCATCCAAAGGGTAATGAGCAACAAAATTGAAGGGGGAAACAGCCAACCCGTCGAAATGAGCCGTTTCAACTGTGTTCATATCGTGCGACGTGAGAATGTTCGGTCCGCAGAGAACCATCCCTGCGCTGAACCCGACCAGCGGCAAACCAGACTTGACCTGTCTCTGCAAATAGGGCATTACACCGCTGAGGTGCAAACGATGGCTGAGCAAAAACGTATTCCCGCCCGGTATATACACCAACGCCGCCCGGCGGATGATCTCTTCGATCTCCTTCTGCGCCATCAACTCTGCATTGACCGACTCCAGCCGCGCCAATCCTTTGAAGGCACTCTCTGCCTGATCCAGCCACCGCTCCGCATATAAAGACGCAAGCGGCAAATAAGCGACCATCGCATCATCCTTATCTTCCAAATATGGACGGCTTGCTTCGATGATATGGCGGATATTATCGCCGGGGTCGGAGAATAGATGAAGATCCATCTACAAAGTCAGAACGATCGGTTCGTTCTTCGTCACAATGATCGTATGCTCGAACTGTGCGGCAATGGCATTGTCTGCTGTGCGTAATGACCAGCCGTCTTTCATTTGCGTTGTGCGACCCATGCCTGTTGTAAGGAAGGGCTCGATGGCAAGAACCAGCCCTTCGTTAAGAATGAAACTTTCATTCGGGTTGTAATAGTTCAAGATATCCTTCGGCTCTTCATGGAGTCTGCGCCCAATACCATGACCGGACAGGTCATGGATGACGTTATAACCGCGCTTCCTCGCTTCTTTATGCACCGTCTGCCCGATGCCGCTTAATGGATTTCCCGCCTTCGCCGCGCGTAATGCTTTATTCAAAGTCCCTTTTGTGGCTTCGAGTAGTTTCTCAAAAGTACGGTCGCGCTTCGAAACGACCATAGACGCGCCTGTATCCGCAAAGTATCCATCCAGTTCCGCAGAGACGTCAATGTGGATCAACTCACCCTGTTGCAAAACGTGCTCATTCGGAATTCCATGCGCGATGACCGGCGATACGCTGATGCAGGTTGCGCCGGGATAGTTATACGTCACCTGCGGCGCGGAGCGTGCTCCCTCCGCTTCGAGAAACGCACGCCCGATCCCATCGAGTTCGCGGGTTGTGATGCCAGCACGCGTTGCATCCATCATCCTGCGCAAAGTCTCGGCACAGATGCGACCGATGGCTTTGAGGTATTGAATGTCTATTTGGGAGTCGGCGGTCATTTCTTTATCCTCTCCACAATGACCTTCCTCAGCTCCTCCTGCACTGACTCCCACGTCTGCCCTCCATCCAACACCACCCAGCGGCCTGGCTCCAGCTTGACCATCTCCAAATATCCCGCGCGGAC
>DNDO01000106.1 GCA_003484265.1 Anaerolineae bacterium
TTCGGACCGTAATGCAAGTCGAATATGACCCGCCAGGCGGGGATCTGGCTGCTGGTTGTCCGCATCCTTCTTTTTGAAATTGCTGCTTCCCTTGATTGCTCCAGCTTTGCCATTTTCTTGTACATCCTGCTCCCATTTCTAGCCTATATGTTTATCAACAAGTGGGCAGCCATTACTCTGGGAGTTATATTCACTACATGGGTTGGAATTAAATTCGGGTTCTTTCGTTGTCCCGATTGCCCGATTGACCAGAACATTACTCCGGTGCTCATCACTGGCGTGGCAATGATTTGGAGCAATGCGATGGGCGGGCTTGTAAAAGGCGTCGAAATAAGCCGCGCAAAGACAAAACAACTCTTTGCTGATTTGGAACGCTCTCATCAAAAATTGAAGGAGTACGCTGCCCGTGTAGAGGACCTTGCCGCTGCCGAGGAGCGTAACCGTGTAGCACGGGACATTCATGACAGTGTCGGGCATTCACTTGCCGTCGTCAATGTACAATTGGAAAAGGCGCTAGTCTTTCAACAGCGGGATGCCGATGTGACGGAGCAGGCAATCAAGGATGCCAGACGGGCCGCCAGGGAAGCCCTGGGTGATGTGCGAGAATCTGTGCGCACTTTGCGTAAATCTGTAGAGGCATTTTCATTGACGGAACGATTACATACACTCGCTGGACGGTCAGGGAGTGAAAGCATAAAACTGGATCTGCAAGTAGAAGGCTCGGAGGAGGGTTTTTCCAAACCGGCATTGATGACCCTCTACCGCACCGCACAGGAGGCTTTGACCAATGTTTATAAGCATGCGAATGCCACCCGCGTTATCATATCGGCTCATCTCGGCGACGGGTCTGCGCAACTGCGAGTGCAAGATAATGGGGATGGATTCGAAGTGACAAGTGTCTTGGATTCGTCGTTCCACCGGCAAGGTCATTACGGGTTGCAGGGTATCCGGGAACGGCTTGAATTGGTGGGTGGCGAGTTGTCGCTAAAGAGCAGACCCAACGTCGGTACGACGCTGACCGTGACGATTCCCAAAAAACGCTTGACTGAGCCGCCGGGAGCCAAACCCTATGACGAATAAACCTCCTGATGTTCAGGTACTGGTGGTTGATGACCAGCAATTAATCAGGGAGGGGATCGCCTCCATGCTGGATGTTCAGGAGGGTGTTTCGGTGGTGGGAACAGCTAAAAATGGACAGGATGCCGCGGAACAGGCAGCGTCTTTCAAACCCGACATCATCCTGATGGATATTCACATGCCTGTCATGGATGGAATTTCGGCTACCGAAAGTATCCGCCGTCAATTGCCCGATGTGCAGGTGGTGATGCTTACGACCTTCGATGATGAGTCCTACATTATCCGTTCTTTGCAGGCGGGGGCGTGTGGTTACCTGTTAAAGGACATACCAGTTCGGGATCTGGCACAGGCGGTAAAACTGGCTCACGCTGGTGTATATCAACTTGCCCCGGAAATCGCCGGGAAACTTGTCGGAAATCTACATTCAGCAGGTAAACCAATAAACAACAAATCAGCAGATATTGATCTGACAGAACGCGAATTCGAAGTGCTGAACCTGGTCGCCACCGGTTTAACCAATCGTGAAATTGCAGAGCAACTTTTTGTCAGTGAGGGGACCGTTAAGAACCACGTCTCCAATATTCTTAACCGTCTTGGATTACGCGACCGAATGCAAGCAGCTCTCTTCGCCATTGAGAATAATCTGGTTTCTCGTTTAGATAAATAGCCCCATTATTTGGTGGGAACTATTTTTCGCAATATCCACCAATTACCAATTACAATTTATCTGCTATGCTTATCCACTCAACATCCCAGCTCATCACCCTCGCAGGCGGACCGCAGCGCGGTCACGCCCTCGGCACACTCGGCATCATCGAAGATGGCGCGGTTGTGATTCGAGATGAAAAGATCGTCGCGGTTGGTACTTCTGCCGAACTCAAATCCGCCCATCCCGACGAACCGACGTTGGACGCGAACGGATGCGTCCTCATGCCTGGCTTCGTCGATCCACATACGCACGTCATTTGGGGCGGCGACAGGGCGAACGAGTTCGAAATGAAAATGGCGGGTAAATCTTATCTTGAGATTTTGGCTGATGGCGGCGGGATCCTCTCCACGGTTCGTGCGACGCGCAATGCATCCATTGAGTCCCTTATCGCACAAACCCGTCCGCGTCTGTTGCGCATGTTTCGAAACGGCACTACCACTGTCGAAACCAAAACAGGCTACGGTCTGCAAACCGCCACCGAACTGCGTCTGCTCAAAGCCCTGCTCACGCTCGACGATGAAAATCCCATTGATCTGGTTTTAACTTTTCTTGGCGCGCACGCCATCGCGCCCGAATATAAGGATGACCCGCAAGGCTACACCGACCTCGTCTGCGATACAATGCTGCCGATGCTCTGCCAGTGGTGGGATACTCATGCCCCGAGACAACCTTTGCCATTTGTGGATGTCTTCTGTGAAACAGGTGCGTTCACCCTCGAGCAATCGCGTCAGATCCTGACCAAAGCTATATCGCTGAAATTCCCCATCAAAATCCATGCTGATGAATTTGACAACCTCGGCGGTGTCTCGCTAGCGGTCGAAATGGGAGCGGCGTCTGCCGATCATTTGGTAAAGACCTCAGACGAGGAGATCGCCGCGATGGGCAACTCTGATACGGTCGCTGTGTCACTGCCCTGTACTCCGTTCGGACTCGCCGAAAAGGATTACACTCCCGCCAAAAAATTCATCGAAGCCGACGGCATCTTTGCGCTCGCCACCGACTGCAACCCGGGCACCACATGGAACGAATCAATGCAATTTGTGATCGCCCTCGCCTGCCGCGCGATGAAGATCACGCCTGCCCAAGCCATAGCCGCCTCGACCATCAACGCCGCACACGCCATTCGCCGCGCCGATACGATAGGTTCCATTGAGGTCGGCAAACAAGCGGATATGTTGATCCTCACCGTGCCCGATTATCGTCAACTCGGCTATCGCTACGGAACGAATCTCGTGAAACAGGTCATCAAGCGGGGGCAGGTTTATTCGGTGGACGTAGGGTATTATCGCACAGCGTAATAAAATTACATTTCGTCGTTGCGAGGGTGGTGATCTTCCACCAGAAGCAATTTCCATCACTGGGTTGGAGATTGCTTCGCTACGCTCGCACCGACAAACAGGAGATAATCATGCAAATTGACATCATCGGCGTACCCATTGACCTCGGCGCGGACAGGCGCGGGGTGGACATGGGTCCGAGCGCGATACGGTATGCTAACCTTCATAAAAAACTCGACTTACTCGGTCATACATACAAAGATAAGGGTAACATCGAGGTTCCGATTCAAGAAACATGCGAGATCACCGATCCCAAACTCAAATTTATTGACTGCATCATCCCTATGGGTCGACGTATTGCGGGAGCAGTGTCAACTTCGATTCAAGGCGGACGTTTTCCGCTTGTGTTAGGAGGCGACCACAGTTTGTCTGTTGGGTCGATTCGCGGTGCGGCAAAGCATAAAAAGATCGGTGTAGTATGGGTGGATGCTCATGCGGATTTCAACACCCCTGAAACGACTCCCTCTGGAAATATCCACGGGATGCCTCTCGCAGCGTTGTGTGGATTCGGTGATCCGCGCCTTGTCTCTCTGTGGGATGAAATGACGCCGGTTATCGACCCGAGCAAGGTGGCTGTCATCGGTGCGAGGGACCTGGACTTGGGCGAAAAGAATAATTTACGGGAAGCTGGCGTGATGGTGCAAAGCATGGAACAGATCGACCGCCTTGGCATGGTTACCGCCTTGGAAAAAGCAATTGCACACGTCAGCCGTGACGTGGAGGGAATCTATCTTTCATTCGACATGGATGCACTTGACCCGCGCCACGCGCCGGGCGTAGGGACGCCTGTCCCTGGAGGATTAACTTTCCGTGAAGCGCACCTTGCATGCGAGGTGATCGCTGAGACGGGCAATCTTATCGGCATGGATATTGTAGAAGTAAATCCGATTTTGGATATTCAGAACCAGACGGCGATCGATGCTGTGGAATTCATCCGTTCCGCGGTGGGGTCGCGTGTGTGGGGCGGGTAAAGGCTGATCAGCCCCCGGGGACGCGGAGAAATTTGTCCGGGTGGTGAATGCCAATCGAACAGTAGCAGGTTCGTGTTAAGTTTGAAGCGCACTTGTTTATCATCCAGAACACGGCTACAATGGTGCCATGTCCAATGCATATGGTCCCATTCTGATCGTTGAAGATGTCCCGAATGTGCTTGAATTACTTGAGGTTACCCTGCGTTTTAAAGGGTATGCTGTTCTCACAGCGCGCAATGGGGAAGAGGCGTTGGAGGTCATCGAGAAGCAAAGACCTGCGTTGATCGTTACAGATATTTTGATGCCCAAAATGGATGGGTATGCGTTTGTTCAGAAACTGCGCCTGAACCCCGATACCCGCGCCATCCCGGTTGTGTTCCTTTCAGCAACGTACGTGACCCCCGAAGACAAAGATTTTGCATTGAGCCTGGGTGCGGCACGATTCATGGAAAAGCCGATCGATACTGAAGACTTTTTGTTGACGGTTGCGGAACTTGTGACACAGCAGCCTTTCACACAGCCTCAACCGCTTGATATGGAGCGGTTCTATCAAGGGTATCGCACACGTCTTGAAAATAAACTCCGCCACAAAAACTCGCAGATCGCGCGCGCCGACCGTTTGCTCCCCACTTTGCCGCAGGACCAAAAGCCAGCATTCGAAGCATTGCTTCAACAGTCCATACGCGACCGCGATGAAATCCAATCCGAACTTTACGATATATATAAGACCATAGAAGAATTAAAGAATTAGACCCACCATTCGCCTGCGATGGGCGGATGCCCATCGTTTGGTATTTAAGTAAGGATAATTCATGAAGCTGACATTGTCATATCTGGAAAATATCGCACGCAAAGCTGGGGCGATACTTTACGACGGCTATAACACGGAGCATCAGGTTGAATATAAGGGCGTGATCGATCTGGTGACCGAGATCGACCACCGCTCAGAGGCTTTCTTGATCGAGGAGGTCCAAAGGGATTTCCCCTCTCACCATATTTTTTCAGAGGAGAGCGGCGTGATCGAGGGGAGCGATGACCATGTCTGGTATATCGATCCGCTGGATGGAACAGTGAACTATGCACACCAGATTCCCATCTTTTGTGTTTCAATTGCATATGCTCTAAACGGAATATTGACGTTTGGAGCCGTTTACGACCCAATGCGTGACGAGATGTTCCTTGCGGAACGCAGCAAGGGCTCTACCCTGAACGGAAAACCCATCCATGTTTCGTCTGCCACCGAATTGCAAAAAAGCCTGCTCGTTACGGGTTTTCCATACGATGCATGGAACACCGAACAGGATAATTTTGCAAATTTTATAAAATTTGGGAAACTTTCTCGCGGGGTCCGTCGTCTGGGTTCAGCTGCATTGGACTTGAGTTATGTCGCGGCGGGACGTTTTGACGGCTTTTGGGAACTTGCTCTCAAGCCATGGGACGTCGCTGCGGGAGGGTTGATTTGCCAGGAAGCAGGCGCGCATATCACAAATGTGAAGGGCGCGGCGGATTACATCTCTCATCCACAGTCGGTCCTGGCAACGGCTCCGGGCATCCACGCCCGAATGTTGGAGGAATTGCGCAACTAGCTTCGATTATCAGTTTTAATTTTATAATAAAAGTGTGACGAAAGTCCAGATGAAAAGCTCTCGTAATTAAGTAGAATAGTAGAAGGTTTATCTGAGTATGTCACAATCAAATCCCATCCCCATCAGCAAGACCAAGATCGTCGTCCCCAATCGACGTCCTGAACTGCTTTCCCGCCCGCGTTTGTTGGAGAGTCTTAATTCGTTGCTTGATAATAAACTGATATTGCTCTCCGCAACAGCCGGCTACGGCAAAACATCCTTGTTGATCGACCTTGCTCATCACGCGGATATGCCGGTCTGCTGGCTGTCTGTTGATCTGCTCGACCGCGACCCGCAGAGGTTTATCGCTTATTTGATTGCTGCAGTGGCGCAATGTTTCCCAAAGGTTGGAAAGACCTCCCGCCTTCAATTAAATCAACTGAAATCCATCGATGAAGCGGTTGTCGAGTCGCTTCTGGTTACATTTACCAACGAGATCTACGATCAGATCGAGGATGAGTTCCTTCTCATCATCGATGACTTCCATCTCCTGGACGATGTCCCTGTTATTTCCCAATTTGTCAACCGCTTCCTTGAACTCGTGGTGGAAAACTGTCATGTCATTCTTTCCTCGCGGACGTTACCTTCGCTCGAGGATGTTACGCTCATGGTGGCACGTGATCAGGTGGCAGGTATCAGTCATGTTGAGCTTGCATTTTTAGCACGGGAGGTGCAGGCTTTATATGCACAGAATTATCACCAACATCTCTCGGATGAGGCAGCCAAGGAATTTGTCTCTGAGACCGGTGGATGGATCACCGGCATGGTGCTTTCCAACCTGCCTGACATGCCGCGCGTATCAGGTGTGGATACGTTCGCATATCTCGGTCAACAAGTATTGGACCAACAACCGGAAGAGATTCGTCAGTTTCTCATGCGCACCTCTCTGCCTGAGGAATTCAACGCAGAGTTCTGCGACATGGTTTTGGCTCCGCTTCATTCCGGAAAACAGAACTGGTACGACCTCATGGGATTTATTCTTGAGAAGAATTTATTCGTCCTGCCGCTTGATACTGACGGAAGCTGGCTCCGTTATCATCCCATTTTTCGTGAATTTCTCCAAGCCCGATTAAGAGAGGAACGCCCGCATGAAGTACGCCCGATCCTCGAACGTATGGTCAAAGCTTACGAGAAATCAGGTGAATGGGAAAAAGCCTACTTCACGTGTAAACAACTGAATGACACGACAGCATTGGTTGAAGTGGTTGAACGTGCCGGTTCATCAATGTTACAAAGCGCGCTTGTCACATTGGAAGGCTGGCTTAACAGCCTCCCGCCATCCATCGTGCAAACCCGTCCCGGATTGATCTCTCTGCGCGGCCCAATCCTTGCAGTAAAGGGAAATTTGCAGGAGTCGAATGAATTATTGAATAAGGCTGTAACAATATATAGAAAGAGCCGGGATAATTCCGGATTGGCAATTGCCTTGGTGCGCCGAGCGAACACACTTCGTATTTCCGGAGATTATGCCGCTTCTCTGATCGATATCAATGAAGCCCTCAAGTTGACCGTATCCAATATCTCGCTTCAATTCTATTATGCTGAAGCGTTAAGACTTAAAGGTCTGAATTTATATCGTTTGGGCGAATCGCGACAGGCTGTTGAGTCTCTTAAGCATTCCCTTTCGCTATACCTGGCTATGAACGAAAATGCAAAAATTCCCACAGTACTTATGGAAACCGGTATGGTGCATGGCGCCGTGGGCGATATTGACTCTGCGCGAAAATCTTATCAGGAAGCACTTGCATTGAGACAAGCGGAAAGCGACCTCTTTTCTCAAGCAGAAATACTGAATAATCTAGCCGTTTTATATCATCAGATTGGTGAATATGAACTTGCTGCAGAAACCTTCGAGAATGGTGTTCTTTGTGCACGCAAGAGCCATAACCATCGAACAGAAGCTCTTCTGATGGCTGGGTTAGGCGATCTATACAGTGAGGTTGAAGAATTTGATGCGGCAGATCAAGCTTATCGACAGGCGGAGACAATTTTCGAAGGCGGTGGGGGCGAATTTATCACAAATTACCTCGCAGTTGCCCGAGGTAATCTAACATTAGCACTGGAAAACCTGGATGAAGTTGACAGGATATTAAAGTCTTTCAGGAAAAAAATAAAATCCAGCCAATCTGCTTTTGAACGAGGTCTCTGGGCGATGCTCGAAGGACGTTATTTTCTTAAAAAGGATGAACCTCGCAAGGCGCTGCAACACTTAAAGAAATGTAAAGAGTTTTTTATACAGGATGGGCGTGACCTGGAATTGTTATGGACGATGATCTGGTTGGCAGCATCTTACAATCTAATTGGTGAACGGGACAATGCACGTATGGAACTTCAGGGAGTACTTGCTATGGGGATGCCACCCGATCATGCATTGCTCGTATCATTTCGACAAGCCCTTCCCTGGCTAGATGGATTACAAAAAGACCCATCCATCGGCCGCCAATTGGGAAGTTTGTTTGAAAAGTCACAGCTATTAAATATAAAGTTGCCATCCATCCGCAGAAAACTACGCCGACATGCGGGCTTTATTCAGGTGCCTTCTGCCCCCCTTTCTATAAGTGCACTCGGCAATCCGGAAGTAAGTATTAATGGCAAAACACTCCAAATGTCTGATTGGCGTACTCAGTCTGTGCGCGATCTATTTTTCTATTTTCTTCACAAACAAGATTCGGTGACCAAAGAACAAATCGGTGCGGCATTATGGCCTGAGATTCGCGATTCTCAGGCGTTGAAAGCTCGATTCAAAAATGAGATTTATCGTCTCCGTCGTGCTGTTGGGAAGGATGTAATTGTTTTTGAGGATGAGTATTACCGATTCAATACTCGAATGGATTATGAATATGACGTAGATGCATTTGATTTTCATATCTTGCGAGCACAAAAAGCAACAGATCCAGGCAGCCGGATTGAACAATTACAAAAAGCGATAGATTTGGTCCATGGCCCCTATCTTGCCGATATGGATGCCGATTGGGTGATGCCTGATCGTGAACGATTGCTACAAGCATTTAGTACCGCTCTGGAGGAACTTGCATATCTCTATCTCAATCACAATAAACTTGGTGATTGTTTGTCTATATGCCAGTTGGCAATAAAACAAAACCGTTACCAGGAAACTATCTATCAGATTGAAATGCGAACATTTGCGGCAATGGGTGATCGTTCCGCAGTTGCGCGCCGCTATCAGGTTTGTCAGACTGCAATGGATGAGTTGGGGATTCCCCTCACAGAGGAAACGAAGCGACTATATCAGGAATTGATTGGTTAATCAGTCACAATTACTGTTGAAGAGGCGGTTTTTTGCATCCTCCTTTGCATCCTAGGTAGGTGTAATATTTGGACACCTAAATCATAAAGAAAGAGGTGCTCTAATGAAAACCAAACTCGCTCAAATTATCTCCAATATCATCATATTTAACCGACGCTATCTACAGTTTGCTTCGCTAGCTGTTATGATGGTTGGTTTCATGTTTACCCAGGCGCCATCCGACGGCGGTATTGGACCGTGCTAAGTCCAACTTTCCAACACAGGAGATATGCCAAATGACCATGCTCACGCTGGATGCCAGCCCCGTATTATCCTTCGAATATCGCACTCCCGTTGTTAAACGCTCCGGTTTGCATCGCTTATTTGCCGCGGCTGTTGTTAATAGCCAATTTCGAGAAACATTGCTCTGCGAACCCGAATCGGCTCTGGAAAACGGATATCTGGGTCAGACCTTCTCTTTGACCGATCAGGAAACAGCAATTGTCAAAACAGTCCGCGGCAAAGACCTGACCGACTTTGCCCAAAAAGTAAACCAAGCGCTCAAAACGGTATAAGTTTGAATAATTGCATCAGTCCCGATTCCTCTGACTGATGTCAGAATGGATGGCGCGGCGGAATTGGGGGCACTGTGATAAGGGAATCACTGTGCCCCGCGTCTGCCCGCTTTTCTCATTTTGAGAAAGAGATGATTGGAATTGCTGCTGGATCATAGGTTGAAGTTTGGAGAATCTATCCAGGCTTTTGCCGACCTACTTTTCGTAATCGATGATTATGGATCCGTTCTCGATTGTAAATTCGGGGATGCGTCCATACCGTTCGATTCATGTGAGCAACTGCAACACAAAAAGGTACGAGATGTATTGCCGACAGATTTAGGCGGCAAACTCGATCATTTCATTTCCGAGGCTCGTAAAAACGGAAGGTCATCCTCCTTTGAATTTCCACTGAACATAGGAGAACACGAGTTTTGGTTTGATGGGTGTTTTTTGCCGGCGTCAGATTCAAATACCATTCTCTCCGCACGAAATATAACTAAATATAAGAAGACCGAATTCAGGATGCAGAGACAGCTCAAGCGCCTCTCAGCACTTCGCTCAATAGACCTTGCCATCGCATCCGGTCTTGACCTCAACCTGCTTCTGTCCATTTTGCTTGATCGCATCATTGAAACATTGCGTGTTGATGCGGCAACCGTGCTCTTACTCGATCATGAAATGAACCTGCTCAATTTTGCTTCCGGTAAAGGATTTCATACCAACATTCTCCAGCATACATCCTTGAAACCGGGTCAGGGATATGCCGGTCGTGCTGTTTTGGAACGTAGGATGGTTAGTATTCCCGATCTGACGAAGAACGCAACCGAATTCGATCGGTCGCCGTTATTTCCCAGAGAGAGATTTGTAGTTTATTACGGCGTGCCATTGGTAGCCAAAGGACGCGTATTGGGTGTGCTTGAAATATTCCACCGTTCGCCCCTCCGTGCCGACGAAGATTGGCTGGATTTCCTCAACATCATCTCCGGACAAACAGCAATCGCTATAGACAGTGCCATGATGTTCAAGGATCTGCAAAAATCGAATTTTGAATTAAGCCTGGCCTACAATGCGACAATTGATGCCTGGTCTCGCACGCTTGATCTGCGCGACCGGGAAACAGAAGGCCATACCCGCCGTGTAACCGATCTAACGATCCGCTTTGCGGCGATGAATGGGGTAAAGGATGCAGACCTGATCCACATTCGGCGCGGCTCAACTCTTCATGATATTGGCAAGGTTGCTATTCCTGACCACATTCTTTTCAAGCCTGGTCCGCTGACCCACGAAGAATGGGAAACCATGCGCCAGCACCCAAAGTACGCTGTTGACCTGCTTTCACCAATAAAGTATCTTGAGCCTGCCATGGAGATTCCACATTGGCATCATGAAAGATGGGACGGTACCGGCTATCCAGACAGGCTCGGCAATGCAGAGATACCATATTCTGCAAGAATATTTGCGCTGGCGGATGTTTATGATGCACTTACTTCGAATCGCCCATATCGAAACGCATGGTCGAAGAAGGATGCCATCCAGTATATTGAAAATCAATCCGGGAAGCACTTCGATCCGCGTCTTGTCCCCGATTTTTTGAATCTGGTCAATGCTAACGGGTATTAAAGTGTGACACTTGACCGGCATATCCAACTGGGATAGAATATCGCACTGCCTGCCCTCGTAGCTCAGTGGATTAGAGCGCTTGCTTGCGGAGCAATAGGTCGCGTGTTCGAGTCGCGCCGAGGGCGCCACGAAAATGAAGGAGCGGATACCCCGCTCCTTTTTGTTTGAAGTTCGTAGAAAATTAAGCTCGCAAAACTTTTTCAAAGTAAGATTGGGAACAATGTCTAAACCACAAATATTACTAACAAATGATGACGGTATCCGCTCACCAGGCTTATGGGCTGCCGCTGCTTCTTTATCAAACCTTGGATATGTAACTGTTACCGCACCTCGCGAACAATCTTCGGGGGCAGGACGTAGTTTGCCGAATACGTCAGATGGGATCATTCGCGAAGAGCGGCTGGAGATCAAGGGTCAGGAATGGAGCGTGTTTGCAGTGGGGGGGAGTCCGGCGCAGTCAGTTCTCCATGGCGTTTATGAAGTCCTGAAACGCAAACCTGATCTTGTCGTTTCGGGGATTAACTATGGGGAGAACGTCGCATCGGGAGTCACCATATCAGGGACGGTCGGGGCGGCACTGGAAGCCGCATCGCTGGGAATACCTGCTATGGCTGTTTCGCTGGAGGCTGATCCGAAATATCACCTCTCTTATTCCGATGATGTAAATTTTTTGGCAGCCGCCGATTTCACCGCGCGTATTGCAAGCCTTCTTTTGAAGAAGGAATTTCCTGCGGATGTGAATATGTTAAAAGTGGATGTACCGTCAAACGCAACTCTGGAAACCCCATGGCAGTTAACTCGCGTATCTTCGCAAAGATATTACGAACCGATTGCGCCCATCCGTAAATCATGGGATGTACCCGGTGTAATGGGCTACCGCGAGGCAGGAATACTTAATAATGAGGCAGAAAACACAGATGTCTACGCCCTGCGTGTGAAGAGGGTAGTATCTGTCTCCCCGCTCAGTCTGGACCTGACATCACGAGTGGATTTCGATGAGTTGAATAAGCTGATGCGAGAGGGTTAATTAAAAAGAGCACAAGATGCATTTGCAGCCTTGTGCTCTTTTTGTCAATCAGGTATTTATTTAAAGTGGGGGCTGAACTTGGCGATCAGTTTATCCTTTGGCAAAAAGCCAGTCACGCGCTCTTTGACCTCGCCGCTTTTGATGAACAGCAGGGTGGGGATGCCCATCACGCCATACTGCATGACGAGATTCGGGTTTTCGTCCGCGTCGACCTTCACGACTTTTACCTTCCCGTCCCATTCGCCAGCCAGTTGTTGAACGACCGGGTCTAGCATTTTACACGGCTGGCACCAGACCGCGCTGAAATCGACCAGCACGGGTTTGTCTTGACCCAATACTTCGTTTTGAAATGTTCCTTCATCTACTTTAATTAATTCAGACATGATTGCCTCCATCAGGATGGACGCTGTATTATCAAACCGTCTTACGTTGACGATGAATATTTACCATGTTAGAATGCAATCCGCCTTGTGAATGGGCGCGTAGCTCAATGGTAGAGCAGCGGCCTTTTAAGCCGTTTGTTGAGGGTTCGAGCCCCTCCGCGCTCACAACGAATCCTCCTCACGGAGGATTTTTTGTTGGTGGTCTCCACAAAGACATGGTTGTAAGTTTGTGTTTTATCGTGGAATATTTTAAGCAACCTGTCTGATTCATACTCGAACACACGTGCTATAATCTCGTTAGACCCATGTCCTTCGCCCATCTTCACGTGCATACCGAATATTCCCTGCTCGACGGCTTCTCGAATATCAAGAAGCTGGTTAACCGTGTAAAGGAATTGGACATGCCCGCCGTGGCGATCACCGATCACGGCACTATGTTTGGGGTGATCGATTTTTATAATGCGGCGACTGATGCAGGCGTAAAACCGATCATCGGCGTGGAAGCCTACATGGCGGCGCGGGGGATGACCGACCGTGACTCGAAACTAGACCGTTCTTCATTCCATCTGCTCCTACTCGCAGAAAACGAAACAGGCTACAAGAACCTGCTCAAGATTTCATCCGCCGCACAACTGGACGGTTTCTACTATTTCCCTCGCATCGATCGGGAATTTTTAGCGGCTCACTCCGAAGGACTCATTTGCACCTCTGGATGTATGTCCGCGGAGATTCCGCGTGCGTTGTTGAATGACAACCCCGAAGAAGCCGTCAGTCGGATGAACTGGTACTATGATGTTTTCGGCAAGGATCGCTTTTTTGTTGAATTGCAACAACACAACATCAAAGAGATCACTGACTTAAATAAGAAACTGCTTGAGATGGGGGCGCATTACTCGGCAAATTACATCGCGACGAACGATGTGCATTATGTCGATCAGGCTGACGCAAAATTGCAGGACATTCTGCTCGCCATCCAAACCAACTCATTACTGGCGGACGATGACCGCATGAAAATGACGGATGACTCGTATTACCTGCGCACACCACAGGAGATGAGTGCGCTGTTCTCTGAAGTACCCTCAGCATTGGGCAATACGCTTCTCATCGCCGAGCGCTGTAACGTTGATTTGGGATTCAAAGGTTATCATCTGCCAGACTTCCCCGTCCCCGAAGGATTTACTGCTGAAACCTACCTTAAGCATTTATGTTATGAAGGGGCGAAGAAGCGATACGGTAATCGAGCCACTAGTCAACAGGTCCAAGATAGGATCGACTATGAGTTTGGCATTATCCACAAAATGGGATTCGACGCCTATTTTCTCATCGTTTGGGACCTGTGCCGCTACGCCAAAGAAAACGACATTTGGTATAACGCGCGTGGATCGGCGGCAGGCTCCATTGTCGCGTATGTCTTGGAGATCGCGCTGGTTGACCCGTTGCAGCACGATTTGTTGTTCGAGCGTTTCCTAAACCCGGGGCGTATATCGATGCCCGACATCGACCTGGACTTCCGTGATGACCGCCGCGGCGAAATGCTCGAATATTGCGTGCGCAAGTATGGAAGCGACAAGGTTGCCCAGATCATCACGTTTGGCACCATGGGCTCGAAAGCGGCATTGCGCGATGTGGCGCGTGTGATGGATATTCCATTGCCGGAAGTAGACCGCGTTGCGAAGTTGGTACCATTTGTGTCTGGGCGTAATACAACAATGGAAGATGCGCTTGCGATCCCTGAGTTTAAGCAGATCTATGACAGCCAGCCGCATTTACGTGAGCTGATCGATACCGCCACAAAAATGGAGGGCACCGTCCGCAATGCAGGAACACACGCCGCGGGTGTAGTGATCTCTGATTTACCGATCGTTGACTACCTGCCCTTGCATCGCCAGACATCCAATTCGGAAGAAACACCGATCAAAACAGTGACGCAGTTCGAAATGGGAATTCTCGATTCCCTCGGCATGTTGAAGGTGGACTTCCTCGGACTCATCACATTATCTGTCATGGCAAAAGCCTGTGACATGATCGAGAAGCGGCACGGCATTAAATTCGATCTTGATAACATTCCGCTCGACGATCCGAAGGCGTTTGAATTGATGGGCAGCGGGCAGACCGCAGGCGTCTTCCAGGTGGAAGGCGGCGGAATGACGCGCTGGCTGGTGCAGATGAAGCCCAAGTCTTTGGATAACATCATCGCGATGGTTGCGTTATATCGTCCGGGACCGATGGCGTTCATCCCCGATTACATTGCGCGTATGAACGGCGAAGCGGAAGTTCAATACCGCCACCCAATGATGGAACCGATCTTCAGGGATACATACGGCATCCCCGTCTATCAGGAACAACTGATGCGCGCAGCGGTGGAGCTTGCGGGATATACACCTTCGGAGTCTGATGAGTTGCGTAAAGCGATCTCGAAAAAGAAGGCGAAGGAGATCGAGAAGCACCGCCACCAGTTCGTAAAAGGCGCGGTCAATAATGGAATTGACAAGGAAACCGCCGAAGCCATTTACACGGATTGGGAAGAATTCGCGCGCTATGGTTTCAACAAGTCACATGCCGCTGATTATGGTGTGATAGCAGTTGAAACCGCGTATCTCAAGGCGCATTATCCCGCTGAATACATGGCTGCGACTCTCACCGCCTCCGCAAGCCAGACCGAAAAAGTTGCGCTCTATGTAGCAGACACCCGCAGTCTGGGTATCCCCGTGCTTGCGCCCGACATCAACGTATCTGGCTGGGATTTCGAGATCGAAGATATTGAAGTCACTGAACCTGCCGCCGAGGATGGCGGCGCAAGCAAAACAAGTAAAAAGCCGCACATCCATTTTGGTTTTGGGGCGGTCAAGAATGTCGGCAAGGCGGCGGTTGAACTAATCATTAACGAGCGCACCGAAAATGGAAAATTTATAGACCTGAACGATTTTGCCCGCCGTGTGGACCTGCGCGCCGTCGGCAAACGCGCGCTTGAATGTATCGTCAAAGTGGGTGCGATGGATAACTTCGGCAACCGCGCTGCCTTGCTCGCATCCATGGACCGTATCGTTGCCATCAGCAACAATCATTTCCGTGCGCTCGAAGCAGGGCAGATGTCCCTGTTTGGTGAAGCCACAGGTGTTACAGAGGAAATCATACTTCCCGAAGTCAACAACGTGGATAAGCGAGAGATGCTTAACTGGGAACGCGAACTTATCGGGCTGTACATCTCCGATCATCCGCTTACGCCGTATCAGGAAACATTCAGGCAGATCGTCAGTTATTTTTCGGGTCAGCTCAACGAGGCACAACACGAAGAGAAGGTGCGTATCGCTGGTCTTGTTACCGGTGTCCGCCCGTATATGACCAAGAACAACAAGCCGATGGGCTTCGTCACGCTGGAGGATATACAAGGCAACTTTGATCTCGTGCTATTCCCGCGCACATGGGACAAGACGCGCGAGATCCTAACGGTCGGCGAGATCGTGATCGTCGAAGGGAAAATAGACGCGAACAGCACACCGCCTAAAATTTTGGTGGATACCGTTCGGACTGAGATCAAAATTCTCGAGCCGCTCGCTTCGCCTCAATACAAGCCGAACCCTGTTCCTGATCTGGAAGCATTATCCCAGCCCAAGCCTGATACAAATGTAAAAGACTTAAGAATTCAATCGAAACAGCGCGGACCGTTGGCAAAGAACATTCCTGCCAAACCGATGGTCCCACCAGCGATCCGTCAAATCGCTGAGAAACCGGTCGACACATATGCTGCCGAATCTGACCTCGTCGATGACATGCCGCCTCCGCCCGATAACTTCCCAGACGGCTGGGACAATGAGTGGCAGCCGTCGTTCGAGGATGCAGCGCTGGCGTCTGCTCCTGAACCGAAGTTCAAGAAAAAGGAAGAGGTCACGCCGCCGCGCGTTCAGTTGGAGACAGCTCCAGTGGAAGTAAATGCAGTTGATGGGAATCAAGATGAGGTCACGCGCGAAGCGATGGTTTCTTCCATTTATATCCCGCTGGCGAAGGAAGAGGATAAAGATCATCCCCCGAAACAGATCACGGTCAATTTACGCTCGTCGGGCAACAAGGACGAGGACCGCCGCCGTATCAAGACGATCTTCGGAACGTTGATCTCATTCCACGGGCGGGACAGGTTCAGTTTTCAGGTCTTCGAGAACAGCAGCAGGCACCTGATCGATTTCCCCAACGATACGACGCGCATCTGCCCCGAAATGCTCACGCGCCTGAAAAAGCTGATGGGTGAGGAGAGTTGGCGCGTGGAAGAGATCACGTTTCAATAGTTCCCTTGTAATTATCCTGTAAATTACGGAAGGTGTCCTATGTTGCAAGTTGATGTTCTATTGACTGCATTGCTAAATGATAAGGTAATGTTTTCTGTTTTGCAAATAATGTTTGTTGTTCTTTTATTTTTCGGGTTAATAAAGGAAGCTGGGTGGTTTAGGAGAAAATCTAATCTTGCAATTTCTGTTAAACGTGGTGAAAAGAGTTGGAATTACTTTCATTTGTTCTATGGTTTTATGTTGTTAATTATTATAGAAATAATAAGTTTTACAGACGCATTTACAGGGTATAAGACCTTTATTGGTCTCGTTGATATTGCCATATTAACTTACCTATCATTTTTTAATGGTTGGTTTAGAAATAAAATTATGGGATTTATTGTTGCGTCCCAAAGGAAAGATGAATGAGTAATTAGAAACTATTAATTGCTTTACAAATTATTATCCCTCACCGAATTACACATCGCACAATCACTCCGCTGGCAAAGCAATGCCAGCGGTTCTCTTTTAATCAACTTCATTGTGGCATCCAGTAATTTCTTCAAAGGTAGAGCATGAATAAATGCGCCGTTCTCCATGTCCACGCGGCGGGT
>DNDO01000153.1:0-15147 GCA_003484265.1 Anaerolineae bacterium
TGACGATCGGTCAATTGCTGGAGTATTGGGAGGAGAATGGAAAAGTGGAAAAGGGTAAAATCGAGGAGACAAGGAAGTTTTTATCGGAGGCGAAAAAATGACAAAAAAACACACTTTTAAAGCCACCATCCAGGATGCAGGAGTCGGTGCGTTCATAGACATTCCCATCGACGTTGAAAAAGCATTTGGTTCAAAACGCCCCAAGGTCAAAGCCACGTTTGACGGCGTGCCTTATCGCGGCATGCTGACGCGCATGGGCGGCGAAAATCATATTCTGATCGTCCTCAAGGAAATCCGTGAAAAAATCGGCAGGTCATTTGGCGACGAAATTAAAGTCACTGTGGAATTGGATACCGAGCCGCGTGTACTCGAAGTTCCCAAGGATTTAGTAAAGGAATTGAAGAAAGACAAGAATGCAAAAGCCTTCTTCGATAAACTATCTTATTCGCATCAAAGAGAATACGTATTGTGGATCAACGGAGCAAAGAAGGACGAGACGCGTCAGAGGCGTATTGTGAAAACGATCGAAATGTTGAACCAGGGTAGGAAGGCTAGATAATATGGAACTCAAGGCATATCTTATAGAGCTATATGACTACAACCATTGGGCGAACAAACGTTATCTCGCTGTCGCCGAGTCCCTCTCCGATGAACAACTCTTCCGCAAACAGGGACATAGCTGGGAGAGCGTCCACGCAGTGATGGTGCACATGATGAGTTCCGAACGAATGTGGCCCCAGCGCTGGCGCGGCGGAAAAGGCGAGTTCCTCGATGCGAAGGATTTTCCGACCGTTGCTTCCATAAAAGAATATTGGGTGGATGTGGAGAAGAATATGCGCGCCTTCATTGCAGAACAAACCGAAGAGTCGCTGATCAAGGATGTTTCTTATACCAACCCGAAAGGTGAATCGTTCACGCTTCCGTTGTGGCAGATGGTCATCCAGCCGCCGAACCACAACACGCATCATCGCGGTGAACTGGCGGCGATGTTCGCACTGATGGATGTGCCGCATCCCGAAGAAGAAATTGTCCAATACTTTTTGGATAAAAGCGGGCAGAAAAAATTTTGATAAGACAACATTACTGTAGACTCTCTGTCGGTAATTCAATGATATAACTTGATATATGAAAAAAGCAGAGTTTGAGCGTATTGTTGAAAAAACCTTTCGAGGTCTTGAAGCCAGGCACGGATTCAAGAAAGGCGAAACGGTGCAATCCAGAAAGAGTTATGCGGTGCAATATACTAATTCCACCACCGGCGTTACCCTTCATTACGAACCCGGCGGCGAACCCTGGCTTGCAATTGCAGATATTACCAACGAAGAAAACAGATCCACACTGGGATGGCTTTTGGTCGAACGCGGTGTTACAAAGGAACCTGTGCCCGCAGACGCATTTCGGTCCACAACCTTGACCGAAAAGGATATTGCGTCTGCCCTTGAAAGGGAGAATCAACAGTTGCTTGAATATGGCATGGAGTTTATAAAAGGGGATTTCTCACTCATGCCTGCTCTGCAAAAACGTGCCCAAAAATATGCGCTCGACTGTAAACGGTTTATCGACATGCACAAACCCAGGTAAATGTATTCCCATCTGCGCCGCATTCTCTTTCGCCTCGACCCTGAGAGATCGCACCAACTTGCGTTGAATGCACTGCGCCTCGCGGGGAACTTCCCGCCTTCCAAATGGTTCCTCACACAACTTTATGAAACATCGTCAAAACCCGTCCAGGCTTTTGGACTGACATTTAAAAATCCTGTTGGACTTGCCGCAGGCTACGACAAGGATGCCCTCGCCATTAACGGACTCTCCGCTTTGGGCTTCGGGCACCTCGAAATAGGGACGGTCACTCTCAAACCTCAGCCTGGCAACCCGCGCCCAAGAGTTTTTCGCCTGCCGGAAGAGGGTGGCATCATCAACCGCATGGGGTTTCCTTCTCGCGGCTCATCGTATGTTCAACGTCAAGTGACAAAGGCTCGTCGTCCATTGTCCTGTCTCATTGGCCTTAATTTGGGGAAGAACAAAGATACTCCTCTCACGGAAGCCTCGAACGATTACATCGATCTGATCCGCCGCTTCATGTTTTATGCAGATTATCTTACGATCAACATTTCGTCGCCGAATACAATCGGGCTTCGCAGGTTGCAGGGGCGTGAAATGCTTGAGCAATTATTGGGCGCCATCCAAAAGGAACGCGAAGATATTTCGCTTGGTCGGGGCGGGCATTCCCCAATACTTGTAAAAATATCTCCCGACCTGAACGATGAAGAGATGGATGATGCCATCGGAGTCATCCTCGATAAAGGCATGGACGGCGTCATCGCAACGAACACCACCATGGCGCGTGATGGATTGAGATCAAAGTATAAGAGGGAATCAGGCGGGTTGAGCGGGAGTCCGCTTGCGGTTAAGAGTGAGGCGGTTTTAAGTCGCGTTGTAAAATTGGTTGGTGGAAAAATCCCGATCATTAGCGCGGGGGGCATCATGAGTCCCGAAGATGCAAAGAAAAGACTCGCCCTCGGGGCGAGTCTTATTCAGTTGTATACCGGGCTGGTCTATCGCGGTCCGAAACTAATAAAAGAGATCGTCGAAAACCTTTAGCGTTGGGCGGGATGCAGTGCGGCTTGCGGACCTTCCCTCGGATTCTTGAAGAAGTCTTCCGCTAATGGGAGCGGCTGGAAGTTCGCGCCGGTCTCAAGCGCACCTGCGGGGACGTAGTATATAAGGGTCGGTGCTTCGGCGCCCAAGCCGATATCCTGGAATGCGAAGAAGATATGTGTGCCGTCCGGGCTCCAGCGGATGTCGCGGTAACAGCAGGTGTTATTGATTGGGTATATCAGGGTTGGTTTGTGGGTCTCCCAGTTGTAGAGGTAGAACTCGCCCCAGCCGTTGTTGCGGCGGGATGTATTGAATGTGAACTGGCTCAAACCGTTCCAATCGAAATCCGGCATTTCACGGCTTTGGAACCCGACCGGATTAAAGCGCGATCCGGGAAAGTTGTCTTTGAGGTCTATCCGCGTAGGGTCGCAGGTCGTAATATCGAAAATGCTCACCTGGTCCGCCTGAACAGAGGTATTGCCGGCAACGCCGGTGAAGAGCCAGGCAACGAGTTTATCATCGCTGGACCAGCGCGCTTCCTGCACTGCCAGCGCAGCGGGGGTTTTTCCGGTGGGCACGATACAGGCTTCCATATCGAGCAGGTTCCTGCGGCTTGTCACCCCTTTCATCGTCTCGAAGCTGAACGGCACAACGAAGATCTGGTTGCTCATCGCGATCATCACCTGTGAGCCATCGTGTGAAACCTGGAAGGCATCCAACGAGGCTTCGGATGCGAAGCTGGCGAGGGTATCAACCACGTCCGTTTTGATGTTGTAATATTTTACGATCGTACCGCTGAGGAAGAGGATCGTCTCGCCGTCCGGCATCCATTGCAGGTCGTTCTTGGACGCACCGTCGAAGGTTAGTTGTTTCAGATTGGAACCATCCACGTTCATCAGCCAGATCTCGTTATTGGCGACGAACGCGATCGCGTCTGCGCCGCCGAGCACTGGTCTGGCTGGCGCAGCGGGCGTTTCGGTCAATGGGATGGGTGTGTCAGCGGGGACTTCTGTTGTTACAACGAGGGACGGATCATCCGTCGGCTGTGAAACAGGTTCGAGGGTTGCGGTATCCTGTATGGTCACCGGAGGGGTGACCGGCGCCTCTGTTCCAGCGGGACGGTTGATACTGCTGTATAAAGCGTAACCACCCCCAAGCACTGCGACCAAAAGGATCGGTAGGATCACGGCCCAGGCATTTAATTTTTTTCCTGAACTTTGCCCGTCAGCCTTTTTACCAGCCAGCACGGTTTTTGGCGCGGCGGCTTTCATCGTACGGGTTCGTAATTGTGGCGTGCCTCCCGCGCCGATGGTGTGCATGGCTTCCACCATTTCCACTGCTGTGGGAAAACGGTCATCCTTGCTCTTTGCCATTGCTGTCTGGATGATCATATCCGCTTCGGCGGGCAGGGCAGGGTTGGCGGTCAAAATCTGGGGAACCGGGTCTGTAATGTGTTTGATGGCAACCGCCATCGGGGTATCGGCTTCATAGGGCTGTCTGCCGGTTAACATTTCAAAAAGGATGATGCCAATCGCGTATATATCCGAGCGTCCGTCTACGGTTTCACCGGAAGCCTGTTCGGGAGCCATATATGCCGGCGTGCCGATAATACCGGAACCGGTCACATTGCTGACCTGTGAGCGGGATAATTTTGCAATACCGAAGTCTGAGATGTAGGGCGTGCCTTTGGAGTCGAATAGAATGTTGCTGGGCTTTAGGTCACGGTGGACGATTCCCTTGCTATGCGCCTCGTCCAGCCCGGGGGCGATCTGCCCGAGTATCTTTGCGGCTTCCTCCATGCTCATCACTTTGGCTTTGATGCGTTCTGCAAGCGAGCCGCCGTTCATATAACGCATGACGAAGTAGGGCTGACCGCCCTCGTCGCCCACGTCGTAGACCGGCACGATGGAAGGATGTTCAAGCTGGGCGATGATCTTCGCCTCGCGCTCGAACCTCAATTTGAACTGCGGGTCTGAATGTAACAACTCGGACGGCAGTACTTTTACCGCCACCTCGCGCTCGAAGCGCGGATCATAACCATGATAGACGGTTGCCATGCCCCCTCGTCCCAGCTCTGATTTGATTTCGTATCTCCCGATCTTTTCAGGCGTTGCCATAATGCGCCAAGTATACCTATCCGTTAGGGCGAACGCAAGCCAGACGACCGACAACTTTACAATTAATTACGGCAGGTACATATGGGTTAATGGACTCGCAATGCCTCCACCCGGTCTTTTATGGTATATTCCCGTTCACTATGGAAGATAAAATCACAATCATCGAAGGACCACCGCCGGTATTTGAAGCCGTCAATGACGGCTGGGCATTGAGCTTGAACGAGAGCGCGGGCTTGTCGGTTCCCGCGTTGACGCGCCTGCGCACCTTTAATGGTCCGGCGCTTGTGGAGCGTTGTTATCGCGCCTGGAATGCGAAAGACCCCATCCATTTACATTACCGAAACGACATGGGGATGGAGCAATCGGCGCCGATCCTGGCGGCTCGCAATGTGGAAACAGCCGATGGTCATGTTCTCCTTTTGTGGGTGTATCTTGACCATGAAAAAGTGGAATACGAATTTGATACCGAGGACGACGACTCAGACGAGAATAATCTCGAGTAGCATGGAAAATGACCGGGCATATGCCCGGTCATTTTTAATTAACCTGGGGAAATGCGTATTGACGGGTCTTTGAATCTCATGATAACGTTAACGCGGTTGCAAACAAGTGGTATTGTTCATATGAATAAACGGGCTACATACATGGAACCAAAAGCGGGAACCCATCCGGGCTGCCCGCTTATCTTTTTAAATCAAACACCAAGGAGAATTTAAAATGCCGAAAGATATAAATGCCTTCGAGTTGGCGCAAAAACAGTTTGACAGGGCTGCTGAAATGCTCAACCTCGACCCTGGCGTGCGCGAAGCATTGCGCTGGCCCATGCGGGAATATTCCTTCCGTATCCCGATCCGCATGGATGACGGCTCGATTAAGGTGTTTCAAGGCTTCCGAGTTCAACATAACGATGCGCGCGGCCCCAACAAGGGAGGCATTCGATTCCACCCTGCCGAGACCTTCGATACGGTACGCGCCCTCGCCACATGGATGACATGGAAATGCGCCGTTGCCGATATTCCATTGGGCGGCGGCAAGGGCGGCGTGGTCTGCGACCCATCCACTCTGTCTCTCGTAGAGAAGGAACAGATTTGTCGGGGCTGGGTAGGCGCGATGTGGAAGAACATCGGTCCTCGCAACGATGTACCTGCGCCTGATGTGGGCACCACTCCTCAAATGATGGGCTGGATGATGGATGAGTACTCACGCTTGGTCGGCGAATACACACCGGGCGTTTTCACCGGTAAACCTGTCGGTAGCGGCGGTTCGGAGGGACGCACGGAAGCCACCGGGTTTGGCGTGATCTATTACGTCCGCGAAGCGCTCAAACACCTCGAGATTGATTCAACCAAGGCTGTTGCCGCAATCGAAGGTTTTGGCAATGTTGCACAATATGCCGCCATCGGTTTTATTGAGCTACTTGGAGGCACAGTTGCCTGCGTTTCCTGCTGGGATAGGCACGAGAAAAAATCTTTCACCTACAGCAAAAAGGGAGGCATCGACCCGCGCTTCTTAATATCCATCACGGATCAATACGGAACGATAGATAAAAAAGCCGCAGACCAGGCCGGCTATCTCGTTGAAGACGGCGAAGAATGGATCACCAAGGAAGCCGATGTCCTTATCCCTGCGGCAATCGAAGGGCATGTCAATGCAGAGACGGTAAAGAAGATGTCTAGCCGTGTGAGAGTGGTTGCCGAAGGCGCAAACGGTCCCTGTACACTGGAAGCCGACGACTTTTTCAAGGCAAACAATATTTTCAACATCCCGGACTTCCTGTGCAATGCCGGCGGTGTCACCACTTCCTACTTTGAACAGGTGCAGAACGATATGAATTATTACTGGACAAAGGACGCTGTGCTCGAACGCCTCGACACAAAATTAACCCTTGCCTTCAACGCAGTGCTAGAAACGAGCATAAAAGAAAAAGTCTACATGCGCGATGCGGCATACATGGTTTCGATCATGCGTGTCGTCAAAGCCATGGATCTGCGCGGCTGGCTCCACGGCACCTGGTAAACTTCAACGAAATAAAAAGGATGCATCCAACGATGCATCCTTTTTTGTTGGATAGAACGCATCGCACCTTACCCAACACCTGATTCTAACTATAATATATTTTCTTCCTCAAACCTTTTTCGCACGGCTAGAAAGTGCTAATGCAATCCCGCCCAATATCAATATTCCTGCAATAACAAGCCTTGTCGAAATATCCTCCGCAAGGAAAGCAACACCGCTCCATGCCGCAATAACCGGTACGGACAGTTGAACAGTTGCCGCGCGAGTCGTGGTTAGTCCCCGCAACGCTGCATACCAGATGACATAACCGACGCCTGAAGCCAGCGCGCCGGACAACGATGCGTACAAAATTCCGTGCGGCGAGATGGAAACATTCTTCAGTGAAAACAATAAAACGAAACCTACCATCGGCACGGCATACACAAAATTCCCTGCCGTATCCCCCAGCGGATTTTGCGACCCACGCCCGCGGATGGTGTAAAAGCCCCAGGCAATACCGGCGACAGTCATTAAGGCAGAACCGAGCGGCGATGGGGCAGTGAGACCGGGGAACACAAGATAGACCAAGCCTCCCAGGGCAAGGATCAATCCCAACCACTCCATCAAACGCGGACGTTCACCACTCCTCAACGCGACGACGATCATTGTCACCTGTACACTTCCAAACAGGATCAATGCGCCTGTGCCTGTGCTCAAACTTAGATAGGCAAAGGAGAAAGTAATTGCATAGATAAATAAAAATGCGGCAGATATCCAACTGCCACGTAATACTGTTTCCCCATTTTTTCTTTGGATGCTGGCAATCATAAATAACATCCCCGCGCCTGATGCCAGTCTTATGGTCGTGTAACTGGTGGGATCGATCGTGTTTTGCCCCAATGCGAGTCTGTTCAACAGTGAATTGGATGCGAACGCGATCATCGCAAATGTTGTCAGAAGAATGACTCGAGATGACTTCATTTATGCGCTTCCAAACAAGCCACCCCCTCTGCTCCCACAACCGCATCATGGATTGTGCCGGCAGGCAGGTCGAGGCGGTCACCTGCGTTGAGTGTGAGTTTCCTGCCAAGTTCAGGCAAACCGAATGTGATCGAACCGCGAATAACATAGATCACTTTGTCGTAGGAATGTGAATGTGCGGAATACATATCAAGCGGACCATTCGACCATGAATATGGATTCAACCCCTCGTCTGCGCACAGTCCTTTCAGTGTGGATTCGGTTGGGGGTGTCGGATCAGACCATGGGGTGATTTGAGGCGTGTTCATTCCTTCTCCATTAATTCGATTCGATTCCCAAACGGATCGTAGATGTGCGCGCGTTTATATCCATCCAATGGAGGTTGGGACTCGTCCCATTCGTATCCTGCCTGCTGAACTTTTTCGAGTATCGTGTCAAGATTATCCACGATGAAGGCGGGATGTGCTTTGCGCGCGGGATGAAAATCCTTTTCGATGCCAAGGTGGAGTTGAACGTTGCCTGATTGGAACCATGCGCCGCCGCGTTTGAGAAGGGCGGACGGCTTAGGTGTTTCGGTGAAGCCCAGGATGTTAATATAGAATGTCCGAGCGGCATTTTCTTGCGCTTCGGGCATTGCGATTTGCACGTGGTCGATGGATATGATCGCCATGTTTACGGTTCTGTCGGATACCCTGCTTCTATCCATGCGCTAAACCCGCCGAGGATGGGGGTGACATTGGCATATCCGTTATGCAATAGGAGAAACGCCGCACGGGCGCTTGTGTGTTCGTCTTGTCAGGTACAGTAGGTGATGATCCATTCGTCTTTGTCGAGGTCGATTGCGGAGGGGCTTGCTTCGATCAATCCCAATGGAATATTGACCGCGCCGGGAATGTGGCTGATCGCAAAAGATTCAGCGCTGCGCACATCCACGATGATGGCTGTTCCATTTTCGCCCGCGGTCTTTGCGTCATCAAGGGAAACGCGCGGAACTGCATCTTCTGAAATGGGAAGCGCGCTGTTGGATGACGGTTGTTGAACCTGCGGGGATTCAGTGTTCGAATCCTGTTGAGGGGCAAGCGCATTACATGCCAATGTGGCAAGAATGAGGATGGAAACCATAAGGACCATTTTTGATTTTGCCATGGAATACCTTCCTTTTTTGCTAATTCAGTGTGTGTACAAATCTTCCTTACAACTCGCAAAATCTGTCGATGCGTTTGCCGATGATGGCGAGGCTGTCTGCCCAGAATTTTTTTGTTGTAATGTCAATACCAAACCGTTTGGCAAGTTTGGCGGCGGTGTTCTCGCCGGTGGATGCAAGCAGGTGTTTGTAATCTTTCACGAACTCGTCGCCGCGCTGTTGATAGATGGCGTATAAGCCTGTGCCGAACAAGAGACCGAACGCATACGGAAAATTATAGAAGGGAAAGCCTGCCGAGTAGTAATGCGGTTTCCACGTCCACATGAACTTTTGGAGGTAACGTTCATCGAGTCCGTCGCCATAAGTGGCTTTCTGCGCGCGTTCCATAATATCGTTAAGATCGTCTGAGGAAAGCTCAGACTCTTCGCGGCGTTCCAGAACTTCCTTTTCAAAGAGGAAGCGGGAGTAGATATCCACGATCACCTGTGCTGCGCCTTGTATCTGCGCTTCGAGAACAGCCAGTTCCTCCTGGGGGTCCTTGGTTGTGGACAGCACTGCCTCCGTAATGATGGTCTCGCACATGATGGAGGCGGTCTCTGCCAGTGTCATCGGTGTATCCTGTTGGAGTTCGGTCTTGTCGGCTTCGAAGGCACAGTAGTTATGGAAGGCATGACCGAGTTCATGCGCGAGCGTGCTGATCTGGTCGAACGAGCCGTCGAAGTTGGCAAGGATGCGACTCTCTTTAACTGCAGGGATGCCCATGCAAAATGCGCCGCCGCGTTTTCCCTCGCGTTGTTCGGCATCGATCCAATTATTCTTGAACGCGGTCTCAGCCATATTGCGCAGGTCGGGGGAGAATTTGCCGAAGTATTCAAGGACGAAATCGCGCGCTTCGTCGAACGAATAAACTTTATCTGTCCTTCCGAGAGGAGCGAAAACATCCCACCAGGCAAGTTGTTCCTTGCCGATCTTTTTTGCCTTCGCCTTGAAATACTTGCGGAACATGGGGAACGAGTCTTTCATCGCGCCCAGCATGGCATCAAGGGTCTTGCGGTCGATGCGGGCAGAATCGATGGCTGAGTGGAGCGCATCTTTGCGTCTTCGCTTTTTGTAGAGGGTGTTCGTCTGTCCTTTGACTCCGTTCATGCAAGCCGCCAACGTTTCCTTGATCGACTCCCACGCTTGATTCTCCGCGTCATATGCGCGGTGGCGGACACTTTCGTCGGGATGCGATTTCAAGTTGATGAGGGCGGGCATGGGCATTTTTTCGATCTTGCCGTCCAGTTCAAAATCAACAGTAAGTTGTGATGTGACAGTTCCCTGTAATTTGCCGAATGCCCTGCCTCCGCTCAGGTTCATTTCGGCGGCGAGCACTTCCTCGGCTTCGCTCATCATGTATTTTGCCTGATCGCGTGTTTCCTTGAGGGTGAAGGCGTGCGCTTTTGCAGATGGGTTGGCTTCGATGGCTTTATCGAGTTTGTCGCCCAAGCTTCCGATCCATGCGCGGAACTTCGTGTTGAGGTTGCTCTGTCGGACTTCGATCTGTTCAAACTCTGAAAGGATGCGTGCGGCGGTCTTGTCCCGTGAGTCAGTGGTGACAAAGGAATAGATGTAGGCGCCAATCGTCCCTGAGAGGGAGGCGAGTTCGTTGAATTGATCCACTGATTTTCCGAGCAGTTCACCCAGTTCTTTCACAGATGTTTTCTTATCTGCCTTGCTGAGCTTGGTCTTGTAGAATTTCTCTAGTTTATCGAGAAGGCTCTGGTACTCTTTGATGGCATTTTTGAATTTTGGGGATTCAAGTGAGGGATAAACGTTGGTTAGATCCCAGCGTGGGGCTGATATGGTCATGGTGGTCTCCTAATGTTGAAGTTATCGTAGTATACCGTAAGAGAAGATGGGAACGATTGACGCTTGTACAACGTCTTTTCTGCCGGCTTGCAAAACTCGCTTGCATTTTGCCATAAGACTCAATACAATGAAAACATACCACGGAGGTATTTCCATGAAACAAGATCGTTTCCTGACCGGTATCTTAATAGGAATTGGATTACTGGTTATCGTTGCACTGACTGTGTTTTTTACCCGCAAGGATACGCAAACGTACGTCTCGGAGGATTTGCCCGAAGGCATTGTCCATAATTATGTGCTGGCTGTTCTGAACAAGGATTACGAGAAGGCATACGGTTATCTAGCAGACCTCGAAAACAAGCCGACGTTTGACGAGTTCCGCCGCGCGTTTCTGAACGGGGAAGTGAACCCTGAAAATCAAGCGGTTGACATTGGCGAGAGCGAGGTCTTCGGCGATACGGCAACTGTCGAACTCGCCCTAATTTACAATTCCAGCGATCCGTTCTCCAGCGGGTACCGTAATGTGCAGGTCGCGAACCTGCTCAATCAAAACGGCGTATGGAAGTTGACGCTCATGCCTCAATATAATTTCTGGGGCTATAACTGGTATATGGAAGAACCAAAATAATTCCGCGCCGAGCGGGAGGGATACTTATATGAAATCCATCCGTCGATTATATTTTTATCTAGTTGCTTTTATCAGCATCGAAGTTGTGTTATGGGGGCTGATCCTTTTGTTGCGTTCGATCCTTGATGACAAGGTCTCGGGCGGGGTGGACGATCTGGCGCAGGCGCTGGCGTTGATATTTGTGGGCGTGCCGATCTTCCTCATCCACTGGTTGTGGGTACAGCGGGCTTCCGACCGTGAGGATGAAGAAAAAATAGCATCGTTACGCGCGGTCTTCCTTTATGGAATATTGCTCGCTACGCTTGCCCCGGTTGTTCAAAATTTATTGGCGTTCATCAATCGTTCATTCCTCGGCGTGGCGCAGTTGAGCTACTCACGCGCATTTCTGGGCGGTTCACAGACCCTGACCGATAACGCCATTGCCATCGTAATGAATTTGATCGTCGCGGCATATTTCTGGAGTGTCCTGCGGAACGAATGGAAGACTCTCCCTGATAAAGAAAATTTCTCCGAAGTGCGCCGTCTGTATCGGTATATTTGGATGCTCTATGGTTTGTTAATGACCGTCCTTGGCGCGCAACAGATTTTGCGTTTCCTCTTTTATATCCCGGGCAATATATTAGGTGAATTGGGACGAGAGACCGTTGTCAACGGGACAGCTTTGCTCGTCGTCGGGACGCCGGTGTGGGTCTATTCGTGGCGCGTCATTCAGGACTCTTTACCTGATCCCGATGAAATGAGATCAACCCTGCGCCTTGGGATTCTATACATCCTTGCGTTAGGCGGAGTGATAACCGTCATAACCGTGGCGTACAACATTGTGTATGAGATCATGTCGATCCTGCTTGGACTGTCCTCAACAATCAGTGATTTTATAGATAAGATCGGTGGTCCGCTTTCCGTTGGCATACCGCTCGGCGCCGTGTGGGCGTATTTTGGACACTGGCTTAGGCGTCACATTGAATCCGCCGGTGACAAGGTCCGTCAGGCGGGGATGACACGTCTCTATTATTACATCCTTGCCTTCATTGGGTTGGTGGTCGCATTCGTCGGCGTCGGGACATTGTTCACTTTTATCATTGACATGGTAACGAACAGAGGGTTCGTCCTGGGGAGCGGTAATCGATCCAGCCTGGCATCTGCGTTTTCGTCGCTTCTTGTTGGGTTACCCCTCTGGCTGTTTAACTGGCGACCGATGCAATTGGAAGCATTGGCGCAAAACGAAATGGGAGACCATGCGCGGAGGTCGGTACTTCGCAAGTTCTATATCTATCTGGCGTTATTCGCATCCGTCATTGGCGGGATGACAGCGGCTGTTGGGTTGGTATACCTTCTCCTACGAACAGTGTTGACAGGCGATGCCGGCAGCGACTTTGTCAACCAACTTCTCAACTTCATACAACTTTTATTCCTGTTCAGCGTGGTGATCATCTATCACTTGAGGGTCATGCGCGCAGATGGCACATCCATTTCTGACTTGCTGGCTGAGAAGCAAAGCGCCTTTGGGGTACTGATCGTTGACTCAGGCGATGGCTTTGTTGAATCGGTCAAAGCCGCGTTGGTGAAATCGGAGGCGAAGGTGCAGGTGACGGTCACGACCCTCGCCGAGAAGCCGCAAGGTGATTTTGGCGCGGTCATTGTCAGTGGAGGCGTGTTGGCGGTGGAAGATGCTCCGGCGTGGATCAGGTCATTTAACGGAAACAAGGTCATTGTCCAGAATGAAGCGATGAATCTCGTGTGGGCGGATGATGCTGCGCAGGCGGCACTGTCTGTGCAGATGATGGCTGAGGGGCAAGCAGTCCAAATAAAGAAACAATCACGTTCGGCATGGATATTCGTTGTGTATGTTTTTGCGGCGTTGTTCGCATTACAGATGTTGTTTGTAGTATTGGCGTTGGGTATTTCGTTGATCAGCGGGTTCTAAAGAGTAGGTGACAGTCACTTCCGCGATGCACTCCTGTAATGAAACGCAGGGAGCCAAGTGACTGTCACCTTTTATGATGTAAAATATGAGGGTCATTATCAATCGAGGAGACGCCATGAAAGTAACTGTTCTTCAGGAAAATTTAGCCAGAGGTTTGGGAACTGTTTCTAAAGCCGTTTCGCCGCGCAGTACATTGCCTGTATTGGCGAATGTATTGATCGCGTCTGATGAGGGGCGTTTGCGTCTTTCGGCAACGAATCTTGAGATGGGCATTACGTGCTGGATCCCCGCGCGTATCGAAGAGGAAGGTTCAACGACTGTTCCTGCACGCACGTTCAACGATCTGGTGAGCACACTGCCGAGCGACCAGGTGATGTTGAAACTCGATGTGAGTACACAAACTTTGAATGTGCGCGGCGGCACTTCCACCAACGATATCAAATGTATTGATGCGCAGGAGTTCCCGCCGTTGCCCGTGCCCGACCTCGACGGCGCGATGCAGATCAACGCAGGCGACTTCCGTGAGATGATCCATCAGGTGGCGTTCGCGGCTTCATCTGATGAGGCGCGTCCCGTTTTGATGGGCGTGCTCGTTCAAGTGGATAAGGATAAACTGACGATGGCGGCGGCGGATGGATTTAGACTCTCCGTCCGCAAGGCGATTCTTTCTGCGCCCGTGCCTGCTCCTGTTTCGGCAATTATCCCAGCTCAAGCCTTGAAGGAATTGGCGCGCGTGGCGAACGACGGAGAAGAGCCGATCTATATGGTGTTACCAAAGGGACGTGGTCAGGTAATTTTCCGCGTGAAAGATGTGGAAGTTGTGTCTCAATTGATCGATGGCACGTTCCCCGATTTCAATCAGATCATCCCGCGCTCGTACAAGTCACGCACTTTGGTTTCCACTGCTTCCTTACTGAAAGCGTGCAAACAAGCTGAGATCTTTGCACGCGAAGGCTCGAACGTGGCGCGTTTCAATATCAAATCTGCGCAGGGAGAAATGCAGCCCAGCGAAGTGGAGATCACGGCCACCTCCGAAGAGACGGGCAAGAACGAGACCATCGTCGAAGCGACCGTGGACGGCAGCGGCGTGTTGATCGCGTTCAACGTCAAGTTTTTACGCGAAGCTTTGGAAGTGATCCGCACCCCGAACGTTGCGCTGGAAACATCCGCGGCAAACGCGCCCGGTGTGGTGCGACCCGTTGGCGAGGATGACTTCCTGCACGTGATCATGCCGATGCATTTGGGGTAAAGAAAGAGACTGGAGAATTAGAGATTGAAGCGCCCTGTTGAAAGACAGGGCGCTTTTGATTCTGTTAAAGTCAACGCTGTGTTAGGCGCAGCATTGAGATCATGGCAGAATTCCTGAAACTTTTCTTGAAGGACGGGGATTTTGAATAAGTAGCGAAATTAACGATGTAAGAACCGCAGTACATCCAACTGAGATCGCTAGCAATTTGAGAAAAGGAGGTGACCCAAGAGCGAATGGAAGTGCAAATGGCAGAGGCAGCAAGAAAACTGGACCAAACATAATTATTGGTAACGGCGCGGGAGCTAAAACTAAACTAGAGATTGCAACGAACAGAATTCTTTTTAACGTGATTGACATCGCGCTGCCACTGAAGAGTTTCAAGACGATCGAAAACCCTGGCACAAGGAAGATTAGCACATAGCACAAAAGTGATGACAAAGTGTGTAGCAATTCCCTGCTGGTCCTCTGTTCAGGCTGGGAATGTTGTACATTGAACATTTGTGGCGTTAGGATTGTTCTACCAGGGTATTTTGGATCATTCTCCAATGATTGCTTGAGCCCAGCTGAAGCGAATGCAATACGAAGAGATTCATATTCTTTAAATCCAGTCTCACTAAAAGACAGTTCGTCTTCTTGATAGAAATGTATCCAGACTGCCAT
>DNDO01000153.1:15394-16094 GCA_003484265.1 Anaerolineae bacterium
GACTGCCAGTCGCTTATATTCACCTTCTTTTGGAGAATATAGAATTCTGAAATTTTCCTTTTTATAGGATCGCTCTTCTGGATCTGCAAATTGACTTGGATTCGGGGGCTGTTTTACATAATTCAGCGATAAGATGGCTTTTTCTGCCAGTTTAATTGTCTGTTCAGATGTCTGACCAGGTTGGATCAGGAGTTGAATATTTGCATGTGGAACCGCCCTAGTTCCTCCGCCTCCTTGGAAAAATGAATTCCACGCTAGGGAACATGATAGTGCCACACCCATAAGCCAAAGCAAGAACTTACCCAGTGCCTTCATTTTGTTCACCTATTTGTTGCATATTTAAGCATATTCTGTCTTTAATTGGGAAGATATTGTATTAAGCGCCTAACTAGTGTTTATACTGCCCATTCCGTATACCCTTCGGGCACTTCGTAATTGCCCATGAACGGCTGTGTTTCCGCTTACGCTTTCGGCAAAGTCACTTTGAAAGTCGCGCCTTTGCCCGCGCCTTCCGATTCCGCCCAGATCTTTCCACCCTGAATTTCAATGATTCCCTTTGCGATGGTGAGTCCGATTCCCAGTCCGCCGTAACTGCGCGTGTTGGGCGGCTCGATCTGGTAGAACTCCTCGAACACCTTTTGCAATTTGTTGGCAGGGATGCCTGTCCCGTGATCCTGTACCCAGGCTGTGACATCATTTC
>DNDO01000073.1:0-278 GCA_003484265.1 Anaerolineae bacterium
TTCCCACTCATTACGACAGTTGTCAGCGAAAAGTATGGTTTTTATCACGTAGGCTTATTCCTTATCGATGAGTCAAACGAATATGCAGTATTGATCGCCGCCAACTCAGATGGCGGAAAAAGAATGCTCGAACGCAAACACCGCCTGCGTGTGGGAGAAGAGGGCATCGTCGGTAATGTGACAGCGCATGGCGAACCTCGTATCGCATTAGACGTTGGTGAAGATGCCGTATTTTTCAACAACCCTGACCTGCCTGATACTCACTCCGAGATGGCACT
>DNDO01000073.1:615-12543 GCA_003484265.1 Anaerolineae bacterium
TTTACACCCGAGGACGCGCAAACCCTAAGCCTCCTTGCTGATCAAGTTGGGCTTGCCATTGAGAACGCCCGTTTATTCGAAGATTCAACGAAAGCCTTGTCAGAACTCCAACTGCTTATGGGCCAGTCCACACGCGATGTATGGAAGAAACTTCCCGGACAGCAAAAACTGCTGGGATATCGCTATAACGCAATGGGCGCGTCCCCTCTCAAGGAAGCGGTTAAATTACCGGCAACCGGCAACGGCGGGGCAATCGGTAAACAAATAGAAGCAGGGTCATTTGTAGTCCCGATTGAATTGCGCGGAGAAGTCATCGGTAAACTCGTCGTCCAATCCCCCACGGGAGGGGAATGGAATCCGGATCAGCAGGATCTTATCAGAGCTGTAGCGGAACGCGTCGCGCTTTCTGCTGAGAATGCGCGCCTTTTCGAGGAGACAACTCAACGCGCAGAACGAGAACGTCTGGTCTCAGAGATCACTGGCAAAATACGAAGCCAAAACGACCCGAATGCAATGATCGAAACGGCTGTTACCGAGCTTCGAAATGCGCTTGGCGCAAGCCGAGTTGAGATCGTCCCACAAACGACAGCAGAACCAGGAATGAAGGACTTGGAGGTGTGATATGGCATATGTGATTGCAATGTCGAATGAAAAAGGCGGTGTGGCAAAGACTACATCCACACTATCGCTTGGAGCGGCGCTGGCTGAATTAAATTATCGCGTCTTATTATTGGACCTTGACCCGCAGTCCAACCTGTCCTTGGCACTCGGCTTTGAAGCAGAGGAATCAAGCATCACATCTGCCAACATTCTGATCGAGGGCGCGGTGCTCCAGACTGCAATCCGAAAATCAGACATTAAAAATCTTGACATCGTCCCATCCAGTTTTCGCATCGAGAACGCGGAGCAGTTTCTCCCCATGCGGACACGATACCTTAACACGCTTCGCGACGCGCTCGATGTTGACACGCTTCCCTACGACTACATTCTTCTCGATTGCCCTCCCGCCCTTGGCGCCATCACGCTCAATGCTCTATCCGCGGCGAATCTGCTCATCATCCCTACCCAGGCGGAGTACTTCTCCGCATATGCCTTGCGGAATATGATGGGCACCATCCGCCGTGTAAGACAGGATGTGAACTCGGGGCTTGCCTACCGCATCCTGGTCACATTATTGGATCGGCGCAATCGTACACACCGCAACATCTTCGAACAACTCCAATCTACGTTTGGGCAGGGAGTGTTCACCACCGTCATCGAAATTGACACAAAACTGCGTGAAAGCCCGATTGCCGGGGTGCCTATTACGCACTACAGGCCGAATAGCAGAGGCTCGCAGCAATACCGTGTTCTTGCACAGGAGTTGATTGAATATGCCAAAGAAGAAGCCAATCGCCAAACGGCTTGATAAGCTGTTTGATGAGATAAAACACGAAGAACCGAACGCCAAGCCCGTTAAGGGACGCGGATCTAAAAACGCGGCTGTTGATAGGGCTAAACCCGTAGTCAAGCCCGCGCCAAAACACACTCGCGCGCTCGAGACTGTTCGGTCCATAACACAAACCGATTCCGCGATGGCGCTCGCATTCCAAACCGGCCCCAACAACTGGTCTACACTTCAAGTTCTCGATGAAACTGAAAAACGTCAATGGAGTGATGAGGATCAATTACTCGTCAAGCAGGTAACAGACCAGCTTTCCCTTGCACTGGAGAACGCCCGTCTCTTCCAGGATGCACAGCGGCGAGCTCAAGAAATGACCGCGCTAGCGGACGTGGGACGTGAAATTTCAGCAACACTGCAGATCGAAGTAGTGCTTGAAAGGATTGCCTCTTATGCGAAGGATCTACTGGGTGCCGAATCAAGTGCGGTCTATCTACCCAATCCCAGCGGGGATCTCTGGAACGCCGTTTCTGCCGTAGGCGTTGATGCGGAAGAAATCAAGAACGACCCGATCAGAACCGGACTCGGGATTATCGGCAACATTGCGGTCACCAAAAAGGGAAGAATCGTAAATGATGCGTCAACGGACGGAAGCGCAATTACAGTTGCAGGCACTCAAAGCGGCGCCTATGAACACATATTGGCAGTTCCAATCCTGACCCTTGACCGCTTAACCGGTCTTATGGCTGTCTGGAGAACCGGCAAAGGCTTGGATTTTTCTAACACAGAATTGGATTTTCTTAATAACCTAGCCCAGCAAGCCGCCATCGCAATCGAAAACGCACGCCTGTTCCAAAACGTCAACGCCAGCCAGAACCAACTCGCCGAAGCGCTTCGAATTGGGCGCATGGGTTATTTTGAATACAATTTACAAAAAGGGTTACTAACACTTACAAATGAAATGTTTTCTTTGGTGGGTTCATCCGCTGAAAAAGAGGGAGGAAATCAATTTCCTCTTCGCGATATTCTAAGAAAATACGTCATCGAGGAGGATATTCGCCCGACATTATCCACAATCGCAGACCTGATCAAAAACCCTCATAAGCAAAAGTTAACCCAGGAAATCCGTTTTAAAACAGCAGACGGAAGACGTATTTGGGTCGAGACGATCTTTAATATGGAAAAAGAATCCGAAGGAGGTTATTCCAAGATCATTGGCTCCTCACAGGATATTACTGCACGCAAAACAAACGAACTGGCTCAGACCGCAATCACGCACATTTCTGAAAGTGCACTTACAGCTAAAAAACCCGAAGAGCTATTCAAAACAGTTCACGACTCGATCCAATCCATTCTCCCCGCAAAGAATTTCTATGTCGCGCTTTATGACCGGGAAACAAACCTGATCTCTTTTCCGTATCATGTCGACGAGTTTGATGAAGATTGGACGCCTCGAAAATTGGGTCGTGGCCTCACATCACACGTCATACGATCAGGAAGACCACTGCGAACAACTCCGGAATTATTAACCGAACTCCACGCCTCGGGTGAGATAGTTTCAGAGGGATCTCCCAGTGTAAATTGGCTCGGTGTCCCTTTACGTAGTGGCGGCGTAATTACCGGCGTGATGGTGGTGCAAACGTACGAAACATCCGCTCGCATTACAGAAGAACACGTTGAAAGCTTCTCCGTGATTGCCGCCCAGACGGCCGCCGCCCTCGAACGCCTGCAAGCCAGGGAGGCTCTTGCCAATTCAGAGGCGGACCTGCGCGCCTTGTTTGCTGCGATGGAAGATGTGATCCTCGTTTATGACCGTGAAGGCCGTTACGTTCGAGTTGCGCCCACTAATCCCTCCCGCCTCTTCCTCCCACCCGATGACATGATTGGGAAAAAAATTACAGAGGTGCTTCCTTCTGATCTGCATGCTCCATTTATGGAAGCGATCCATCAGACGCTATCCACAGAACAAACGACCAAGATCGAGTATCCACTCACTCTTGGTGACCAAAAATATTGGTTCGACGCGACACTTTCCAAGCTCAGTAAAGATCAGGTCTTTTGGGTTGCGCGGGATGTTACACAGCGGAAGTTGGCGGATATTTCGCTTCAAAGACGTAACACCTATCTCGCCGCTTCATCGGAAATTGGACGCCTGGTCACATCTACGCTTGACATAAAAACGATCTTCACTCGAACAGTCAACTTGATGAATGACCGCCTTGGCTTTTATTTTGCATCGATCTACCAGATTGATGAGGATGGTTTTCACGCAGTATTTCGAGAAGGCACCGGCGATGCTGGGAAATCCATGAAAGCTCAAAATCACCGGGTGTCCGTGGGTTCGCAAACTATAGTTGGCAGAGCCTCTGGGCGGGGTGAGATAGTGATTACGAATGATGTTCAAAAGGAACCCTATTATCAACCCAACCCGCTCTTGCTCGATACACGATCTGAAGTTGCGATCCCACTAATCGTTGGCGGAAGGGTCTTGGGCGTCCTGGACATTCAATCCACCGATGCGCAGGCATTTTCGACGGACGACCTCTCTGTTCTACAATCCCTAGCCGATCAGGTCGCGGTAGCCATCAACAACGCCACCCTCTTCGATGAATCCCAGGAACTTATCAAGAACCTTAAGGAAGTTGACCAACTCAAAAGCCAGTTCCTTGCGAATATGAGTCACGAACTACGGACTCCGTTGAACTCCATTATCGGGTTCTCGCGCGTGATACTCAAGGGGATCGACGGTCCCGTTACCGATATGCAGAATCAAGACCTGACAGCCATCTACAATTCTGGCCAGCATTTATTGGGCTTGATCAACGACATCCTCGACCTTGCACGTATTGAAGCCGGCAAAATGGAGATCAATTTCGAGGAAGTTCATATTTCCGAAATGGTCCACAGTGTGTTCTCCACAGCGAAAGGGCTTGTCAAGGAAAAGCCCATTCAACTTATCGAAAAAATTCCAGCTGATATGCCCACCATCCGTGGTGACACCATGCGTGTCCGTCAGGTGCTTCTCAACTTGATGTCTAACGCATCCAAGTTCACCGATGAGGGCACGATCACCGTACAATCCATTGTCCAAAAGGGGCCGTCTGGAAAACTTGAGGCGTTGATCAATGTGATCGATACAGGTCCCGGAATCACACCCGAGGGACAGGAAAAACTTTTCAAGGCATTCTCCCAGGTGGATGGTTCCGCAACCCGTACATCAGGTGGCTCCGGCTTGGGTCTCTCCATCTGCGCCAACCTCGTACAATTGCACGGCGGGCGCATCGGCGTCCTCAGTGAAGAAGGCAAGGGTTCAACTTTCTGGTTCACGATACCTCTTTATCACCAGGAATTTGAAGATATCCCCGAAGGCAAAAAAGTCGTTCTTGCCATTGACGACGACCCGCAGGTCATTAGTTTGTATGAACGCTATCTCAATCCGCAGGGATACCATGTCGTCCCACTGACCGACCCAACCCGTGCTAAGGAACGCATCGCCGAACTTAAACCTTTCGCCGTTACGCTTGATATCATGATGCCTAACATTGACGGATGGATGGTTCTTACCGACTTGAAATCTGATCCTGCTACGAGAGGCATTCCGATCATCATCTGCTCCATTGTCGAACAGACCGACAAAGGCTTCAACCTCGGCGCAGCAGATTATCTCGTCAAACCCATCCTCGAAGAGGACATCGTCAACGCGCTGGTCCGCTTGAATAAAAATGGGAACATTCATGAAGTGCTTGTCATTGATGATGATCCTAACGACCTGCGCCTGATCGAAAAGATTCTCAACGAACATGGTCAGTTCAAAGCCACACTGGCTGAAGGTGGACGTAAAGGTTGGGAAGCTATCATCACCAAAGCCCCTGACGCGATCATTCTCGACGTATTTATGCCCGACATGGACGGATTCACAATCCTCGAAAAACTGCGCGAGGATTCGTCTTTTCGCGACATCCCAGTGCTTGTCGTAAGTGGCGGCGGGTTGACGAACGAACAGCAAAAACAATTGGCTGATTACGGGCAAAGATTGATTGCAAAAGGTTCGCTCAAAGAGGGCGATCTGATCGCCAGTATCGAAACCGCCTTGAAGCGCATCGGAGACTAATTGCCCAGCTATCTAGCGACCATTAACAAGGAAAATTAACCAAACATGTCATTTGTAATCCGCTGTCTCGATTGCGGTCATGCCGCACCGTTCACGCCCAATTCCATGCAATGCCCAAAATGCTCCAGCCAGTGGCGTGAAGCGGAATATGACATGGTGGTAGCCGCAAAGACCTTCCCCTCACAACTCACCAGACGCGAGTTCGACCTGTGGCGCTACCAGGAGCTTTTACCGATCCGCACACCGAACCCAAGCTTGAGGCTTGGCGAGGGTGGCACGCCTCTCATCAAAGCCGCGAATTTGGGGATGATGCTGGGACTTAATAACCTGTATATCAAAGATGAACGTCAGGGACCGACATCATCCTTCAAGGACCGACAGGCGTCACTTACGATTGCAGCGCTCAAGGAAGGCGGCATAACTGAAATGGTCGCTGCGTCTACGGGAAACGTCGCGATCGCGCTCTCGGCGTACGCAGCGCGGGCTGGGATCAAACTTTGGGCTTTCGTCACCAGCCTCGTTCCCGGAGTCAAGATGCGTGAGATCGCTCTGTACGGTAGTCAGGTCATTAAGATCACAGGGTCTTACGACCAGGCAAAACAAATGGCGTCGGAGTTTGCCCGTCAACGTGGCTTATATCAGGATATGGGCGCGCGGACTGTCACTGCCGTCGAGGCTATGAAAACGCTCGCATTCGAGATCGCTGAACAATTAACCCTCCAGAACGGACCGGCGGAAGGCTCCAGTGATGACAATCCAAAATGGCGCACACCTGATTGGTATGTGCAAGCCATCAGCGGCGGGATGGGACCGCTCGGCGTATATAAGGGGTTCAAGGAGTTAAAACAACTGGGCATTATCGACAATATACCTGCTTTAGCGCCTATCCAGGTTGAAGGCTGTGCGCCGATGGTCGAAAGTTGGAAGAAAGGGCTTGAAATTGCAGAGCCTGTCCTTTCGCCGAAGACACGCATCGAAACGCTTGCCACCGGCGACCCCGGGCGTACGTACTCTATGCTCCGAAACCAGGTCAATGAGACAGGTGGAGTATTTGAGAGTGTATCCGATGAAGAGTCATTTCGAGCGATGCATGCTTTGGCAAAGATGGAAGGTATCTCTGCCGAGCCGGCTTCGGGTACGGCGTTCGCCGGTCTCTTCAAATTAGTTCGCGCGGGCATAATCAAGCCTGATGACGTGGTGGTGGTCAATTGCACAGGCCATACAATGCCTGCCGAGCAATACCTATTCACGGAAGGATGGACGCGCGATATTGATCTTGGCAAAAAGCAGGCGGAAGCGGATACCCCGCAGGAGGGTTTGTTATCAGCCCTGAACAATGTGACGCCGAACCGCTTCTCCCGCGTGGCTGTGGTTGACGACACGCCCGAGGCGCGCCGTCTTATCCGACGAATTTTACAATCGCAGGGTGATTTCGAGATATTCGAAGCTGCCAATGGACGTGAAGGCGTTGAACTCATCGCAAGGGAATTACCTGACCTTGTGATCCTTGACCTCATGATGCCTGAAATGGACGGCTACGCGGTCATGGATGCTCTGCGTTCCAAGCCGGAAACGACCAACATCCCTGTCATCGTAGCGACAGCCAAAGAACTAACTGTGGATGAAAAAAGCCGCCTACAGGGACAGATCCAATCCCTGATGCTAAAGGGCGATTTCTTGAACGATGAATTTTTGGATGAAGTTCGTTCGTTGATTAAATAATGACCCAGAAGATTTTTGTTCTATGGATGACGGGTATTGCCCGTCATTGCCTTTGAAACCCGGGTGAAATTTTGACAAAGAAAAAAAGATCTCAGGGAATTTACGCCGCACTTTCCTCAGCTTTCCTGATTGGCTTGGCACCAGTGTTCGGTAAAGCCGCCATGGGGCCGGGAGAATTTTCTCCGTACGCGGTCGTCGCCCTTCGCACAGTTATGGCCGCCCTCTTGCTGGTATTCCTGATTGCGATATTCAAACGGCAATTTCTTTATATATATCCCGCAGGGTTGATCGGATGCTTGATGGCAGGCGGATTAAATGGGATCGGCTCAATCTTTTATTATGTAGGGTTAAGCAAACTGAATGCAAGCGTTGCCCAAATGTTATATGCGCTATATCCGTTTTTTGTCGCGTTCTGGCTTCAATTGGATGGTCAGCCGCCTTCCAGATTAACCTACATCAGAATCATTATCGCCAGTTTTTCAGCATTCCTGCTAACCCAGCTGGGACCGGGCAACAGCATAGATCTTATCGGCGTGGCGTTTATGTTAGTCTCAGCCGCTTTATATGCCCTGCACTTGCCCATAAATCAACGCGTGCTGTTTGACGTCCCTGCACCTACGGTGACCGTGTACACTCTAATCGCCATGAGCGCAATCGTTGTTCCCGTATATTTTATCTTTGATCATTCGCTGCCTGCGTCAGATGCTTCCTGGCTGCCAGTGATTGGATTGACCGCCGTTACGTTTTTCTCTCGGCTGATGCTCTTCCTCGGGGTCAAAAACATCGGAGGGATGCAAACCGCCCTGCTCGGGCTTGCGGAATTGCTCGTTGCAATATTTTTCAGTTATCTGCTTCTCGGCGAAACACTGACGATTTGGCAGTGGCTCGGCACGGCTGGACTCGGCGCCAGCCTACTACTGGTCTGGTTCGAGAAACCCGCTACCCACCCTGTCCATACACAGGGGCTCCTAAGCTGGCTTCAGCCGCCGGAATTCCCTGCGGATTTTTACAAGCATTAGAAAATCCTCAATCGGATGATCAATCAAAGTTTTTCTCTCGCTCCCGGCGTTTGAAATTATTTTCCGCTGCTGCGCGTGGTCACATCGAAAATTACCGCAGAGACCAATACTGCTGCACGGACGATATATTGGAGGGAAATATCTATACCCATCAAGTTCATGCCGCTAGTCAGGGATGTCATGACCAATGCGCCGATCAACGACCCCATAACTTTTCCAACTCCGCCTGCCGGCGAAACGCCGCCGATAAATGCCGCAGCGATCGCGTCCAGTTCGAAGAGTGTCCCGGCAGTGGTAGTGGCTGATTGGAGGCGTGAAGCAAATAGAACTCCAGAAAGAGCCGAGAGCATTCCCATTGATCCGAAGACCACATATGTTATTTTCTTGACGCTGATACCGCTCAACTCCGCTGCTTCCGGATTGCCACCGATTGCATAAATATGACGCCCCAGCACCGTTTGGTTGGTCATAAAATCATAGATCAAGGTTACGACAAGCACGATAACCGCAGTCCACGAAAGCCCTCTATACCCTGCAAGCACCCACGTAATTGCGCCAATGACCGCAGATACGAATACCAGTTGAATAATAAAAATATTTGCAGGTAGAACTTCAAAATTATATGCCTGTTTCTTCCGTCGCCCGTTTATCGAATTGATAATGAATATCACAATGGCGATCAAGCCGAGGACAAGGGTAAGTTTATGTATATCAGGCAGAATGTTGATTCCCGGTATGTCTGGGATGAAACCATTACCTATGTCGTTGAAGGTTTGATCTGGAATGATGATCGTGCCTGTGCTTACCGTAGCCAAAAGGAGTGCGCCTCGATAACCAAGCCATCCTGCAAGCGTGGCAACAAAAGCAGGTATCCTCATCTGCGCAACCAGGAACGCAGTCAAAAGTCCTGCAAGAACCCCGAAGCCTAGTACGAGAGCGATTGCCGCAAATACAGGTAGATGCCAGAAGACCATGGCAATCGCCGCGACTGCTCCCAAAAAGCCGGCAAGAAATCCGACAGACAGATCAATATGACGTATGACGATGACCAACGTCATACCGACTGCCAAAACGGCAACGTATCCCGTTTGATTGATCAGGTTGCTGATATTACGTGACGAGATGAAAAGACCATCCGTCGTGACCGTAAAGATCGCCATAATGATGAATAGGGCGATGAACATCCCATATTCCCGAATATTCTGGCGTAATACTTTCTGTAAATCTCTGACGAACGACATTTCTGCCTCCTCAATTCGTTGCAAGTTCCATGATCTTTTCCTGAGTCGCTTCGGCAATTGGCAATTCGCCGCTCACCCTGCCAGATGAAATAATGTACACCCTGTCGCTCATTCCAAGTATCTCGGGCAATTCAGAAGATATCATGATAATACTCATCCCCTGTTCCACCAGTTTATTCATGATCGTATAGATCTCGAACTTTGCCCCCACATCAATTCCACGTGTGGGCTCGTCCAGAATTAATAGGTTAGGTCGGACAAAAAGCCACTTCGCAACCGACACCTTCTGCTGGTTGCCACCGCTCAGGTTCACCACCCGTTGCTCAACATCGGGGGTCTTAATGTTGAGGGACGATTTATAATCGTTCGCAACATTAACCTCGGCATTCCTGTTCACCACAAACCTCTTCGATATTTCCGTTAAATTCGCGAGCGTGATATTCTGCTTTACATCCTGGATAAGGATCAACCCGTCGCCTTTTCTATCTTCGGTGACATAGGCAATTCCACTCCGAATCGCATCTTGCGGATGATTGAACTGTTTCCTCGCACCACTGACAAATATTTCGCCACTGAGTCTATAACCGTCCGGGTTCCCAAATATGCTTAAAGCAAGTTCCGTCCGACCCGACCCCATCAACCCCGCAAAGCCCACGATCTCGCCTTTCTTTACGTTAATGTTTATATCCTTGAGAATGCTGCGACCCAACAATGGTGAATACCCGTTCCAGTTCTTGATTTCAAGAACGATCTCTTCAGAAATCTTATGGTCTCTTTTTGGATAGATATTCTCGATCTCACGTCCCACCATGTTTTTTATCAACGCAGACTCGGATACCTCGCCCTTTGAAGCGTCCAGTGTACAGATCGCCTGCCCATCCCGTAAAACTGTCACAGTATCGGCAAGTGCAATCACTTCCTTCAATTTATGCGAGATCAACACACAGGTCACACCATGATTCTTCAAGTCGCGCAAAAGATCGAAGAGGTTCTCGCAATCATCTTCATTGAGTGCGGATGTGGGTTCGTCCAAGATCAACAGTTTGACATCCTTGCTTAGGGCTTTTGCAATCTCGACCAACTGTTGTTTCCCGACGCCCAATTCTTTAACCTTCGCCTCTGGATTAACATCGAGTTTCACCTTCGCGAGCATCTCTCCCGCCCGTTTGATCGTTTCGTTCCAATCGACCATGGGACCATTACTTATCTCATGGCCAAGGAAAATATTCTCATAAACTGTCATCTCAGGGACCAATGCCAGTTCCTGATAGATAATGGCTACACCTGCTTTTTCACTGTCACGAATGCTTAAAAATGTTTGCACATCTCCCCCAAATACAATATCGCCGGTATAAGTACCAAATGGATACACACCACTCAAAATTTTCATAAGCGTGGATTTGCCAGCCCCATTTTCACCAACCAAACAATGTATCTCGCCCTCCACCACCTGAAAACTGACATTGTTCAGGGCTTTCACGCCCGGAAATTCCTTGGTGATGTTCCTCATTTCCAGAATGGGGGTATTCATGGCATCTCCAAAATTCGGTATTTAGAACAATTATACAGGAATAGTGGTGGGCAATCCACCACTATTCCCTTCTTGCATCGTTACATCAATTACGGTAGACCGGTGAAGTCGGCAGCGGGCCAGTAACCAGAGTCGATCACGGCTGCTTTGACGTTGTCCTTGTCCACTGAGATGACCTCGGAAGGCTTGGCAGGTACATCAATGGAACCGTTATTGTAGGTGTTGGTCTGAGGAGGCGTCCCGCCATCAAGGAATGTCACGGCCGCGCTAATGGCATCTGCAACCAGCGTGCGGACATCTTTCAACACGGTCATGGACTGCTTGCCGTCGATGATGTACTGGACGGAAGCCTTCTCGGCATCCTGTCCGGTCACAACATAGCTGGCAACATCACTGTCAGCAGCGAAGGCATCTGCGATCGCGCGGGCTGTTCCGTCGTTCGGGGCGAGGATGAAGACATCACCCTTGTCCGCTGCGGTGGTGGCTGTCAGGTTGGACTCAGCCAAAGTCTTGGCGGTGTTGAAGTCCCAGTTGGTCGTGATCTGTCCTATGATCGCACCCATCTCGTCGCGGGACAGTGTTGCCTTATCCTGCATGGCTACTGCTTCGCTCGAGTTCTTGATCACGAACGTGCCGTCTGCGATCTTGGGCTGGAGGACGTTCCAGGCACCTTCGAAGAACAGGAAAGCATTGTTGTCGGAGGCAGCGCCGGCGTACAAGTACAACGGGTTGCCTTCTCCACTTGCTTTATCGACGAGGTATTGTGCCTGAGCAGCACCCACAGCCAGGCTGTCGAACGTGACGTAGTAGTCCACGGCGTCGGTGTCAAGGATCAGGCGGTCGTAAGAGATGACCTTCACGCCCGCAGCACGGGCTGCTTCAGCAGAGGCTGCTGCTGCGGCGCCGTCATGAGGGGTGATGAT
>DNDO01000073.1:12785-13506 GCA_003484265.1 Anaerolineae bacterium
AAGAGAATTTCCACTTCGTAGCCGGCAGCTGTCAGTGCATCTTTGAAGCGGGCTTCATCCTGGATCCAGCGCGGTTCATCCTTCGTTGGCAGTACGATCCCAACTTCCAAACTGGCTTGTGTAGGTTCCTCGGATTCTTTTGGAGCGCAGGCGGAAAGTAACGTTGCCAGAATAATGAACACGGACAGAACGCTATACAAAACTTTTTTTGACATTTTTTTCTTCTCCTTTTTAATTGTCTTCAATCGATTTTCGGTCACAAATTAGTACTGTGTCGTTACATCACCTCCTTCGATGTTAAATAACAAAAAAGCGAAGCATTTCCGTTTAATTAACGGAGTGCTTCGCTTTTAGACGCTTGAAGTGAACAATACCAAATGTTTGATATGACTGCGTGTTCATGTTTGGGTTTTGTATCAACCATATATCCAAATATTTGATTTTTTTAGATGTTTTACCAAGCCCTATCAAGCATTGGCAAGGATAAGTTATCTCCTTTAGTATATTTTAATGCGATGCCATTGTATACTGCCCAATCCCCCGTTTATGTGACATTTACCCCTGATTCCATTAGGGGAAACCCCTTAAATCCAATATTTTCGTGAAAATTGAACCTTAGAGTTTACGGAGCAGTACCGAGCGGATACGGGCTGGGAATCTCGACCTGCAGAGTTGTCCCGCCTCCTTGTGATGAATCGATGTTCATCGATCCGCCAAGAAG
>DNDO01000226.1:0-1811 GCA_003484265.1 Anaerolineae bacterium
TGCAGGAGGTGATCGCCGCGATAACGACCGCGCCGTGCTTCATCTTTTGTGTACCCCCGTTGGTGCCGAAAGTCGATTCGGCGTTTACGGCCTCGGGTTTGAGTTCGAATCCGCGATCTTTGACGGGAGCAGTAAGCGTTTTCTTGAAAGTCTCTTTCAATTCGGACATCGGGACGCGGTCCTGCGGACGTTTGGGACCGGCTAATGAGGGCACAACAGAATTGAGGTCCAGTTCGAGAACGTCTGTGAATTCAGGGTCAGGCGAATTTGCTTCGCGGAAGAGCCCCTGTGCTTTCATGTAGGCTTCAGTTCGGTCAATGACATCTTGCGGGCGTCCTGTCAATTTCATGTAGCGCAGAGTCTCCGCATCCACGGGGAAGTAGCCCATCGTCGCGCCGTATTCGGGAGACATATTTGCGATGGTAGCCCGGTCGGTGAGGGGCATCCTGTTGAGACCCTCTCCATAGAATTCGACGAACTTATCCACCACGCCATGCTCGCGAAGCATTTGTGTAACAGTGAGGACAAGGTCGGTAGCAGTAACGCCTTCGCGCAATTTCCCGAAAAGTTTGAAACCGATTACGTCCGGCAGGAGCATATCCATGGGTTGACCGAGCATGACAGCTTCGGCTTCGATACCGCCCACACCCCAGCCCACCACACCAAGACCATTGATCATTGTGGTATGTGAGTCGGTGCCGACGAGCGTATCGGGAAAGGCGAGGGTTTCGTTCCCTTCCTGCTTGGTCATCACTACATTGGCAAGATATTCAAGATTAACCTGATGGACGATGCCTGTCATCGGGGGGACAACGCGAAAATTCTTGAATGCTTTCTGTCCCCATTTGAGGAATTCATAGCGTTCCTTGTTGCGCAGGAATTCCATTTCCGTGTTGCGGTTGAGAGAGTCGGATGTGGCAAAGAAATCCACCTGAATGGAATGGTCAATGACCAGGTCCACAGGCACGAGCGGGTTGATCGACTTTGGATCGCCTCCGAGACGCGCCACTGCGGAGCGCATCGCGGCGAGGTCGACAACTGCCGGCACGCCGGTAAAATCCTGCATGACAACGCGCGCTGGCAGGAGTGGGATGCCGGGGCGTGTGCCGTTGGGCGTCCATGCAGCGATGTTCTTTACATCATCCTGTTTGATCTCATTATCGTTGCATTGGCGGAGAGCCGCCTCGAGCACGATGCGGATCGAAAAAGGAAGCCGCTTGAGCTGGGTCAGACCCGCTTTTTCCAATGCGTCGAGACGGTAGTATGTGTATTCCTTATCCCCGACCTTCAATGTGTCGCGTGCGTTAAAAAAATCTTTCATAGGATACTCCTTTGGTGATTTATGCCTCCACCCCGCCTTCGGCCCCTCTCAAACTCGGAGAGGGGATGGGGGTGAAGGAATTTCACCACAGACTCGCGAAAGACATAAAGGAGCGCCTTTTCTATCCTTGCCGTGTGGTGCGTTATTTTTTTAGATCGTCCATGAGTTGTGATACCAGTTTTTGTTTTTCATCGTCGGACAAAAAACCGGACTCTGCCGCGGCGATGATACGTTCATTCAAGATGTCCTGCGACATTTTGAGATTTTCACATGCCTCGTAATACTCATGACTCAGTGTGATGCGCGAGATGCTCGGGTCGTCTGTGTTGATGGTAACGTTGATGCCGTTCTCGAGCATCTTCATCATTGGGTGTGTGTCGAGCGATTCGACAACACCCGATTGATAATTGCTGGTGATACATACTTCAAAAGCTGTGCCGCGTTCCTCGGCGAGCGCAGTGATGTTTTTATCTTCCAGCACACGTACGCC
>DNDO01000226.1:2118-6995 GCA_003484265.1 Anaerolineae bacterium
ACCCGACTGTTTGGCTTCCTTGAAAATACCATAGAACGGCTCAGAGGGGAATTCAGCCTCGTTGCCAGCCAGATCGAGCGCGACCAGCCCGTCTTCCACATGGTCTGCCGCCAGCCATGCGACCTGTTCAGCCAGTTCAGCGCTCTCATGCCTGTTGACCGAAGCGATCAACTTCACAATGACATTATGTTCCTTTGCGGCGTCCTTTGTGCTGGCGATCACCCAGTCAACCACATCATGCAGGGGGAAGCGCTCGGCACGACTCAATGCAACCGGCGTGAAGCGCAGTTCCATATACTTGATATTGTCCCTTGCCGCGTCCTGTATGGCTTCACGTGTAATGCGATGGATCGCATCCGGTGACCGATAAAACAGGCGCAGTGTATTAAATTTTGAAAGGAAGTTCTGGAAGGTGAATTTATCTTCCTCTTGAATCTGTACGAGCGTGCTCAAGCGGATCACATCCGCGGGAATGGTAATGCCATGCTGGTTCGCAATGTCTAGCATGGTATCCAGCCGTAACGAGCCTTCCAAATGGCGATGCAGTTCCACCTTTGGTATTGCGCGATACTTGTTGAGTGATGCGGTGACCCGTTCTGTCATACGACTAAATCAGTTCCTTCGGCGTCTTCGTTTCTTACCGCTTTTGGTTTGTGCGCCAGGTTGAGATTTTGGCTGATCGGGTTGGTCTGTGGTTTCGATGGGAGAGATTTCGACTGGTTTTCGCTGGAGGGTAAATGCCCGGCTGATCACCAGTCCCTGAATATCTTCCACCAACTGCGCAAACATTTCAGATGCTCTTGTTTTATATTGTACCAGTGGGTCGCGTTGTGCGTAAGCCTCAAGTCCGATGGAGACCCTCAAGGCTTCGATGCGCGTCAGATACTCCACCCATAATTCGGATGTGGCGCCCAAAAGCAACTGCCTGCGGACCTCGTTCAGCACGTATCTTCCTATCGACTCGACCAGCGCCTCCCGGTCAGACTCGCCCAAACCTGTTACTGTTTCATTCAGCCTCTCCTCCCCGAAAGCTCTTTTCGCCGCATCGCCAAAATCTGCGAGACGAACGGCGTTCGAGGAGAGCCGGTTGTATTCACCCTGACCAATTGCGAAGACGAGCGCCTCTTCCGCCTCTTCGAGGTGGGTCAGGACGTTTTCGGTAATTTCATCCGCTTCCTGCCCATCCAACAATTGTGCCATCAGGAATATGTAACTAAAGCGGTTATAAACCTGCTTCACTTGGCGGTGAGTCTTCTGGTCGAATCCGGTACGCGAACCCTGAGATATGGTAATGAGAAGCTTTAGCTTGCTGGTGTCGTTCCACTCGGAGGGCGTCAGGTTTTCGATATCGCGTGCGATCTGCCCATGTTCGCCGACGAGCCTCTCACGGCGATTTTCGAGCGCGGCTTCCGCGGCTTCAAGGATCATATCCGCGGCATCCTCCCAACTGTTGACCTCGAATTTATCCCCGATGGAACTGCCGACGCGGTTTTGCACTGTCGCGACCAGGCGTGATGCATAAAGCCCGGTTAACTGCGCGTTGATGTGGGTCTTGATGAGTTCCTTTGCTTCACGTTGATCCTCTTCAAGTATCCGCAGTTGTTCGCCGTTGAATTTGACCTGCACGCCGGTCAGGGAGTTGATCTCCTCCAGCATCTTTTGCGGACGTGGAGTTTCCTCCACATCGCGCAGGCCGTCGAAATAGGTGTCGAGGGTATCCACACGCGATGCGATCTGTGTTGAAAGCGCGTCTTCTGTCTGGTCGATAATGTTCTCGATGGCTCGCAGGTGATGCGTATTTTCCAACTCGATGGCCCGGGAGATAAGATCATGTATCGCGGATGCCGTCTCTTGTTCGGAAGCAGCGTTGTCTAATGCCTTTAGCAACAGCGACAAGCCATAGCTGGGGAAGAGGCGCTCCCCGGACATGAACGGACCCTGGATCTGGTCGAGCCACGCGAGCAGTTTCCACGGACCCTCTTCATCATCCAATCCAACGATCACGCGTTGATTGATCTCAGCTTCGAGCATGGTTTGCACGTCGTCGCTCAAGTCTTCTTTTACGAAGATGCGGTCGCGCTGACCGTAGACCTGCCCTCTCTGTTTGTTCAGCACATCGTCATATTCGATCAGGTGCTTTCGGACATCGAAGTTAGCGCCTTCGACGCGGGTCTGCGAACTTTCAATGATGTTGCCGACAAGCCGAACCTCGAGCGGAAGGGAATCGTCAACCTTGAGGCGTTCCATCAACCCGCTAACACGGTCTCCGCCGAACAGCCGCATGAGATCATCTTCGAGCGAGAGGTAGAAGCGTGAAGAGCCCGGGTCGCCCTGACGTGCAGCGCGCCCACGTAACTGGTTGTCGATGCGGCGCGCATCGTGACGTTCCGAGCCAATGACGTGCAGCCCGCCGAGTTCTTTCACGCGTTCCATGTCCACAAAATATTGCAGAAAAAGTTCAACATCACCGCCATAAATACCATACTCTGAGGGATCGATCTCCTTCAATGCGAGGCGGCGCTCCTCATGCGTCATATCGAACGGACTGTCGTGACCTGCCTTGCCAAGCGCGCGGTTCACGGAAGCAATGACTTCCTCTCCCAGTTCGCCGCCGAGTTTGATATCCACACCGCGCCCTGCCATATTCGTGGCGATGGTCACTGCGCCGAACGCACCAGCCCCTGCAATGATCTGTGATTCTTCTGTATGTTTACGTGCGTTGAGCACCTGGTGTGAAACACCGGTTTGAATAACTTTCTTGAGCCGTTCCGCATCGCTGTCTTCAAGCCGCAGGGCGTTCAAAACGACGGTAAGGTTTGAGGGGTCGTCGAGACTAACAGTGGTCAACCCAAAAGGTTGGATGAATTTCCGCAACACATCCGGGGAGACTTTCTCGAGCGGTTCGTTGAACTGTGCCAGCTCGGGGATCATGCGTCCGTCTTCTTCGCGGTTGTTGGCGTCCATCCAAACGCGTCGGACGAGAATAATTTGCAGTAACCGGCGGACAGGGTCCGCCTTGAGTCGAAGCGAGAGTTGTTCCGAGGCTTCTACTGAGGTCGTGCCGATCAACATCGGACGTCCGCGCACGTGTTCGCGAATCACTTCCATTACAATGGCACGCAATTTGGCTTCCACAGTGCGGTAGATCACATCGGGATAATCTTTGCGGCGATAAAAGAGGGGGAGTTGCTCATCATCTTCACGCTTTGCAAAGTATGAATAGGTATAGCCATCCTCATCCTTGGTGTTGATCTCGATCAGCGGAGCGTCCTTTCCGAATGCCTGATATTCAAGGTTGGGCGGGATGGGCGCAACTTCGAGTTTGTATATCTTGTCGAACTCTTCGGCTTCGGTCAGAGCCGTACCGGTCATCCCTGAAAGCTTTTTATACATGCGGAAGTAATTTTGTAATGTAATGGTCGCATACGTGACATTCTCCGGCTCGATCTTTACACCCTCTTTTGCTTCGACCGCCTGATGCAGACCGTCACTCCATCTTCGCCCGGGCATAAGACGCCCGGTAAAATCGTCCACGATCACCACCTTGCCCGCCTGCACAAGATATTCCTTGTTACGCCTGAAAAGATATTGCGCGCGCAATGCCTGCTCGAGATACCCGCGCAGGCGCGCCTGTTGCGGGGTGACATCTTCAGGGCGTTCCGGGTCCATCAGTGGCTGACCCAATATCCCTTCGACGCGCGCCAGCCCGATCTCGGTGATCGAAACGTTTCGATCCTTTTCGTTAACTTCATAATCTTCGGGATTAAGTTGTTTCACGACCTGCGCCATTTTTCCGTACCATTCCAGGTCGCCGGATGACGGTCCTGAAATAATGAGCGGCGTACGCGCTTCATCGATCAAAACATTGTCCACTTCGTCGATGATCGCGTAATGATGTCCGCGTTGCACACGGTCGCCGAGGCGTGTTGCCATGTTATCTCGCAGGTAATCGAAACCAAATTCCGAGTTCGTCCCATAGGTAACATCCGCGGCGTAGGCTTCGACACGGTTTACCATGCGCAGATGTTCCTGGTCTTCATGCGGTGATTCGCGCTCAAAGTCTACAATGAAAGCCTTCTTTCCATTCTCAGTCACAGCCGCCATTTGGAGAACACCCACCGATAATCCAAGCATGTGCAAGATCGGTGCCATCCAACGCGCGTCGCGCCGCGCCAGATAGTCATTAACAGTGATGAGATGGATTCCTCGTCCTAATAACGAATTGAGATAAATCGGCATCGTGGCGACCAGCGTTTTCCCCTCGCCCGTCCGCATCTCCGCGATCGAGCCGCGATGGAGAATGACTCCGCCGATCAATTGCACGTCAAAATGACGCAGCCCAATTGTCCGTTTGGATGCTTCGCGCACCACGGCAAACGCTTCCGGCAAGATTTCGTTCAACGCTTCCTGCTCCGCCTTGAACTGCTCCTGTTCCGTAAGCCCCTCCAAATTCCCCAGCGACTCTTTGACCTGCGCCCTGAACTCGGCCGTTTTAGCGCGTAGTTCATCGTCCTTTAAAGACTCGTATTGTGATTCGAGATCATTGATCTGCCTGACGACATCGCTTAATTGTTCGATGACTTTTCGATTGGGGTCTCCCCCGAAGATTTTAACAAAACTCTTTAGCATTCGGTACCTTTCGAAGCGAAATTATACTGCTTCTTCTATAATTCAATAGGAAAGAGTGTAGCATGGGATTGTTAGTGAAATATAAAAGCGGAGGGCTTAAAGGCCATCCGCTGAATATAGTTTATCCGCATTGAATTTATTGATTTAGTCATCATCGTCAATTTGATGTTCGAGGGCTTTTCTCAATTTGGAAATTCCTCGGTTCTGGATGACCTTGATGTTGTTCACTTCCTTGCCAATGATCTGCG
>DNDO01000110.1:0-10650 GCA_003484265.1 Anaerolineae bacterium
ATTATACGTCAATGTAGGGGCGATGCGTCACCCTTACGGGCACAGGCGCATCGCCCCTACACATCATGGATATTATTCGGGTTTTCGTCATCGTCTGCCCACATGGATGGATTGGATTCGATGTAACGATGGATATTGTCCATTTCGCGGTCGTTGCGGATGATGTGTTCATAGTAGTTCCGTTGCCAAACTGGACGCCCCGACACATTCCACAAACCATTAATCCGTTTTGTGACAATGGATTTGAATTGTCCGATTACTGCGCCTAATGAATTTGGTTGCAATGTTGTTTTCGTAGGGGCGACCCGACGGGTCGCCCCTACATGGTCATCAATAAAAATCAAAATGCCATGAACATGATTTGGCATAACAATATACTCGCCCAATTCCACATTCGGACGAACAATCTCTGTCCGTTCCCATTCATCACGGACAATTTCACCAAAATCATTTAATTGCATTTCCCCGCCCACAATTTCCCCGAACAACATCTCGCGCTGCCACGCAACAATGGTTACGAAATACGCGCCTGCCTGTGAATAATCGTATCCATTCAGGCGAATGGATCGGCGATGATGTTTGTTCTGAGCCTCGTCGTCGGGTTTTTGCGGGTCGAATTTCATAATTAAGATTACTGTTGCACGAATCCAACCAAAAGCAAACGGCGCACCATAAAATGATGCGCCGTTTCAAACTTATATCTTCGTCATGGCACGATCCACGTCCCCGTTTCGCCCTTCAACGCCCGCCCGATATTTTCAGGGTTGGTGATGAGCGCCTGTTTGCCGCCGTTCTCCAGGTACCATATCGCGGCTTGAATCTTCGGCGCCATCGATCCTTTTGCAAAATGGGTGCCTTCCTCGAGATAGGCTTTCGCTTCGGCTACGGTCATCTTATCGAGCCATTTTTGTTCTGGCTTGCCGAAGTTGATCGCAACCTTTTCGACGGCGGTCGCGATCAGGAACAGGTCCGCCTTGATCGCTTGCGAGAGGAGCGATGATGCGAAGTCCTTGTCGATGACCGCCGCTGTCCCTGCCAGTTCGCCGTCGTCGCGTCTGATGACCGGGATGCCGCCCCCGCCCACCGTGATGACGACCTGCCCGGCGTCCAGCAGTAATCTGACGGAATCAAACTCCACGATCTCTTTCGGCATCGGGGACGCCACGACTCTTCGCCAGCCCCGGCCTGCATCCTCGACGACAGACCACCCCATCTCCGATTCTCTTTTCTTCGCTTCAGCCTCGTCCATGAACGAGCCGATGGGTTTTGTCGGTTTTTTGAAAGCGGCATCATCTTTATCGACGAGCACCTGCGTGACGACCGTGCAGGCTTTTTTGTTGACCTTCCGTTTGAGGAACTCGTTCTGCAATGCCTGTTGTAATTCATACCCGATGGCGCCCTGTGAATCCGCGCCGCAGACATCCAGCGGGACTTCGTGCATGCCTTCCGTTTTCGCGGCGATCTCTGAGCGGCGCAGGATGAACCCGACCTGCGGTCCATTGCCGTGACCGATGGCGAGATTCCATCCCGCTTCGATCATGTCCACAAGGTGCACGGACGTTTCGCGCAGCGCAACCTGCTGGTCTTCCACCGTGACGTGTTTATCGTCCTTGATCAGCGCATTCCCGCCGATGGCGACGACTGCTAATTTATTGGTCATATGGTCTCCTATGAATCGTCATTGCGAGGAGCGTTTGTTGCGACGAAGCAATCTCCAAATTCAATAGGGGATTGCTTCGTCGGGAAGACCGTCCACCTCGCAATGACAGGTTAACTCATTGTCAGCGCCATCACGGCTTTTTGCGCGTGGAGGCGGTTCTCGGCTTCGTCGAACACAACAGACTGCGGACCGTCCAACACGGCGCTGGTCACTTCGATATCGCGGTCGGCGGGCAACGGATGCATGTATATCGCGCCCTCCCTGGCGACCTTCAACTTGGCATCGTCCATGATCCAGTCCTTGTACATATCCTGCAGCTTCTTGCCCTCGGTTTTGTCAGTGGTCTTCAGCAACGGACCCCAGGACTTGGCATAGATCACGTCGGCATCCTTGCAGGCTTCGGTCATGCCGTCCTTGCTGTCAATGATCTCAAAGTTCGTGCCTGCGATCTTCGCCTCTTCCTTCGCCTGCTCGACGATATCGGGCATCAGCGGGAATTCAGGAGGATAGGCAAGAGTCACATCCATGCCGAAGCGGGGCATTTGTAAAATAAGCGATTGAGGAACAGAAATCGGCTTAAGATATGAAGCGGCATACGCCCACGAAACGACGATCTTCTTCCTGCGCAGGTCCCTGCCTTTCTTTTCCATGATGGTCATCAAGTCCGCCAGACATTGGAAGGGATGGTAAATATCGCACTGCATGTTCAAGACCGGCGCGCGCGAGTTTTTCGCAACATCGTTCAAATATTTGTTGCCGTCGCCAAAGTCGCAGTGACGGATGGCGATGCCGTCGAAATAGCGGCCGAATATTTCGCCGATCTCAACGGGCGTGTCGCCGTGCGAGATCTGGGTGGTGTTCGAATCGATGAAAGCGCCGTGTCCGCCCAATTGCGCCATGCCCGCTTCGAACGATCCGCGCGTGCGTGTGGACGAGAAAAAGAACAACAACGCCAGCACCTTGTCGCGCAGGTACGGATGCGGTTCGCCGAGCGCACGTTTGCGCTTCAAGTCCCAGGCTACTTCCAATACGGTTTCGACTTCCTCTTTGGTGAAGTCGAGGTCGCCGATATAATCGCGGCCTCTAAAGTTGGTTTGCATTTATTTAGTCTCCTTATTTTCATTTGGTGGTTGAGTGGGGCTGGGCGATGGCGAAGCCTGTATCGAAACCACATTTTAAAATATTATTTTTTACTTGTTATTACTGGTTTCGATACGCCCTCGCAACGAACGCCCGGGCTGCTCAACCAGCGGATGATTTCTATTATTTTGATACCCTCAACACCTCACCCTTCACCCATTTCTCATCCTCCCAAAACAAGCGGATGCCTTCGCAATGTTCAAAGTGCGAACCCCATGCAAAATGATCCTCATCTGGCAGGCATGCCGCCGCGCCCAACTCCAGTACGCCGCCGTGATTGATGACCAATGCAGACCGTCCATCCGCAAGGTAGCGGGCAAGTTTTGTGTAAACTTCAGCAAGTTGATTGGCATACCTGGCCGCCGCTCCGCCTTTGATCACCGCCTCAGCGTACCCCGCGAGCGAAAGGGGCCACGGCGCTTCGCGTTCAACTGCGCTCCCGTAGGTACTCATCAACTCGTTTTGTTCATCCACTGCAAAACCCATCGCGATGGCGGTTTCGAATGCGCGCGGCAACGTGGATGTAACCACCCGGTCGAACGGACCGAGGTTCTGCCCCACCAGACGGGCAAGCGACACGCCCGATTGGTTCAAATGATCACCGGTCCGCGACCGGATGGAGTGACGGCGGATCTCGACGGTCTTCATTTTATAAGGCTCGGCAGGATCGCGTAGAACTCCGTCGCCTTGACCATGTCTTCAAGCGAAACTGAATCATTAACTGTATGCGCTGTCTCTTCATCGCCGGGCCCAAAGCCGATGGACGGAATCCCTGCCTTGCCCGCCCAATAGATTCCGTTCGTGGAAAAGTTCCACTTGCCGCTGGGGGCGGAGGGCAAACCGATTTGTTCACGCGCCAACTGTCCCGCACGGACGAGCGTGTGATCTTCATCCAATGCCCACGCGGGGAAATATTTATCGACCGGGAAGACAAATCCTGTATAGGAAGGTTCGTCGTAAAAAAGTTCTTCGAGAACAACAGTATCTTTATACTCATCGGGAATCAACGCCTCGACCTGCGCCCGGACCTGCTCCTTGGTTTCCCCAAACGTCATGCGCCGATCAATAAAAATGACAGCCTCATCGGGTACCGCATTGATGGACGGTGTTTTGACGTGCATGTCGCTGACGGTGATCTTTCCGTGACCAAGAAATTCGTGATCGCCAAGTTTGGGTTCGAGATCGCGGATGCCTGCAATAATGGGAAGCAATTTGTATATGGCATTATCTCCGAGATGGTTGGAGGCCGCATGCGCGGAAACACCCTTCGCCGTGACCTTCATCTCGAGACGTCCCTTGTGACCGCGATAGACCTGCATCCTGGTCGGCTCGCCGATGACAACGAAATCAGGTTTGATGCCTGGATCAACTTCAACAAAGGTGTTGGGTGCGATGCCATCGCACCACTCCTCCATGTTGCCGAAGTAATACGCGGTCCAGCCTTCGAGCAGACCGAGGTCACGCGCCATGGCGAGACCGTAGATCATGCCAGGCGTGGAACCTTTCTCGTCACATGCGCCGCGCGCATACAGGATGCCGTCTTCGATCTTGCCCTTGAACGGGTCCCATCCCCATGATTCAGGGTCGCCGATGCCGACGGTGTCAATGTGCGAGTCGTACACGATGATCCGCTCGCCGTTGCCGATGCGCCCGAGGATATTTCCCATCCTGTCGAAGCGGATCTCGTCAAATCCCAGCTTGAGCATCTCTGTCGAGATCCGTTCGCCCACCGGACCGATCTGCGAATCCATGCTTGGTATGGCACATATATCGAGCATGAATTGGATGATGTCTTCGCGGGAGTTGTTTACTCGTTTTTGTATTTCTTGAATTGTCATAAAATCCTCTTTGATTTATTTTGCTGCAGAGTCACAGAGACGCGGAGTTTATTATTTTCTGGCGTTCGCAGGATCGTTCTTTGAAAGACTAAATCGCTTTATACCGTTCCGACACGTCGATTGACATGGAATCGGAAATACCCGGGGATAAAATAACTCATCGAGTAATCCACTACATGATTATTCGCATCAAATAACTGCGACGCGAAATGGAGAAGCACATCTCCGCGCTGGATCTCAAGGGCTTTGGCAACTTCGGCAACGGCGTTCGTTGCGCCGATGGTAGCGCGGGAGAGGGTCAGCCCATCGCCGCGAGCCAGCAAAAAGTCGAGGACTGAACCGCTGAACGTGGACGGCAGGTCCTTTGCATTGAGGGTCGTCTCAGGCAGGATGTCGATCAGATAGGCGGCAGGGCGTCCATCAGCCCGCATCACACGCTGGATGCGCGTGAGACGGGTTCCCTCCGAAACGTCGAGCGGGGTTGCCGACTCTTTATCCGCTTCGAAAAGGTCGATGCGCAGGTCACTGACCGTGAGCGGCAAATTCATACGATGCGCCATTGTGTCGAGGCTTTCCAACACCTCGAGCCCCGCATCAATGACGGGTACCTTGCCGACCACATACGTGCCGGAACCCTGACGTCGGCGGATCACTCCCTGCGTTTCGAATGTGCGCATTGCTTCGCGCAATGTGGCGCGAGAAACTCCCATTTGCTTCGCAAGGGCAGGCTCGTTCAACAATCGCTGACCCGCTGGCGTGCTTTCGATCAATTGGGCAAGATCTGCCTGCAAACGTTGAAAAGGAAAATTAGCCATCAGTCCTCCAGAACGGAAATAAACTTGAATTGCGTCACGTCCACCAGACCCTTATCGGAAATCCTCAACTCGGGGATCACCACCAGCGCAAGCAAAGATAACTGCATGTTCGGGTTGTTGAGTTTGCATCCGCACGCCTCGAAACCCTTCAAAATGGATCCTGCTTTCTTCGCAACCACATCCGCTTTTTGTGTGGACATCAAGCCCGCGATCTTCAACTCGACTTTGCCGATGACTTTGCCATCCTTGACGACGACCTGACCTCCCCCGCTTCGCGCCAAACTGTTGCCTGCCACCGCCATGGACTCTTCGTCTGTGCCGACAACGATCATGTGATGCGAGTCGTGTGCCACAGTGGACGCAACCGCACATTTCGAGGTAAAGCCGAAACCGCTGACGAGTCCCATCGTTACGCCGCCCGTGCCTTTGTGACGTTCGACCAGCGCGATTTTTGCAATGTCGCGTTTCATGTCAACTTGAATTTCGTCGTTTACAGGTTTTATGTTGAAGGTCAAATGTCGGGTTGGGGCTTGGTTTTCGATCACACCAATGACATTCGCCTTAACCTTCGACCTATTACCTTTGACCTGTAACTTAAAGTCACCCGATTTCAACTTTCGTTTCAAATGAACAGAATTAGTTACCCACGATGGATAACTGAACTTCGGCAGACTTCCTTTCCACTTTCCACTTTCTGCGACCACCTGTCCCTTTGCAATGACCATGTCCGCTTTGAATTTTTTCAAATCTTTCACAAGTACCACATCCGCCCAGCGGCCGGGGGCGATCATGCCCATCTCTTTGCTCACACCGAAATGCTCGGCGGTGTTGATCGTCATCATTTGGATGGCGGTCATCGGGTCCAGCCCCTGTTCGATGGCGTGACGAAGGACACGATCCATGTGACCGTCCTTGGTCAGAGTCTCGGCATGAGAATCATCCGTCACCAAAATAAAGTGACGCGGGTCGAGCCCGAGCTTTGTGATCGCTTTGACCTGTGAAGCAACGTCGAACCATGCAGAACCGTATCTCAGCATGGCTTTCATTCCCTGTCTCACGCGCGCAACTGCGTCTTCTACGCGTGTCCCTTCGTGGTCATCTTCCGCGCCGCCTGCGACATACCCATGAAATGGACGACCGAGATCGGGCGAGGCGTAATGTCCGCCGATTGTCTTTCCCGCCGCATGTGTAATGGACATTTCATCGAGCATATTTTTGTCGCCCATGAACACACCAGGGAAGTTCATCATCTCGCCCAAACCGATGATGCCTTTCCATTTCATCGCTTTTGCCACTTCCTTTGGACCGATGTATGCGCCGGGCGTTTCCATCCCCGGCGCGGACGGGACACACGAAGGCATCTGCACCCAGACATGGATGGGTTGTTTCTGCGCTTCGTCCACCATCAGCTTGACGCCTTTCAACCCGAAGACGTTCGCGATCTCATGCGGGTCTATGAACATACCGGTCGTGCCACGCACTGCAACGGCGCGCACGAATTCCGTGACCGTGACCATGCCCGACTCCACGTGCATGTGTCCATCGAGCAGGCCGGGGACGAGGTAACGACCTTTTGCGTTGATGACTTTTGTTTTCCTGCCGATCGTGTGACGAGCGCTATCGCCAACGTAGGCGATGTGTCCGTATTTGATGGCAATGTCTGTTCCAGCGATGACTTCGCCCGATTGGACGGAAACCCACTTCCCGTTAAGAATGACCGTGTCCGCAGGGGTGCGTCCCATGGCAACGTCCACGAGAGCGCGAGTCAGTTTTGTAGTTGAAGGCATTGACTTCTCCTTATAAGTTCCTGGCTTGTTCCATCACCAGAAACGCCAGCCAGACACTGACGGCAACCGGTGGAAGCAATAACAACCAGGAAATCCACAAGCGGTTCCTCCCTATGAAATATGCTGATCCCAAAATACAAAAGGGCAGCAGATACGCCAGCCAGCTAATGGATGGAAAGCCGCTCAAATATAATGAAGGCGGCATAAAGAACATGGCGCCCGCTACTAGATATTTCGGTAGTTTCGCGGCAACGCCTATCACGGATAATATCAACGACGCAATGATAAAAGGCCAGCCGAAGATGATTTGAGGAAGAATTTCAGAGATCATGGATGCACGAATCGCATAAAGATTAATTTCCAGAAAGCACAGCAGAGAGAAACAACAGGACAGATAACAAGCAGATGATCGACAGCCCACGGGCGATCATTTCATGGTCATGGCGCAGTGCGCAGCCGGAGCCGAACGGCAGTAAAAAGGTGCTCGAGCGGAGAGCGGTAAGGATGACCGTCCCCAAAATGAAGGGCAACCCCACGATAAGTATCAGGATGAAATCGAGCATGTCCTTTTGCCTGATTGTTAAATAGATATCTTCTCGGCTTGTTAATTGCCCAGCTTGGATGGGAACATCACTGTATCTATAAAGCGCATGGCAGACGCGCCCGTATTAACGAATTTATGGGTCTCGTTCGGTGAAACGTAAATGACCGAACCTTCACTGATTGGGAACGAGCCCTCATCCGTAACCACTTCGCCTTTGCCAACGAGGACGAATATTTCGTGTTCGGAGTTATGTTGATGCAGGGGCGTGGACTTTAACGGTGCAAGTTCCAGCAGGCGCATGGAAAAATTTTCCGCGCCCTGTGAGGCGGTGATGATCCAACGCGAGGTCAGTCCTTCGACACCGGTTTCTTCAACAGGAACTTCTCGATAATTCTTGGTATACATGGCTATTTCCTTTTCGATAGGTAATATGGAAACGGATGTGTGCTAACCGTCCAGCAGGCGTTTGGCGGCTTTATTATGTTTCTCGACCAGTTTGCGTTCATCAACGGTAACGAGCTGTCCTTCTTTGACGATGAATTTTCCTCCAACGACCGTGTAATCAGCGTTGACAGGTTGACCGAAGACAAGGGAGGAGACAGGATCGTGCATGCCTGCAAAGCCGAGTTTGTTCAAGTTCACAGCGAAAAAGTCAGCGCATTTGCCAGCTTCGAGGGAACCGATGTCGTTACGTCCGAGGACCGCCGCCCCGCCGCGCGTGCCTAAATACAAGGCTTCGCGGGCGGTCATCAACTTACGGTTCGGGTCGTTCGATAATGAATACCCCGTGATGCCTTCTTTGACACGGGACAATAACATTGCATTTCTGACCTCGGCAAGCAGGTGTGAGCCGTCGTTAGAGGCAGACCCGTCCACGCCAAGGCCTACGTTGACTCCCGCTTTGCGGTATTCCTTGACCGGAGCGATACCGGAAGCGAGCCTCATATTGGATGTGGGACAGTGCGCCACTCCGCAATTGTGTTTCGCGAAGACTTTGATCTCCTCGTCGTTGACCCAGACCGCGTGCGCGAACCAGACATCGTCGCCGACCCAGTCCACTTCCTGCATGTACCCGACGGGACGATGCCCAAACATATCCATGCAGAATTGTTCCTCGTCTTCGGTCTCTGCAAGATGCGTATGAAGATGCACACCATACTCACGCGCAAGTTTGGCAGATTGCTTCATCAAGTCACTCGTTACGCTGAAAGGCGAACAGGGAGCCAAGACAATTTGCACCATCGAGCCATGAGTCGCATCGTGATATTTTTCGATGAGACGCTGCGAGTCTTTGAGGATGTTCTCTTCGCTGTCCACCACGCTGTCGGGCGGGAGTCCGCCTTTCGATTCGCCGAGGCTCATCGAGCCGCGCGAGGCGTGGATGCGAAGTCCTATTTCGGAAGCCGCGGCAATTTCATCGTCCAATTTTGAACCGTTCGGGAAAAGGTAGAGATGGTCTGATGCCGCCGTGCATCCTGAAAGGGCGAGTTCTGCCAATGCGGTGGAAGTCGAAATAAAAATATCTTCGGGGTTAAGGCGCGCCCAGATCGGATATAAGGTTTTGAGCCAGTTGAAAAGGTTGGCGTCCTGCGCGGCGGGGACGGCGCGCGTGAGGGTTTGGTAGAAGTGATGATGCGTGTTGACGAGGCCCGGCACGACGACGTGTCCCTTGAGGTCGAGGACTTCATCGGCGGTGGGAGGTAGATCGCGCGTCGCGCCTGCCTGATGTATGATCCCGTTTTTGATGAAAAGACCACCATCAGATAGTTCGGTTTGGTGGTCATCCATGGTAAGGAGATGGGCGTTTTTAATGAGAAGGGTTGTCATGAGCTGTAGCTGTTAGCCTCTAGCAAATTTGTCTGACAAATTCTAGTTTAGCAAAAAAGGAGGAGGATGTCAATTAGAATCTAATAAAATACAATAATGCAATTCGGAGGGATCAGAATGCCAACATATATTATCAGCTTAAAAGTATTTGATGAATGATTTGGGTGGTTGGGCTTGACTCACAAAGATGACGGCGATTCATCGGCGTGTCGGTTTGCCCCATCCACCGCCCCTCCCTAAGGGGAAGTGCGCTGTCGATTAATGGATCGACTTGTTGTGCGCGGGCAAAGAATAGTTGATTTGTCCATGTATATCAACCAACTTAGGTACAATATGGGGAGATTCAAGCCGGAGTTTTTATGGATAACTATACATCAACAAAACCGCTTTCCAAGCTGGGGCGATTCGGGCGAAGCGTACTGAAGCGGTTCATGTATTCTCAAATGGCGATCCTGACGGGAATTAAGATCGCGATAGGGAAAGAGCATCCGTTGATCCCGTTCACTGTTGAAGCAGATCCTCCTTCGATCTACTGGGTCTTCCGCATCAAACCATCCGAAATTGAAGGTTTGGCACGCAAACTTGGCATTCCTTCCCATTTCTCGCTTTGTCCCATTCGGTGTCTGGATACTGATGAGCCAGATTATTTATTAACGGTCAATGCCTATCGAGTATCCGGGCTGGCGAACGGTCTGCGCGCAGAGTGGTCCGTTTTTGTGAAAGATTCTGACAATACCCCCCGTTATATGATTGTAGATGCCCGGTCTTCACAACTTTCCGTGGATCCCATCAGCATCATTACAAAGAAATCCAAAGTGATCCATGAAAAAAGCGGGAATGAAATCCATACCCAAATAGGCGATGGGGAGGATATCTTTAAGTCCACAATTATCCTTCCATCCAATGCAACGCCCGTCACCACATCCGCAGATTGGGTTTCAGCAAATGATTATATCTATTGGTATAACGGGATATGCGATCGCACGTTCTACGATGCTGGCTTGGCGAATGCAAAACAACGCCGCATTAGTAATGAAAA
>DNDO01000110.1:10898-14473 GCA_003484265.1 Anaerolineae bacterium
TTCTGATACTCGAAAATCCGATCGAATTTGTTATTTCCCCCTGGGAGAATATCGACAGAATGCACAAAAAATAACATAAATCTTGAGGAGAATTCATGAATGAAAAGTTAACATCAGAAAAACTTAGGGAACTTTGGGGGAAAACCTATAACTCTGACGGTAAGCCCGACTGGTCGCATATTTTCCCCTACTACCATGATGATATAGAATTTCATGATAGCATCCAAAGGATAGAAGGCAAGGATGATTTTGTTGCATTATGTAATCGATTGACAGATCGATGTGAACAATTGCAAATGGACATTTTGTCGGTGTCACACAACGAAAATGAAATTTTCTTCGAGTGGAAAATGACGATGATGTTCAAGAAATTTCCCAGTACACCGATGTATGGGTGTACAAAACTCACACTCGATGACGGCAACAAGATTATCAAACAGCGAGATTATTATGATCTCTGGGGTGACATTTTTAATGGAATCCCATGGTTCCGTCGACCGTATAGAAAATTCATGCACAAATACTTTGGATAGCAGGCTGTAAATTGAAACTTCCCGAAGAAATCCAATTCATTGCAAACTCAAGAATGCCCCAAAAAACTACGGACGCCAGATTGGACGGTCAGGTTTGTGTTATTACCGGGGCGACATCAGGCGTAGGATACCAAATCGCAAAACGACTTGCAGAGGCGGGAGCTCATCTAATTTTGGTAAATCGGAATGATAAAAAAGCCAGGAGGGTTAGGGATGAAATAACGAATCAGCACAATATTCAGGTCGATCTTGTACAGGCAGATTTTTCAAACCTGGACGATGTCCGCGATGCCGCAACTAAAATCCTTTCTCAATATTCCGCTATAAATGTTTTAATTAACAATGCTGGCTTGCATTTAACCCGACGCACATTAACAGCAGCAGGTTATGAAACAGTATTTTGCGTCAACCATCTTGCCTCATTTCTATTTACCCGTTTACTTCTTGAACGAATGATCGAAACAGCCCCCTCTCGGATCATCCAGGTAAGCTCCGAAGGGCATCGTTTTGGAGGTTTAGATTTGGATGATCTTCATTGGGAAAAACGCAGATACAATGGATATAAAAGCTACGGCGCGTCCAAAACTGCCCAACTCCTGACTGTTTGGGAAATTGCAGATAGATTGAACGGAAGTGGTGTGACAATCAATGCAGTGCACCCGGGAGCGGTTGCGACGAATATTGGAATGAACAATGGAAAATTATTTCAATGGTATCAAAAAATTTTCATTTTTCCGTTTTTAAAACGCCCAAAGATATCCGGGGAAATTCTCTATTATTTTGCCGCCGCGCCAGAAATGAGTAAAACGAGTGGAAAATTCTTCAACCAAACAATTGAAGAAAAACCCGCGCCACATGCGCTAGACAGAAAAACAGGTCACCGCATCTTGGAATTAAGCGAGCAGCTGACTGGGTTGAAACCTCTGGAATTAAACCATAGACAATGATCCCATTCAACCCTTGAATACTTGCCCACTCACAGCAATCATTGCTGTTTACGAAAATTAGAAGCACTTTGAAAGAAGCATGAGTAACCGACAAACTTCTCCCTTTGTTTTTAGGAACATTTACCCAAGATTTAGATACGTGATAAGGCTTGGTCGGGAGCTCTATTATTTGATCATGAGCCTGCGTAATTTATTTACCCGGCGCCCAACATCGTCTCCAGTCTTGCCAGACGCTTATAGTGCATTCAACACATCAACATTTGATTCTGAAGTGGATCTTCATTGTATGGCAGGCGAAATACCAGAAGATATTGATGGGTCCCTCTTCATCTGCCAATGCCTGGGAAGCCCAGAAGCGTTTATGGTTGGCGATACAAATATTATTCGGATCGATTTTAATGGCAAAGAAGCACGCCTTACTAATCGCCTGATGTGGACTCCAGCAGCGTTGGCCCGCCAAAAACTTAAGAACACACGTCATCGATTTGATTTCATCGGGTTGATGTATCTATCTCCTGGGATGGGTATGTTTTCCTATACAGAAGGTTTGTATCTGTTACCCGATGGACGCATAGGGATGACGAGCGATGTCGACCGCCCTTGGATAATTGAAAGGGATGATTTACAGGCCGTATCCGCAGTCGGACGTAGAGATGAATGGCTTCCCATGATGTCTGGAGGTGCAGGTGAAGTGTTGGGGAGTCTTTTTGCTGGCTATAATAATTCCCATGCCTTATATACCGACCATGAAAAAGGTGAGGTTTTTTTGGTCAACTACCAGAAAAAGCAATCGGGAGGTGAACATCCAGTTAGATTATTCCGTTGGGACGGATCCAATGATTTTGAAGCGTGGACAGTCCTGGATCAAAATGGTCGAGAAATAGAAATCAAACAAAGTATCCATGAACTAGTCTTTACTCGTGATTACATCCTGTTGGCTGATACTGCCTTTGTGGCAGGAACAGAAATGTTCACTCCCTGGAAGAATGCCGATTTGCCCCTGGAAAAAACTATTGTATATATTATTGACCGTCGAGACTTGTTACCTGGCAAGAATTCTATTCCCTCTAGACAGGTTTGGGTGGAAAGACCCTGCATTCATTTAATTCCAGAATATGAGAATCCTAATGACAAGATCATAGTGTATATGCTCAATACCCCTGCTACGAATACCGCGGAAATACTACGAACGCATGATCGCGATCTGGATGGAAATCTTTTTCCAAAACACCTGATTGGATACGGTACGCTACCGGTATTGGATTTGAGCAGCATTGGAAAACATTTGATAGATGTCAGGCACTCTAAAGTTGTTTGGTCAAAATATATATCTGAAACCCCTTTTTGTTGGGGACCCTATCTTTATACTTTTATGGACCGGCAACTAGAACCATATAATGGGCAGGATTTATTCATTATGTTTAAGGGGTTTTCAAGAAATATTTTGCCGGAGCGTATTTTCAAGGCATATAAGAATGTAGCTGAACGAAAGGTACCGATTGAAAAAATGGTAGGCGGGGAAGGTATTCATCACAATAACTCGATTTGCCGGGTAACCACTGATGATTTTGAAATTGCAGATGCTTACGTTTTTCCAGATCGGGTACACCTTTATACAATCGCAACTCTTAATTCAAAATATTCGGAGGGGGCAGGCTATGTCATTGCTGGTATTGTCACAGACCAGCCTGCCGGCAAACAATCTTCTGGTCATGAGTATTGGATTTTTAATGCGTCTGAACTATCGAACGGGCCTGTTTGCAAAATGGGTCACGGATCCTTAAATAATTCAACTCTCTTTCACACTTTATATATACCAAACTCAACTGCAAAAATATTAGATCAAAAAAAAGCAATGTATCAAATCCCAATACGAGAAGACTATCCAAAAGAAGAAATTGAAAAATGGGACGTGAGTGTTTTAAGATGTTTCGAAGAAGTGATCTGGCCGTATTTCGATCGGTCAGATCCTTTAGCTACACAGCAGGCAATAGAAAAAGCCAAGCAACTTGCACTACAGAGAACCTCCAACTAGATCCTTGTCTCTTTGTCAGGATCTTCGGTTCTTACATGCAATAGCAAACAAGCGGGGATT
>DNDO01000060.1 GCA_003484265.1 Anaerolineae bacterium
TCCAGCCGGACACCATCATTCCGGGCATGGCGAACCCGCAGAGCTGGAATCGGTATAGCTACGTCACGAATCGGCCAATCAATTTTAATGATCCGACAGGACATAAGCCAAGCCGAGATGAATGCTTACAGGATCCGAATGCGCCATTTGTATCTTTAAGTAAAGAGCATGGTTTAAGTATTAAGCATATTGGTTGTACCGGAGGAACTGATTATTTTAATAATTTCTGGAAACCAGTAGTATTACCGAAAATAAAAAGGAATATAGAAAAATTCGTAGATACAATAAGTTTTGGGGATGATACATACGAATATTGGACGGGCAAAGAGGCAATAAATCCGATAATCGGATTTGGACTTGATGCTGCTGTTAAGTTGATTAAAGATGCCGATAACAAAACTCTGACATGGGATCAGCGCTTGACTCGAGCAGGCATTGACGGGCTGGAAGGTGCGACAATAAGTAAAATTAGCGCTAGTATAGCTACAAAAAGCAGCCAAGCAGTATTAGCGCCAAGTATGCGTTTAGCAATCACAATCAAGCATCCTGTCGCTCTCGCTATTCCACCTGTGGCAGTAGCAACAACCTGGGCAGTATCATACTTGGCAACAAATTATGCGCTAAGTTATGTAGCTGATCAAATGAACGAAAATCTACCATACATTATTCCTTAGGAATACAAATGGGAAAAGTCAATTATTTGAAAGATCTTCTACTTGAGCGCGTGCGTTCGCACCATAACAAATATCTTTCGGCAAAACTTTCACTATCAGCATTTGCTTTACAGATTATCGTCATTTCTATTAATAGGCAACTACTCACCGAAAACGAATTAGCTTCTCTGTTATTGTCTGAAGTTGGTGCTATTGCCTTTTTTGGTATTTTAGGATTGGCTTGGCTTGTGGTAGCTACAAGAAGAGAGCTACCCCAAGTTGCAATATTTCGTGGAAAATTTGCAGTTATTAATGGTTTGTTTTGGTTTATAGTTTCATGGGCTTTGATGATCCGCTTTATCTATTTACTCTTTGTTGATCTGAAGAAAATTTTTTAGGCTTGATTTAACATTGCCTGTTGCTTTTGCCTTGTTAAAAAATACGAGTTCGCCTTATATCAACCAATCTTTTTACAAAGATTTTACATCCCTGCCATTCCTACATAACCTCCACAACCTACAATCATCATCGTAACTTAATCCATAAAGGAGAATTACGATGAAAAATATATTCAAGAACACAATCATAATTGCACTCGTCTCTGCGTTGGCGATTGCAAGCCTGCCTCTCGTTGGCGTATCAGCCATGGGTGAGAGCGATCCGCCCCCGCCCGGCAGGGAAGTGTCGAATGAGAAGTTGGAGCAGGTCTGGGCGAGGCAACTCAAGATGTATGAGAAGATCGGCAAAGGATTCGAACGGGATGACGCTTTTATCGAGAAAGTCCAGACTCTGATCGATAAAGCAGGCGCGAACGGCAAGGATGTGACCGCCGTCCAAGCCGCACTGGATGCCTTTGAAAAGGCGGTGAAGGACGCGCATCCGTTATATGAGAGCGCCAAGGGTATCATCCATTCCCATCAAGGCTTCGACAGCGATGGCAAGGTTACTGACGCTGAAAAAGCCAAAGAAACTGTCAGGACGATGGGCGAGAAGTTGAAAGAGATCAAGGATGCAATGGCCGGGACGGGCAGGGCGCTGCATGAAGCGCTCAAAGCCTTCCGCGAAGCCAACCCTCGACCGGAGAGGACGACTCCGCCTGTGCCCGAAGGAGGATAGTATTAATTGCAGGTGACAGTCACTTATCAAGTGACTGTCACCTTGTTCGCCGAAAAGTTTACACAAACCCGCAAACAGCAGTACAATCACCTCACTGTAAATTCCCAAAAGTGAGGCAAGGATGTATACAACAGAAGGTAAAAAGATCGTTTCAACTGACAAGGCTCCCAAAGCCATCGGTCCGTATTCACAAGCCATCCTTACGGACGAATTGATTTTCACCGCCGGGCAGGTCGGGTTGGACCCAGCCACGATGGAGATCGTCGAGGGCGGCATCGAAGCGCAAACCCGTCAGGTGCTGACAAATCTCAAGCACGTTCTTGAGTCCGCCGACTCGGGGTTGAAGTTTGTCGTCAAGTCCACTGTCTTCCTGCAAAGCATGGACGACTTCGCCGCCATGAATGGAGTCTATTCCGAATTCTTCCCAGTCAACCCGCCCGCCCGCACAACGGTCGCTGTGGCGGCACTGCCCAAAGGTGCGCTGGTCGAGATCGAATGTATTGCTCTGCTTTCGCCTGTTCTGGGTGATTAACACGAACGGCTGACCGCTAAAAGCTAACTGTGCCCAACGAACTGATCCTCCTCGTCGATGACGAGCCCTCCATTATCGAACTCTCGCGCATGTATCTCGAGCGTGATGGCTTTCGCATCGAAACGGCGGCAGACGGGGAATCCGCGCTGGAAGCGGTCGAGCGCCATCAGCCTGCGCTCGTTGTGCTGGATGTGATGCTTCCAAAACTGGACGGTTTCGAGGTTTGCCGCCGCTTGCGCACATCGCAGAATGACACGGCTGTCCTGATGTTGACCGCCCGCGACGAAGACATCGACAAGATACTTGGTCTCGAACTCGGCGCGGACGATTACCTGACCAAGCCGTTCAATCCGCGAGAGTTGGTGGCGCGGGTCAAAGCTGTTCTGCGGCGGGGAGAGAAAAAGAATTCAGGCGGGATCAAGCCGATTCATATTGGCGACCTGACCATAGATCCAGCCAGACGCGAAGCCCGCCTCTCTTCCCGGACACTCGATCTGCGAACCCAGGAATTTGACCTTCTCCACGCCTTAGCCGATCATCGCGGGCTCGTCCTCAGCCGCGAGCAGATACTGCAAAAGGCATGGGGTTTTGATTTCTACGGTCAGACCCGTACCGTGGATGTGCATGTTGCGCACCTGCGCAAGAAGATCGATGGGAGCGTCGTGAAAATCGAAACAGTAACTGGCGTGGGGTATAAGTTGGTTGTGACCGAATGAAGGCTGAGCCGCTCACCAAGTTTTGGTCTTTGATGCATTCGGTTATCCTGGAAATTTGGGAAATAACAGAGCCGTTTATCGAAGATGCCGCCGTTAAGAATGACATTCCCATTGAACTATATTTTTACAGTGAATTGGGTCTCGAATATTTTTCCGTAAAGGATTTCCAGAAACGTGACCCGTTTTCGAATCCCGAACAATTCGAGAAAATGTTTGTGCGCTTCGATGTCAAAGGCTGGATATTCCCCATGCCCGACGATCGTTATCAAGTTTCAAACAAGGCAAAAGATGCGGTGCGGAAAATCATTCAAACAGGCGATGAACATTTGGAGGCGTTCGTTTTAATGTCTGGTACCGAGTTGAGACAACTTGCAGGATTGTTGAAACAACTCAAAACTGCCAATCTCGATGCGCCCGAGCCTCCCGAGAAATGGGCGATTCTGTCCCGGTTTCGTGTGGCGGATGAGAAAAGTTCTCCCATTGTTCAGGTCCGCGAGTTGCTCATGGACTTGTTCGCCTATCGCGATGACTCGCACCTCTCTGCAGCGCGTCCGCATTTCGGCGGGGCGGGTATTGTATGGAATGTGCTTGGTGCGATTGAGCAGGGGAGCGCGGTCAACGCGGGGCAAATGGTCGAGAGTATGGCATTTCGTGGATATGATGACAAGGATTATGAGGTTGCGATCCAAGCGGCAAGGGAGCTGGGGTGGGCGGAGGCGGCGGACACTCCCAACTCATATCGTTTAACTCAAAGTGGAAAAGACCTGCGCGAGAAAGTGGAAACCCAGACCGACGAATATTTCTACCGTCCCTGGTCAGTGTTGGCACAGGACGAGATCGATACGTTGTTTTCCCTACTGACAAAATTGCGCGATGGTTTGGTTTCTCACAGAAAGTCGGATTCGGGTGAGAGTCACTTGTAGAGTGACTCTCAGGCTGCAGGTGATATGTTCACGTCCCTTCGTTCCCGACTTTGGTTAAGTTATGCGCTCGTCGTCACAATTGCATTGAGCATTGTGGCTGTTGTGCTGCTAGTGTATATTGCACGCAATCCATTGCTCGCGCGTCAAACACAACAACAATTGAGTGCAGTCCGTGACTCGATCGCTGATAGCCCGGGGAGATTGTTGAATGATCCGACCACGCTTACGAATTTTTCACAGGAGAATAACGTCCGTGTAATCGTGTTCAACCCTTCGCGCGAGTTGATTTTTGATTCAAGTCCCGACCAGCCCGTCCTCCCTTTTCCCCGCAGGAATATACTCAACCAGAATTCGCAGGTCGCCGTGGACGCCAATGGCGAGGCATGGCTTTACACAACCAGCCGCATAACGGGCGGCCGTGTGGTGATGATTGCTGCGCCGCGTCCGCGTGTGCCTGTGTTGAATATATTTGCCGATGAATTTTTTATCCCCATTGCTCAAGGATGGGTAATCGCATTGTTGCTCTCGCTCGTGCTGGCATTCGTGCTTTCACGCTGGGTGGCAGACCCGCTGCAAAAAGTTGTACTGGTGGCGCAGAACTACCCATCGGATGCTATTCAGCCAGTCCCTCCGCGTGGTCCGCGCGAGGTGCAAGATCTGACGCGAGCGTTCAACTCGATGATCGAACGTGTGGATAACAGCCAGCGGTCGCAGAGGGATTTTGTTGCCAACGTATCCCACGAGTTGAAGACCCCGCTCACATCGATTCAAGGATTTGCGCAAGCGATATTGGACGATACAGCCAATACGCCCGAAGCTCGCAGGCAAGCCGCTCAGATCATATACGACGAATCGGGACGTATGCACCGAATGGCGCTTGACCTGCTCGACCTGGCACGTCTTGAAGGCGGTATTGCTGACTTGAAAATGTCGCAGGTGGATGTGGAGGCATTGCTAAATAGCATTGTTGAGAAATTTACCCCACAGGCGCGAAGTGTCAGAGTCGATTTGTTATTGAGTATCCCTGACGATCTACCAACGCTTATTGGGGATGGCGACAGGTTGGCGCAGGTATTCGACAATCTCGTTGATAACGCTCTCAAATTCACGTCCGTAGACGGGCAAGTGACCATCTCCGCGAGACAGGTAGTGGCTGAGATGGAAATATCGGTTGCTGATTCAGGTTTGGGTGTCGCAAAGGAAGCACTGCCTCGTCTATTCGATAGGTTCTATCAGGCTGACCCATCCAGGGCGGGCGGCGAGAACCATGGCGCCGGCCTCGGTCTTGCAATTGTGAAAGAGATCGTCGAGGCGCATGGTGGTAGAATTGGCGTCCGCAGTCAGGCAGGGCAGGGTGCGATATTCACGATCCACCTGCCGATCGCTAAAATATAATTTCACGGATTACGAATTACGCATTATCATTGTAGTCCATAGTTCGTATTATGCAAAAAGTTTCCATCATCATCCCCTGTTATAACGAGCAATCGACCATTCGCCTGTTGCTGGATGCTCTGCTTGAGCAGACATTTCCGCGCGCCGATATGGAGGTCATCATCGCAGACGGCATGTCTACGGATAACACACGTGATGTGATCACCGCTTTTCAAAAGGATCATTCAGATTTGGATGTACGCATCGTGGACAATACGCTTCGTTCCATTCCTTCGGCTGTAAACCGCGCCATTGAAGCTTCTCAGGGCGAAATCATTATCCGCCTCGATGCCCATTCAAAGCCTTATCCTGATTACGTTGCAAAATGCGTAGCCGCGCATAAAGAGAATCGTGGTGACAATATCGGCGGCGTTTGGGAAATTCAACCAAGTGCCGATACGTGGATTGCGAAATCCATTGCGGTTTCAGGGGCGCATCCGATCGGAGTCGGGGATGCGTTGTATCGTCATGCTACACAGACCGCAGAGGTGGATACGGTCCCATTTGGTTCGTTCAAGCGTGAATTGTTCGACCGCCTCGGTTTTTTCGACGAATCATTATTGACGAATGAAGATTACGAGTTCAATACGCGCATCCGGAAAGCGGGCGGTAGAATCTGGCTCGACCCATCCATTCGCACTGTCTATTATGCGCGTTCCACCCTGCTGGAACTTGCGCGGCAATACTGGCGTTATGGGTATTGGAAACGGCAAATGTTGCGCCGCAACGCAAATACACTTCGTTGGAGGCAGGCTTTGCCTCCTTTGTTTGTCCTTAGTCTGTTTGTCCTTGCCGTTATGTCAGTGGTTTTTCGGCCTGCGGGCTTATTCCTGGCCAGCGAACTGATCGTTTATTTCATCATCCTGTTTCTGTTTGGATTGCAAGCAGTTTACCGTAATGGAAACCAGTATCTATTGATCGGATTGCCGTTGGCAGTTTCCGTCATGCACATATCATGGGGTAGTGGATTTTTATGGAGTATCCTCACATTGAGTATGAGTAAAAATGGCTGATAATCTTCGAACGACACCTCTACGATTGCGTCCGCGTGAGCATCGCACGATCCTCTTTCTTGGCGACCTGCTTATGGGTATCGCGTCCATTTTTGCGGCATTGGAAACATGGCGAAGATACAACTTTACCGTTCTTTTCAACGATCTAATAAATAGCGGGTTTGGCGAGACTAGGGCACAAGAGCTTGCAATCCTTCGGGCAGATATCGAAGTCCCATTCTGGTTTTATCTTCTACCGGTTATCTGGATGATCCTGTTGGTTGAATTGTATGAACCGCACGTGGCGGGAAGCGGACGCCAGACTACGAGAGGCGTTGCCATCGCCGCCTTCTTTGGGCTGGCCGCATACTCCCTGCTGTTCATAATTCGTCAAGACCCATCTAATCTGCCGCGTGTGGGTGTCGGCGCCTTCCTCTTTTTCGCATCGTTCCTGACATTGGCCTGGCGTATGTTCTTTATCCGCATCTACAAACGGACTGGTCAGTTGAGGCGGATTTTGCTTATCGGCGCTGGCCGAGCCGGGCAGACGCTTGCAGAACTTTATCATTCGCTTGGCACACGATCATTCAGCATTGTGGGTTATATTGATGACGATGTTAACAAAATAGGCAAATCTTTTCAAGAGCTTCCCGTTCTCGGTGTCAGTGGACAATTACTTGAACTTATCGACACGTATCATATTACCGATGTGGTAGTGTCGATCAATGGAGAAATTCAAGGAGAAACTTTCCAGACAATTCTCGATGCCCAGGAGAAAGGGATGGAAGTGACCCGAATGCCTATCCTCTATGAGGAGATGACCGGACGCGTGCCGATCCAGCATTTGGAATCGGATTGGATCATCCGCTCATTCGTGGATGGTTTACCTGTCAGCGGATTCTACGACCTGTTCAAACGTCTGACAGATATTCTGGGGGCTTTGGTGGGGTTGTTGATCCTGGCAATCTCGTTTCCATTCATTGCGCTTGCGATCTT
>DNDO01000016.1:0-5701 GCA_003484265.1 Anaerolineae bacterium
GTTCAATTTGCGCGGCTGGAACTTCTCGCCGGGCTTTACCTTCTGTCCGCCCTCCCACCAATTCGCATTGGTGTTGGCGAAAACATCCTGCGGCTGGGCTTCAGGCTTGCCTTCGGGCGATCCTTCCTGCTGTTCATCCTCGAGTTTTAAGTTTTTTTTTCCTCGGATTTGCTTTCGCCTTCTTGTGACTCGGACTCTTCAGACTCCGCTTCACTTTCGACCGATTGACCTGCCAACTGCTCGATGCGCTCTTGCAGTTGTTCGGTGGTCATTTCAGCTTGCTGGAAAGGCGTGCGTTTGATGCGGTGGGGAAGCGCCAACTCTGCCGCAAGAGCGATATCGTGGTCGTTGATCTTTGTGCGTCCCTCGAAGGCGGCCTGCGCACGCGCCGCTTTCAGGATCACCAGATCTGCGCGGTGGCCATCTACATTCAATGAGGCTGTCAGCGCGGCAATGGAGAGCAAGTCGCGGCTGGTGTGTGTCACCTGCCCGACGAGTTCACGTCCGCGTTCGATCTTGTGTGTTAGGTCCTTCTCACTTTGAAGCCATTCATTCCGGAATGCATCGGCATCCTGTTCGTAGGCTAGATTGCGCTCCATGATGGTGACGCGGTTGCGCGCATCGCGGATGCCCACTATGTCCACGGACAGGGCGAAGCGGTCGAGCAATTGGGGGCGTAACTCTCCTTCTTCAGGATTCATTGTCCCAACGAGGATGAAGCGGGCGGGATGGGTAAAGGAGATTCCTTCGCGTTCGACCATGTTAACGCCCATCGCAGCGGAATCCAGCAAAACGTCTACGACGTGATCGTCGAGCAGGTTCACTTCATCGATGTAAAGAAGCCCGCGGTTTGCGCCAGCCAATACGCCCGGCTCAAAATGACGTTCGCCTTTTTGTATGGCTTGTTCGATATCTAGCGTGCCTACCACGCGGTCTTCTGTAGCGGAGACAGGCAGGTTCACAAAGGAGGTCGTGCGGATATGTGACGGGATCTTCTTCGTCCCGTTGAATCGTTCCTTGCATTCGGTGCACCATGTGGCTGGCTTATCCGGATCACAACCGAATCGGCAGTCATCCACGACTTTTACGTTGGGTAATAATGCAGCTAACGCCCGCGACGCCGTGGATTTGGCGGTGCCGCGCTCGCCTCTGATCAACACACCGCCGATGCGGGTATCAACAGCATTCAAAATGAGGGCGCGTCTCATGCGCTCCTGTCCTACGATGGCTGTAAAGGGGAAAATTGATGGCATATTATTTGAACTCCGGTGGGTGATTATAACGCGTGATTCAAAATCCAGTTTAAATTCATGTATCGAACGAGAATAATGCATTTTATATGATTTGTTTGTATCGTTTCATAACCGATTGTCAGGGTTGCAAACTTCCTGTTTCACCTGTATAATCCCGTCTACAATTTTGTTAATCGGAGTATTACAAGTGACAGACCAGAATCAAGCCCTGCCTCCTCAGGGGAGCGATACAAATAAGCAGGGAGAAAACAGCAATAATAATAAACCTATGACAATGGAGGCGCTGCTTAAAGAGCAGGACCTTAATATTGATCTGCCTCAGTCAGGCGAGATTCGCAAGGGTACGATTGCGAGCATCAGCCCATCCCAGGTGCTGATCAGTATTGGCGCAAAGTCAGAAGGTGTTGTCTCCAACCGCGAGTTGGAGCAGTTGACTTCGGAGGAGCGCGATGCACTCGAAGTCGGCAAAGAAGTACATGTATTCATAATCAGCCCCGAAGATTCCAACGGGAATGTTGTCCTGTCGCTCAAGCGCGCGCAGGAACACCTTTCCTGGGATGTAGTCGAAAAGTCCCTTGAAGAGAACAATATAATTGAGAGCAAGATCATCGGTTTCAACAAGGGCGGGCTCATTGCCGGTGTAGAGGGGTTGCGTGGTTTCGTGCCATCTTCACAAGTCAGCGCGATGCGCCGTATGCAATCCACGGGCGATACGCCTGAACAACGCTGGCAAAAAATGGTGGGTGAGCCGATCTCCGTCCGTGTGATCGAAGTGGACCGCGAACGCCGCCGCCTGATCCTTTCTGAAAAAGCCGCAAGCAATGAATCGCGCCAATCAATTAAAGAACGCGTGCTGGAGGAGTTGAATGAAGGTGAAGTGTATACCGGGCGCGTGACCAGTATTGCAAATTTCGGAGCGTTCATCAACATCAACGGCGCTGATGGTCTCGTTCATCTCTCTGAAATTTCCTGGGAACACATCGAGCATCCGCGTGAAGCGCTCGAAGTGGGGCAGGAAATTAAAGTCAAGGTCATCAATATCGACACGGAAAAGAAACGCATCGGACTTTCCATCCGGGCGCTGTTGGACGACCCCTGGAAGGAACGTCTTGAGAAATACAGCGTCGGCGAGCTGGTCGAAGGTGTCATTACACGGCTCACCAAGTTCGGCGCATTCGCCCGCATCGAAGGCGATATCGAGGGTCTCATTCACATCTCCGAACTTTCAGAGAACCGCATCGAGCATCCCAAGGAAGTCCTCAAGGAAGGCGATGTCAAAAGCCTGCGCGTTATTCGGATTGACCCTGAACAGCACCGCATCGGGTTGAGCCTTCGCAAGGTCGATTCAGCTGCTTTCGCCGACAAAGACTTCAAGATGATGACCGCCGATTTCGATACTTTTGACCAGCAGGAGGAAGACTTCGATGAATCATCCGAATCCCAACCTTCCTCAGACGAACCCTCAGTTGAGATGCCTGAAGCTCCGGCAGATCCTGCCGTCTCATCGGAAGATGTGACAGGGGAAACCTCCTTCGAGCAGGACTCCCTAACTGAAGAGACCTCGGTAGAACCACCCAAAAAAGACGTCTAAATCAGAAATAAAGAGCGCCCCGCCGCAGGCGGGGCGCTCTTTCAATCCCATGTTGATCATTGATTCACATCAAGACCTCGCCTGGAATATCCTCACCTATGGACGTGATTACACACGCTCCGTCGTTGAGACCCGTCGCCTCGAGGCTGGCACATCCACGCCTCAGCATAATGGCGATTCCATAGTCGGATGGCCTGAGTACCAGCGAGGTAAGGTGGCGGTCGTTTTTGCAACGCTTTATGCAACGCCTGCCAAAAAGAAGGAGCCATGGGATGTTGCGGTATATGCGGATCCTGAATCCGCACACCGTCTGTATTTCGAACAGGTGGATGTCTATCGCAAATTAACCGATTCGCATCCCGATAAGTTCCGCCTCGTTACTTCGACGCCTGAACTAGATTCTATTATCGAACATTGGTCCATGCCTGGTCAGAATGAGTCGGGCAGACCAGTTGGTTTGATCCAACTCATGGAAGGCGCGGACGGCATCCGTTCTCCGCATGAACTCTCCGAGTGGTGGGAACTGGGCCTGCGCATGATCGGTCTCGCCTGGGCAGGGACGCGCTATTGCGGCGGCACCGGTGAACCGGGCCCTTTGACCGATGATGGACGCGAATTGATCTCCGCCATGGCCGATTTCAACTTCATCCTGGACATCAGCCACATGGACAAAGCCTCCGCGTACGAATCGCTGGATCGTTATGAAGGACCCGTTATGGCGACTCATGCAAATTGCGCCGCGCTCATGCAGGGCGCCAACACAAACCGCCACCTGCCGGATAATGTCATCCGCGGCCTTATCGAACGTGACGGTATCATCGGGTTAATTCCATACAATACATTTCTCAAGCCAGGCTGGAAGCGCTCTGCCGGGAGCCGTCGTGAGGAGGTCTCGCTGGATGCGTTGATCGCGCATATAGATCATGTCTGCCAGCTTGCGGGCAACGCCCTTCATGCAGGTATCGGCTCCGATTTTGATGGTGGGTTTGGATTACAGTCCATCCCTCTTGAACTGGATTCGATCGCCGATCTTCCCATGATCGCAACAAAGTTGGTGGAACGCGGTTACACCGAGACCGATGCGGCAAACGTGTTGGGCGGCAACTGGCTGAGATTTTTAAGGAAGAACCTGCCATCATGAACAACGGACTTGGAATGCGGGTTTCCTATTTGCGCATCCGCTTTAGCTTTATTGCCGTATTGTTTGGTTTTTTTGTTCTCGCCGTCGGTGCCAAGCCTGGTTGGTTCGGCTGGGACCGAAGCCCCGTTGTCGGCTTTATTCAGATCGCAGTGTTCCTGCTGGGTCTTGCAATGATATGCGTCGGCGGGTATGTGGGCTTGGTTGCGTTATGGGGCAATGATCCGCGCAGTATCGTCGCCGATATAGGCATGCGGCTGGTCGGCACAGGTTACGTCGTTTCGGTTTTTACAGGCATGGCGGACGTGTTTGGGATGGGGTCGCATCTTCTCCCTACTGTGCCATATTTCGGTCCCTGGCAGTCAAGCGGTGTGCTGATCGGGCAGATCGTGATCGCCATCGGTTTCCTGATGATGATCCCTTATCATTTGTATTTCCGCAGGCTTATTCGAGGATAGACATCCTCAGCCTTCCTTAATAGTTATATAAAAACTGACGCTTTAGGCGTCAGTTGTGTTTAAAAGTCTGATTGTTGTTTCCACAAATACGGCTGTGCCAATTGGCAATGCGCGCTCGTCTATATCGAACTTGGGGTGATGCAATTCGTAGACCTCGCGACCTTCGATCCTTGTGCCGAGCGTGTACATTGCGCCGGGTGCATGTTTCAGGAATTCAGGGAAATCCTCCGCACCCAATGTTTTATGCAGCTTGTGGACAGTGCCTTTTCCGAGGATGTCCTCTCCAACCTGCGCGATGACATCAGCAACATATTTATCGTTGATGAGCGGCATCCCTCCGAACTCGAATTTCAATTCGTAATCGCCGCCCAATGCACGTGCGATGTCAAACACGCGGGTGACCTCCTCACGAATCTGCTTTTGCACTTCCAACGAGGTGAAGCGGATCGTACCCTTCAGGCTCACTTTTTCCGGGATGACGTTCTCCGCGTCCCCGCCATGGACAGCGCCAATGCTGATGACGGCGGGTTCGAATGGATCGAGTCTGCGTGAGATGATCCCATTGAGTCCATTGATGACCTGTGCAAGTAGTGCGAACGGATCCACTGTTGTGTGCGGATATGCCCCGTGACCGCCCTTGCCGATGATCGTAGCAGTCCAGGTGTCCACGCCGCCGCCGCTCGGACCTTCATTGATCCCGATCGTACCGACAGGACTTAACGGGTCAACATGTTGTGCGATGACATAGTCAACGCCGTCCATCACGCCTTCACGCTCCATGCGTTGCGCGCCGCTCAAGCCTTCCTCATCCGCGGTCTCTTCGCTTGGCTGAAACAAAAAGCGGACACGCCCCTTCAGTTTTTCCCTAGCGAACATCTGCGCTGCGCCAAGCGCCATCGCTGTATGTGAGTCGTGCCCGCAGGCATGCATCTTCCCTGAAACTTTGGATATATATTCTGTTTCATTCTGTTCAAGGATGGGAAGCGCGTCCATATCGGCACGGATGGCAACCATTTTCCCCCCTTCGCCGATATCGGCGACGACACCGGTCTTCCCGACCCCGCGCCTGACACTGTATCCCATTTTTTCCAACTCGTCTGCGACAATCCCCGCCGTTCGGTGGACATCGAATCCCGTTTCAGGATTCATGTGAAAGTCACGCCGCCACTCTATCAGTTCTTCTGAAATTGCATGTGCCTGTTTGAGCATATTATTCTCCGTGGTATTCCTCGTTCAGCTGAGGAGCGTTATTTTCTCCGCA
>DNDO01000016.1:5930-8396 GCA_003484265.1 Anaerolineae bacterium
CTATCCAATTCTTTTTCCTGCTGCGGCTCCAACGGCGGGACTTCGTGATCGCGCAAGATCCGTTCTGCTTCGTCAATTGCGTAATCAGCCATTTGTTTGCGTTCGAATTTCTCTTCCCATGTTTCCCATGAGTTGCGCTCGGCAAGTTTTGTAAGGTTTAGTTCGCCCGCTCGAATATGTTTGAGGGTATGTTTTTGCCCAAGATAATTTCGCGTGCCGTCCATGACATTTTCGATGATCTCAAGGGCCAGGTGTTCTGCGTTTGCAGATAATCCTGAACGCAGGCGCATCACACTGCCTGCGAGTTCGTTGTCCAAAACCATTTGAGCATGAGAGCCCATCACGCCTGCTTCCATTTCGCCGATGCCAGAGAGTTCGTCTGCGCCCGCCAGCGCAGGAATCGTGGCATTGAGTCCGCGTTCGAAGGCGTTCTGTGCATCGAGCGTATGAGCATTCGTTGAAAACCCATATACGTTGACAGCGAATCCGTAATAATGTCCAAGTTGAACCGTGGCGGCTGAGGATAAGCCGAGTTCAACGCCGCCCCAGATCAATCCTGTTCGCGGCTCCAGCATTCCCAGTCGCCCGCAATAAATAACGCCGCATCCGGGGTTGACAAGCTGCGCCAGCACAAGTGGGGCCAATGTCTCGGCGTTTTGTTGCACGATACTCCCTGTCATGGTCATGGGGGATGTCGCGCCGCCCGTCGGAGCAGGCAGGTTGGATTGGATGACGCCTGCTTTTGACATCGCGATGATCGCAGCAGCCGCAACGTCGTGCATCGTCAACGGACTGACGGGGGAGATGGATAACGTCAATTCGTGCGCTGGTGTGCCAACCACATTCGCCATCTCAACCGCATATTTGACCTCATGAGGGAATTGAATGCCGGGACCCTGCACAGGCTTGGTGGTGTAGGGGAGGGTGTGGCGATACATATGCAAGGACATCATTTCGTTGGCGATGTCTGGAGGCGTATAAAAAGGCGTGACCGTGTGACAATTTGGAAGCGCATCCAATATGCGGACCGCATCGATCCCATCCTGGTCGGACGCTGGTCTGCGCGTGCCAGTCTTTGCATCGAAGATATCGCGTGCGCCGCCGAGGTTGTGGATGTATAAATTCCCTCCGCCGAATTCGTTCACTGTCCCATTGCGCCCGCGAATGGAAGGTCGTTTGTTTGCTTTAGCAATACTTTTTTCGATGAGATCGGGCGGGAAACAAAGCCGGTTGTTCTTGATGGTACAGCCCGCATCCGTCAAAATATCCAGGCTTTCCTTATGCGTCCAGATAAAACCCACATCATTCATGATCTTGAGTGTGGCTTCGTGCATCGCCTTTATGTCGTCATCGGACAAGAACTTTAACGGCTCCATGAATCTTTTCCTTAGTTTCCCAGCGCCCTCGCTAAAAACTCCGCTCGCTTCGTTTCTGACTCCAACACATTCTCGATCTTCAAGAAAGAGTGACCTTCATCTTCATACAATAACAATTCAACGTCCTTGCCAAGTTCCAGAAGTTTATCACGGGTCTCCATTGAGTCACTTGCAGGGCAGCGCGGGTCATTGCTGCCGCAAATCATCTGCACAGGCGCCTGGATATTTTTCAGGAAAAAATATGGCGAGGCGTTGTACCAGCGCTCATAATTTTCCTTGGGGTCGCCCATGTTCTCAATGTTCCAATGCTGCAGATCTTCGCGCGAATCGTCATGCGACTTGAACCAGTTTGTGAACGGCACGACCGCCGAGCCTGCGACCCATAATTCGGGGAATTGAGTCAGGCAGGTCATTGTCAAATAACCGCCGTGGCTTCTTCCCGTCACCGCGACCTTCCTCGCCAACCCCTCACCCAACAGGTACTGCGCGCCTGCCGCCACATCGCGCGTGTCCACGCCGCCCATGTCGAACTGCGCCGCGTATTGCCACTCGCGCCCATAGCCCGTCGAGCCGCGATAATTTGGGCATAACACAATATATCCATGGCTTACGAGGTATGCCATGATCGGATTCCAATCAGCTGAGTAATGCCAGTTGGGTCCGCCGTGGATCATTACGACAGCAGGAGCTGGAATCTGTTTAGGCCGGAATAATAGCGCCGGGATTTTCACGCCATCCATGCTTTCATAATTTATCTCTACAGGCATGAAGAACACTTTGCTCGATAACTCTTCGGGCATTGAGTTTGTCAACTGGACGGACTTCCCTGACTCTACATCGATCATCCACAAGTCCGCCGGCTGGCTGGGACTGCTGAATGTCGTGACCATCCGCTTCATGTCAGATGTGAACCTGATACCGCTATGGATGCCTTTTCCAATCAAATATTGTGTCGTGTTACTCCGATAATCCTTTGTTTGCGATAGAAGAGTCCTGCCCGTCGCGTTAGAGACACTGAGGGGCAATGACTGCCCCTCAGTATGGATTGTTTCTATCCAGTTGAACGCGCCTTTACTTTGTAGATAAGCAA
>DNDO01000041.1 GCA_003484265.1 Anaerolineae bacterium
ACAAGTCCGCTGTAACGGCATTTGATGCCGAAGAATTTTTCCATGCCGATGTCTGCGCCAAAGCCTGATTCAGTGACGACATAATCGGCGAGTTTGAGCGCGATTTTGTCGGCAATGATGGATGATTGTCCATGTGCGATGTTGGCGAACGGTCCTGCATGGACGGTGGCGGCAGTGCCTTCGAGGGTTTGCATCAGATTGGGTTTGATCGCGTCCTTCATCAGTACGGTCACTGCGCCGGCAACACCGAGGTCTTCGGCGGTAACAGCCTCGCCTTTTTTGTTTGTCGCGACGACCATGCGCCCGAACCGCTCACGCATGTCCTTCATCGAGGTGGTCAATGCGAGGATTGCCATGATCTCGGATGCAACGGTGATGTCGTAGCCGGAGCGATGTTCGTGCCCGGCTTCATCCTTGCCCAAGCCGACCTGGATCTCACGTAACATGCGGTCGTTGATATCAATGACACGCCGCCAGGTGATCGTTGATTCGTCGATGTCAAGTCTCGCAAAACGACTGCGCTCTTCGGATGTCAGGTCGTCAGGATTTTTCTTTTCGATGCCGAGTTTTTTCAAACGGCGCAGCATTGCGGGGGAGAACCTGCGTTTCCCTTTTTTATCGGGCGGGCAAAGGGCGTTGAAAAGTTTCTCGTCATCCTGATTTTTCTCGTGCATCACGCGCACATCCAGCGCAGCGGAGACGAGGTTATGGGAGGCGGTGATGGCGTGGATGTCGCCTGTCAGGTGCAGGTTGAAATCTTCCATCGGGATGATCTGCGAATAACCGCCGCCGGCCGCGCCGCCTTTAATGCCGAAAGTCGGTCCCTGTGACGGCTGGCGGATGGCAGTGATGACCTTCTTTCCGAGGTGAGCACCCAATGCCTGGCTCAGTCCGACGGTGGTTGTGGTCTTGCCTTCGCCGAGCGGGGTAGGCGTGATGGCTGTCACGTCGATATATTTTCCGTTTGGTTTGTTCTTGAGTCTTTCAAGGATTTCAAGTTTGATCTTTGCTTTAGAAGGACCATACAATTCAAGTTCGTCTTCGCGGATGCCATACTCTTTTGCGATCTGTAGAATAGGCTTGACCTTTGCCTCCTGCGCGATCTCGATATCGGAGGGGACGGGTCGTCGGATTTTCAATTTGGTCGGCTCAAAGAAAAATTTTTTCTTTGGAGTGGTTTTTTTGTTCGATTGTACAGACTTCCGACCAGTTGCTTTTTTTGTAGCCATTGCTTCTCCTTATGTGATGTGACTTTGAAGATAGATGTGATCGATAATGCGCTTTCCCTATTATCGAAGCTTATCGCGAAAACTGGAATGGACTTTTATCCTCGTTTTGTACCATGTTGATAACCAATATGAGTAACACTCTGCGAGAAATATGGATGTGGTTATGTCCCTATCAAAGTGCCAAGCGTTTCCCCGGCCAACGCGCGGACTATGTTCCCGGGCTCCTCCGCAGAAAAGATCTGTATAGTCGTTTCAGGCAACTCTTGTACAAGCTCCAACATTTGACTGACCTTTGATTCCATGCCTCCGGTCACATCCGCGCCTGCAGCCTTACCGACGCCCGTGCTGATCTCTTGATAATTTTTCGGCGTGATCTTTTCGATCTTTTTTGTGCGCGCAGGGAAATCTTCCCAGACCGCCTTTTCAAGACCGGCCAGCAGGATGCGGTCAGGATGGAGCGCATTTGCCAGGTGCATGAACAGATCTTCGGTCGAAAGGATCGTCCCGCCGCGGACTTCATCGAAGACCACATCACCGTGAATGACAGGCACGATTCCAGCAGACATTGCCATACGCAAGGGCGTCGTCTCCCAAACGGAGGCCTGGCCCTCGCTGGCGATAACGCTGGCAGATGGCGAAAGCGTAATGGTGCGTACGCCCGCATCGTGCATTGCTTTCATTAGATGTCGGTTCAAAACGGAAGCTTGGTACCAGACCTCGGCAAAGCCCTTCCAATAATTTTCCTCGCTCTCGTCACGTTCGCGATGTGCGAGCGGCGTGGAGCGAGGCGGCAGCCCGTCGCGCGTGCGGTACTCGCTTGCTGGGACGTGACCGAACGAGCCGGCGCCGTGTCCTAGAACGAGGCGCAGGTCTGGGTGAGTCTGGAGTGCGGTCGCGATCTGCAGCGCGAGGTCTTCCAACACATCCAATCGAGGGGTGTAGGGCTGGGTCTTATCAGTGATAAGAGACCCGCCGAGTTTGAGGAATACGAGTTCATGCATGTTTCTATTGTAACCAGAAACATATAAAGATGGCAGTTATTCCTTGTGCAACTGTTGAGTGCCAGCAAGAGGCAGTATAATCTTGAACTTAATGAACATAGGCACGGGCGTCACCTTCTTGACTGTATTGCTTGGATTGCTGGCATTGCTTGCCGCGCGGGCAGGAATTCGTTCCATCCAATTATCACGCGCCGTTGTGTTTTACCGCACGCGCCGCGCCCGCATGGTGACGGGCTGGCAATGGTTGATCGCATCTTTTGTGTTGTTTGGGTTCACTATTGCATCTGCCGTATTTAGCCAATCTATTGCTGATCGTATATTTTCACCTGCCCCTACTTCGACTCTCATAATAACATCTACACCAATTTCAACCGTGACATCTCTTTCTACTGCGGCGATTCTCCCTCAACCAGTGGATACGGATACGCCATCCGCAACGCAGACATCTGAACCGACGCTTACCCCTCTTGATACCTCAACGCCGATTCCACCGCCGACCGAAACTGTAACTCTTCCTCCAACTGCGACCCGCACCCAAACCTCCCCGCCCACTCAGACAACAACTCCGAGTGTGACACCTTCGCCGACGAGAACAGTCAACGTGACCTTCACTTCCATCGCGCGGACCTCGCAGGCACAGCAAGCCATCGCCGCTTTATCCTTTACTCCGACACCCACGAACACAAATACACCCACGTCAACATTCACGCCATCGGTAACTCCCTCGCGGACGCAAACGCCTTCCGTTACACCATCGCGTACACCGACGAGAACGAACACCTCCACTATTACATTTACGGCGACAAAAACAAATACTTCAACACCGACCTATACACCTCCTCCTACTTCTACTGTCCGCCCGTCGAATACACCCCGCCCCACTTCCACACGCCAACCGACGAACACAGCGACATTCACACCTACGATCACGTCAACGCCGTTGAACACATCCACTTCAACATCTACATCTGTGCCAAGTTCAACACCCTCGCGCACCTTAACCCCCACGCGTACGCCGAGCAACACTCCGACGCTAACTCCTTCGTTTACTTTGACATTTACACCCACGCGAACCAAGACACCAACGAGAACCCCGTTATCAACCCAGACAAATACGCATACACACACGCCCACCTCGACTCGGACGCCGTCGTTCACGCCCACGATCACCCCAACCTTCACGTCCAGCGCCACACCGACGATAACGCGCACACCGACGCCCACTCGCACGCCGTTGTTTGTAAAGGTCAATGTCTACTTCACGGATAACAAAAGGCTGATTAACGGCGAACTGCCCTACGAAGTTGCAGTGACTCGTTTCGTCCCTTCATCCCGGGTTATTGTCGGCGCAGTGCTCGATGAATTCTTTAAAGGCCCCAGCGACGTCGAACGCAACCAGGGTCTTGCCTTGATCCTCAATGGTTTTACAGGCTACAGTAAACTCGAGTTTGCCGATGGCGTTGCGCATGTTTATTTGGCAGGTGCCTGCCAGTCTAACGGCACCTTATACACGATCATTCAGCCAATGGTGAAGAGTCTCAAGCAAATTCCTGACATTCAATTCGTTAAGGTCTACGATCAGTACGGCGATACACGCGAACCTGCAGCCCGCGTAGACTCAACACCGATCTGCCTCGACCCGCTCTTCACACCCAGCGGGACCCCATCCCAAACACCCACCAACACTTTGACCTTTACACCGACTTCGACGCCTACGATAACATTTACACCTACAAAAACGCCAACTCAAACTCCGTCATCCACTCCGACGTTGACTTCCACGCCAACACGCACTCCGAGCAACACACCAACAAAAACGATCACGCCAACCCAAACTTCTTCGTCCACAGCGACATTCACGTTTACCCCAACATATACCCCGACACAGACGCCGTCATACACACCGACACCGACCTTAACGCCGACTCGGACGCCAAGTAATACGCCGACTCAAACACCATCCCAAACGAAGACACCTTCAAAAACACCTACAGTAGCCTTCACGCAAACGCGTACACCAACCAAAACACCTACCTCTACACTGACTGCTACATTTACGCAATCACCATCGCCAACTCGGACACCATCGCCAACGCGAGATATTAAAGCGACAATCACATCTGTAGCGAAGACAGCTGATGCGCGGAGGGTGATCGCCGCTTTGTCATATACACCGACCGCAACAGTTACGCCTTCGCTCACTGCGACTAAGACCCCATTGGACACGCCCACATTGACATTCACTTCAACGCGTACACCGAGCAATACACCAACCAAAACTTTTACTCCTACGTTGACCCCATCATCCATCCCGACATTTACCATCACACCGTCGGATACACCTACTCAGACACCATCAAACACATCAACGAGTACATTTACTCCGACGCGCACACCGTCCAATACGCCGACCAATACTCTTACCCCGACGCAGACTCCATCATCTACGCCGACATTTACTTTTACACCTTCGAAAACTCGAACACAGATTCCATCCCCAACTGAGACACCGTCGTCGACACCCACATTGACGCTCACACCAACCCGCACTCCGTCCAACACACCGACCAAAACGTCCACTCATACGTTGACCCCGTCACCTACACAGACGTTCACATTTACGCCAACAGACACCCCGTCTCAAACGCCGACACGTACACCCTCGAAAACACCGACCAATACATCGACACCTTCACGGACCCCTACATTAACGCCCTCCAATACCCCGTCTCAAACGCCGTCAAGCACACCCACATTGACGTTCACGCCGACGCGTACGCCCTCGAACACACCGACCAATACATCGACACCTTCACGGACTGCTACATTCACGCCGTCCAATACGCCATCTCGAACGCCGACAAACACGGCTACGTATACTCCTACCAACACCCCAACGTCCACACCGACCTTCACGCCTAGCAGCACGCCGACGAACACTCCTACACGGACACTCACTCCGACTAGGACTCCGTTCCAGTCGCCGACTCCCACTCCCAACCGCGGTTGTGACCGGATCGATTTTGTCGGCGATGTGACCATTCCAGATGGGTCCACTATTGAGCCGGGGAGTTCGTTCACTAAGATATGGCGGCTCAAAAATAACGGTACCTGCACGTGGACAACAAATTATCGGCTTGTATTCGTCAGCGGCGATTTGTTGGGCGGAAGAAACCTGACCTTCTTGTCCGAAGAAGTCGCCCCAGGTGAAACAATTGACATCGCAATGAACTTCACCGCCCCCATCTTTGAAGGCGACTATCGCGGTAACTGGCAGATCCGAAACGAACGCGGTGAGATTTTTGGAACAACTCCCACAGCCAACCGTCCATTCTGGGTGGACGTTCGCGTCAAAGCCCCGGTGGTAACGGGCACAGCCTATGACTTCACTGCCAACGCCTGTTCCGCCCAGTGGACAAGTGGCGCGGGGACATTGGATTGCCCTGGTAGAAACCTCGACCGGGATGGATATATCTTGAAACAGAGTTTAGCGCGTCTTGAAGACGGTACGAGTACGATCGCACCGAGTCTGTTGACTGTTCCGCAAAATGTCTTCAATGGGTACATCCGTGCTGTTTACCCATCGGTCAAAATACAGGAAGGGGACCGCTTCAGAGCAATCGTCAACTGTGAGCGAGGTGCTACATTCTGCGGTGTATTGTTCCGTGTGGATTACCAACTCTCGGATGGGATCATCCGTGATTTTTGGGCGTTCGGTGAAAGGTACGAGGGCAGTTACTTCACAGTAGACCTTGACCTGAGTCCACTGGCCGGAAGAGATGTGAAATTTGTGTTGACAGTCCTTTCACTCGGGTCGGCGTCCAACGACCGCGCGCTCTGGGTAGATCCCCGAATTTTCCGCACCGCTCCAGCAGTAACGGTCACACCGACTCCCTGAAGATTTAGAAGATATTGGTGACAGTCACCAGCAAAGTGACTGTCACCTGGATTTATTCCACCTGCTATAATCCCTCGCATGGATATTCGTGCAGGCCTTATTACCGCCATTGTGTTTTTGGTGATCGGTGCAGTTCTCGTTTTTCGTTCCGGTTACACCGTATGGCTGTCAGCGCGGCGGCTGACCTTTTACAGAATCAAACGTCAGCGCGAAAGAGGCGGGCTTTTCGTTATCCTCATTTCAATTATGTTGTTCGGCTTTGCCGTCCTGTTATATATGTTTGGTGAGCCGGTAGCCTATCGTTATTTTCCTCCTTCACTTACGCCATCGCCCACACCTACGATTACTCTGTCGCCTACCATCACGCTTTCACCAACGATCACTCTCCCGCCCACGATCACCGATACGCCGTCAGTGACCGATACAGCCACTGTTACACCAACGCCATTCATCCCGCCTGCCATCGAAGTTTTGTTCGTGAGCGAAGTGACGCCAAACCCTGCCGCTGTATTCAGTCCACTCCAGTTTACGCTTAATTGCTCGAACTTTAACGATTACACACCCGCGACAGTCTTTCAGGCACCTGTCCGTTATATGTGCGCGGTTTTCACCTATGATGGTATGTCAGCCAATGTGCAATGGACGGCGCTATGGTTCCGCGACGATGAACTTGTTCATTTTGAAACATTGCCATGGGATGGCGAAACAGGAGGTTTCGGATTTACAGAATGGGAAGCGCCAGCCGAGGAATGGCTGCCTGGTGTATACGAAGTGCAGTTGTTTGTGGGGTTGGACTGGAAAGTGGTGGGGCAGTTCATTCTGCAAGGAGATGCGCCTACTGCTGAGCCGACTCCCTCATTGACGATCACCCCGCCTCCTTCTTAACAGGCGTTTGATACTCTTTCGATATTTATGTCTAAGCGAGGTGCCTTCGCTGAGATGAAGTAAGACCAAAGTAATAAGTGGACTGCTTATCTTTCAAGCACGACATCGCCATTCCAAGATAAAAATTAGGATTGCCAAATGACTCAAAAATCATTCCAAGACTATTACCCCGACTCCCTCGCCCATTGTTACGGATGCGGCAAACTAAACGAGCATGGGCATCAGATCAAAAGCTATTGGGACGGTCAAGAATCTGTCTGTCACTTCATGCCCAAGCCTTACCACATCTCAGTGCCTGGCTTCGTCTACGGTGGATTGCTCGCCTCGCTGATAGATTGTCACGGAACAGGGACTGCCGCCGCTGCTATGTATAAATCCGTAAAAGATGTTGATCCCCATGCCGAACCCAACACGCGTTTCTTAACTGCTTCGCTGCATGTTGATTATCTTAAGCCAACCCCGCTGAACGTGGAACTCGAGATCCGCGCGAGGGTGAAGGAACTCAAAGGGCGCAAAGTCATCATCGAAGAATCGCTCATGGCGAACGGAATTGTCACCGTGCGCGGGGAAGTAATCGCTGTGCAGGTCCCCGCGACCCTGCTGGATGAGTTGATGAAGGGGCAATAAAAAATTATAAATTCGAATATTTTGATATCAGATAAATCAGTTGTTCGCACTATAATTAGATCGCTCGCATTCGAACGATATAAATCAAGGAGGATTCAAACTTGGAAACACAACTTAAAAACTCTTCGCAAATGAAATCTGCGTTATTTATCGATTTCGACAATATCTACATCACGCTGGAACAACAGGACAAGCAGGCCGCTGAGAAATTCGCATCCAACCCTGACCGCTGGCTGGGATGGCTGGAACGGCAACTGCCGATGAACTACCCAGGCAGTGACTTCACCAGCAGGCGCATCCTGATCCGGCGTTGTTATTTAAACCCGAATTCATTCTCTGAATATCGTCCTCAATTCATCCGCTCGGCCTGCGAGGTGATTGATTGCCCGCCGCTTACTGCACAAGGGAAAACGAGCACCGACATCCATATGGTTATGGACATGCTTGATACATTAAGTCACGATACATTTTTTCATGAGTTCATCATCTTTTCAGGGGATGCCGATTTTACGCCGGTCTTATTGAAGATCAGAAAACATGCCCGCTATAGCGCGGTCCTTTCTGTCGGGTATTCATCCCCTGCCTATCGCGCCGCATGCGACCAGTTAATCAAGGACAGCGCATTTCTAGAGACCGCACTTGGTATCAGTTATCAAGATGATGAACATGAAGTAGAGAACAACGTAGGCGCCAATAAGGTGGATAAAAAGCTTCTCAAAAATATGGCAGATCGTGTCCATGAGGGGGCAATGCTGCCAACCGGAATCCCAGCCAATGACCTGCCCGCGATCTACAAAGAGTTTCCCGGCTTCAAACAGAGCAATCATTGGCTGGGCTATAAATCTTTGAGAAGACTGACCCAGGCAATTGTGGAATTACACAAAGACCTCGTCATTCTTGAAGATGAAGATTCATGGTCTGTTGCACGAAAGGTATTTGCCGGCTGGCTTTTATCTGCGAACGAGAAAGACAGGAATCTGCAATCGGATACAAGCTTGATTGGATTGCGGGATCAAGTTTCAACCTGGGTTACAAACCTTGTCGGGGCATCTCCTACTCCTATCGCGCTAAACGTTCTAGCGCAGAGCGTCATGCGAAGATTTGGCGATCAGGAGGTAGCTTCAGGCTGGCTTGGCGCAGGGACATTCAAGAATCTTCTCCAACAACTGGATCTTGAGCCGCTTCTGTTATCATCTGAAGGACCAAGCTACCTGTACGATCCGAACCGGCATTCGTTCTCCGCCGATGAGCAGGGAGAGGAGGAAATTGTCGTCGAACCAACAAATCAGGATGTTTTCTCCACCCAGTATGCGGAGCTTGCGCCGCTGGCTCGAAAGATCCATCGCCTCACCGATATGCCCTATTTGCTTCCGGCGCATTACGCAATTCTTTTCAGCGAGATCGCCCGCGAAGTCAATGAACGCGGTTATAAGATGACGCGGACCTCCCGTACCGTCCGTGACCAATGCATCGAGCATGGCGCACCGATCGCCCGTTCCCACGTCAACTTTGTGTTGACCGGGTTGTATTATATTGGTCATCGCCTCGGCTCAAAAGGAGAAGAGACAGCTAAAGGTTTGGGAGAAAAAATGGTGGAAAACACGATCAATCTATGCCGGACAGCACAGTTTGAATTGAACCCTGAGGAAGAGGCGTTGGTAAGACAATGGTTGTTGGGGGAAGTCACCGAATGAGTTTGCGTTATTGATTATTCAGACCAGACCGCAAATTCATTACCGTTCGGGTCGGCAAAATGGAAGCGGCGACCGCCGGGAAAGGAGTGGATCGCCTTTATGATTGTGCCGCCGGACGGTTTAACTTTG